>DBRO01000109.1:3848-43138 GCA_002306005.1 Ruminococcus sp. UBA1366 | reverse complement strand
AATTTTAATCCGGAAATTAACATTCGCGAAGTAAGTGCCAACGGCAGTTACATTGAAAACGGCAAGTGGGTGGAAACCGCGCCGATGGAAATTAAACGCGTTTATTATTTTGCCGGCGTGGGCGAAAAGGATATGTATCTTATGCACCACGAGGAGCTGGAATCCCTTGCGTTGAACATCAAGGGCATCAAGCGCATTCGGTTTTTTATGACCTTTGGGCAAAGCTATTTAACGCACTTAAAATGCCTGGAAAATGTCGGTATGACTTCGATTGTGCCGATTGAATACGAGGGCAGGCAGATTGTTCCTCTGCAATTTTTAAAAGCCGTACTCCCCGACCCTGCCTCCCTTGGTCCGCGCACGGTGGGAAAAACAAACATCGGCTGTATTTTTACCGGCATCAAGGACGGAAAACCCAAGCACTACTATGTTTACAACATTTGTGACCATCAGGAGGCATACCGTGAAGTGGGTTCGCAGGCGATTTCCTACACCACGGGCGTTCCCGCGATGATTGGCGCAATGCTGGCGTTGAAAGGCGTATGGAAACGTCCGGGCGTGTACAATGTGGAGGAATTCGACCCCGACCCGTTTATGGTGGAATTGAACCGGTGCGGACTGCCTTGGTTGGAAGATTTCCAGCCGGTGTTGGTGGACTAGCATGGCACTTGGATTTGACCCGTATGCCGTCCCCACGCCCTGCTATGTCATCGATGAACGCCGGCTGATTGCCAATCTAGAAATTCTGCAAACCGTACGGGAAAAAAGCGGTGCAAAAATCCTGCTGGCACAAAAGGCGTTTTCAATGTACAGCGTTTATCCGCTGATTGCGCGGTACTTGGATGGCACAACGGCAAGTGGTATCTTTGAAGCACGGCTAGGCTACGAAGAAATGGGCAAGCCTTTCGGGAAAGAAACCCACGTTTTTGCGCCGGCTTACAAACCGCAGGATATAGAATATCTTACGCAAATCTGCGATAAGATTATTTTTAATTCTCCGGCACTGCTGTACAAATTTTCGAACACAGTAGAGGCCTCCGGAAAGAATATTTCGTTGGGTATCCGCGTGAACCCCGGCTATTCGGAAATTGAAACCGAATTATACAACCCCTGCGCGGAAAATTCCCGCCTAGGAACCCCGGCTGAGGAATTCTTCCGCGAATACCACGGCGGTGCGGACGGTTTGCATTTTCACACCATGTGTGAGCAGAATTCCGACACGCTGGCGCGCACGCTGGCAGTTTTTGAGGAGAAATTCGGCGGAGTGCTTTCCGGTATGCGCTGGGTAAACTTTGGCGGTGGACATCACATTACGCGGGCGGATTATGACTTGGATACGGTTATCGACTGCTGTCTGCGAGTTTCACAAAAATATGGCGTGCAGGTATATTTAGAGCCGGGCGAGGCGGTTGCGCTCAATGCGGGATATTTCGTAAGTGAAATTTTAGACATTCGGCAAAACGGCATGCATTTGGCGATTCTGGATGCCTCCGCCGCCTGTCATATGCCGGATGTGCTGGAAATGCCCTACCGTCCGCCTGTTGCGGGTAGTGGTTTGCCGGATGAAAAAGCGTACACTTATCGCTTTGGTGGGCCAACCTGCCTTGCCGGTGATGTGATTGGCGACTACTCGTTTGATTCGCCTTTACAAACCGGTGGACGTGTAGTTTTTGGCGATATGGCAATTTACACCACGGTGAAAAACAATACATTCAATGGGATGCCTCTGCCGGCGATTTACCTGCTTAAAACAGACGGCACTCTGCAAACCGTGCGGGAATTTGGCTACGAGGATTTTAAAAACAGGTTATAAAAAAACAGGAGCTATGCACCGTCTGCATGGCTCCTGTTAGTTTTTTTGTTCAATTAAAGCAAAGAACTGCTTTTGTGTTTCCAAGGCTTTTAAACGAGTGATCCCAAAATCATAGAGCCTGTCCGCCGCTTCAATTAGTTCTGTCAGCGAGCAGTTTCCGGCGCGTTCGCCCAAACCGCCGAGGGTGGTATCCACAAACCGTGCGCCCTGTTTTGCGCCTTCCAACGTGTTTGCCACCGCCATGCCCAAATCGTTATGCGTGTGAATTTCAACATCCATGCCGGTGTTCTGGATTAAATCCTTCACCGCACGGCCACACTGAGAGGGTGTCATCACGCCCACCGTATCGGCAAAACGCACCCGACTCACGCCGGATTCCTTTAATCGGGCAACCAGCACCATCATGAAAGTGATATCTGCGCGGGAGGCATCCTCCAGTCCCACGGTGACTTCACAGCCGGTATCCAATGCCGTTTGCACGCTTTCCAGCAGATTTTTAGTTACCCACGCTTTGTTTTTGTTCAGCTTGCTGTATATTTGCGCATACGAAACCGGCGTGCTGATATGAATAATATCCGGCTGGCATCGCTCCGCCGCTTTGATATCCGCCTGTTTTGCCCGACACCACACGGAAATCCGCGCCTTACCTTTTTGCCGCACGATTTCCTGAATGGTTTCCACCTCATATCCGCCGATGACCGGAATTCCTGCTTCGATCTGGAACACACCTGCTTCGTCCAGCAATTTTGCGGTTTGAACTTTTTGTTCCAGAGTCAGTGCAATCCACGGGCTTTGTTCGCCGTCGCGCAAGGTGGTATCAATGATAAATCTTCTTTCCAGTATGAATCACCTTTTTTTCAAATCTTTTTACAATTATAGCACAGGAAATCTGAAAAATCCAGATTTCCTGTGGTTTGTTTACAATTTATTGAGAAGCGGTACTTTGCTACGATTCCCTTTGATTATGCGAAATATCCTGACAGATGGCAATGAAGTCCTCATCCGTGAGGCTGGTTTGCATTTCTACGCTGCGCTTGCGGACTTTCACCAACAGTTCATTCATGTCGCAAGGAACGCTGTGAATGCCCAATTCGCGCAATTTTAATGCCAGTGCTGCTTTTCCGCTGTGCTTGCCAATGACCACACTGCGGTGATTTCCCACCAATTCCGGTGGGAACGGTTCATAGGTCTTTGGCTGTTTGAGAATACCGTCCACATGGATGCCTGCCTCTACCTCAAAAATTTTCTCCCCGATTACGGCCTTCCGTGCCGCAAATGCCGTTCCCGTGATTTCCTCCAGTAATGCACGCATTTCCGGAAACATACTGTAATCCTGATTGGGCTTATAGCGCTTCGTAATATGCAGTGCCAGAACAACTTCCTCAAACGGGGCAAATCCGCCGACGCCGCCAAACGAGGTTACTAAATTTTTTCCACCGGCAAGCACCCACTCCACAGCAATTGCTGTGGCGCAATGGAAGGTATTTTCCGGACACATTTCAATGTTGCCGGAAATTTTTTTATTCAGCTGGGCAAAAACGTTTGGGTAATTGTGGGTAAGCACATCATCGAACCCGCAAATTCGGATATTGCGCAGGCTGCGGTGCTGACTGAGCAGGTTAATATCCCGGATATCGTTTGCTTGAATTTCCGCCGTCATTTGCACCGGTGCGTTTTCATCCGCGCGCCGACAAACATAGCGTTTGAAAAAGGGGTAATCCTCTGCTGTTTCAGGGAAATTTACGCGCAGAATATACTCTGCTTCCGGCAAATCGCCTTGCAACAGCTGATACATGGGCAGGCTGATTTCCAACATATCCGCGCCGGCGGAAAGCAACAGCGAAAGCATACGCCGTGCCTGTTCCGGCTTTGGTTGGAATTTATCCAGACAGGACAGGGTTCTGTCGATGATTTTCATGCGGATTCTCCCTTATTTTCGGGTTAAATACGATACTTCTCCACGGGTACGCCGTTTTCAAAATGAGATTCGCAGATTTCCTCCACCGCTTTGGCATCCAAACCGCCATACCAAACGCCCTCCGGATACACCACGGCAATCGGGCCGCGCTGACAGACGCCAAAACATCCGGTGTTGGTAATCATGCAGTCGGAGGTCAATTCGCGGTCTTCGATTTCCTCCATGAACTTATTCACAAGCTTGACGCTGTCCTGTGAATAGCAGAAACCTTTCTGCGTGCCGTTTGTTCTGCAGCTGGTGCAGATAAAAATGTGATACTTGGGCTGAACCATCTTTTGTTTTCCTCCTGTAAAAATTTATTTTGCCGCGCTGAAAAGAACACTTTGTTTTTTCGCGCAGGACTTGACTGCTTCTTCGATTTTATCATACATGGCATACACGGCAATGCCCTTTGCGGCAAGCTTGCGGGACGGCGATTCACCAATCCGCAGAGCAATAACACCGTTACAGTCGGCAACTGCGTTCAGAATACTTTCCATCCGGTCATCATGGTCATCGCAGTCCGCGTTGCCGGAGCAGTATTTCTTCACCGAACGCTTTTCCACAAAGGAAACCGTTTCGCCGTCGCTTTCGTAGATATAAAATTCCTCCACATGGCCAAAGTGCGAATCCACCAAAATTCCGCTTTTTGAGGCAACTGCAAACCGCAGCATCGCCATGGGTTCTTTTTCTTCCTTTTCGGTGGAACATCCGCCTGAACAGCCGCGGAATTCAATGCTTTGGTCATTTTCCAGCGTGCCGATGGCATCCGCCCGACATTGCCGGCAATGGTACATTTGCTTGATATTCACCCCGCATTTTTTGCGGATTTCGTTGATTTCCTTATTACTCAGGGTATCCAGGCTTTCAAACGCAGAGCCTTCCACCGGAATATGCGGCATGACATTCACAATATACACGCCCAGTTCTTTGGCTACTTTCGATACTTCCTCTAAATGCTGGTCGTTAATGCCTTTGAGCGTAACGCAGTTCACCTTACAGACAACGCCGCGTTCGCAGAGATATTTCAAGCCGGAAAGCTGATTGGCAAGTAAAATTGATGCCGCCGCAACGCCGGTGTAGTATTTGCCCATATAATTAACATGGTGATAAATTTTCGCGCCGATTTCCGGATCAACGGTATTCATCGTTACGGTAACGTGGGAAACGCCTAAGTCAATGAGTTCCTGCGCGTAGAGCGGCAGCATTAAACCATTGGTAGAAAGGCAGAACGTTACATTCGGGTCGTATTCGCGGATAAGCTGCAAGGTCTTTTTCGTTTCCTCAAAATTCGCCAGCGAATCGCCCGGTCCTGCAATGCCCACCACCGTTAAATTCGGAACTTTTGCTTTCACTACCGCGTATTTCTTATATGCCTGCTCGGGCGAAAGCACTTCTGTTGTCACGCCGGGGCGGCTTTCATTGGGACAGTCAAATTTCCGCACACAGTAATTGCACTGGATATTGCATTTCGGCGCAACCGGCAAGTGAATTCTTGCACTTTTAGCCGCACCGCAGTTAAAGCATGGGTGTGTGGCATTTTTTTCTTCAACCGTTTTCGCCAATAAATCCGGCGTATTTTGTTTTATATCCATAACAGAATTCTCCTTTGCTGTTGGGGGATTTGCGGCATTGGAATCTTTGTAATATTTTTCGTAGCTCTCCTGCCGGAAGGTCGTTTCTTTCTTTTCCAAAAATAAATTTGCGGCGGTTTCCATCAGAAAAAGCGAGCCGTCAAAGCCGATTGTCCGAACGCGCTGTCCGCCTACGCGATCGTGGATGGGAAACGCACAACGAATCAGCGGAATATCCAGCTTATGTGAAACCCTTCTGCCGTCCGAACTGCCAATCATCAGATTGACATTCAATTCTTTGCAGTACTTTTCTATCGTATCAAAATCGCAGTCGTCCAGAATTTCATAGTGTTCCGCCATCGCACGGTTTGCCGCGTTTTGAACTTCTCCCTCCAGCTTTTCTTTAAAAGTATGACAAACCGAACCGGTGGTTGTAAGCACTGGCACTATGCCATTTTCCGCACACAATCTCGTGGCAGAAAGCACAAAATCCGGTTCGCCGAAAATAGCCGCCCTGCCCTCCGCGCAGTACTTATGAGCGTCCACCATTGCATCCAGATACCGGCCGCGCTCGGTTTTCATGCGCGCTGTAATTGTTCCGCCGCAGAATTCCAGCAGTTCATACAAGCGATCCATAGCGCGGATGCCTGCAGGCAGTCCCATACGGGCATAATCCACACCGAACTGTTCTTTCAAATATGCCGCGGGAGAGCTATCCTCGGAAACAAAATCCGAAAACTCAATGGTAAAACGTGCGCCCGCCATCCGGGAGATTTCTTCCAGTGAAGTTCCGCCGCTTTTTAGGCGCTCGTATTTCCGAACGGAAATGCCGTCCAAATTTTCCGACAAGTCCGGCAGGAGGATGTAATGCAGTCCGGTTTCATCCAGCAGGGATTTCAGCCAGCGCGTATCTGCCGGAGAAATCATCGGTGTGATAATATTGATATAATCGTTCTTTTCTGTTTTCGGCTCCACCTGAGAAACAATTGCCCGCAGTGCGCGGAAAAATCCTTCGTACTGTGTTCCGCCGTACCCTGCTGAGGCAACGTTGATCAGTTTTACCCGTTCCTCCGGATGCGTTTCGTGAAATTTTTTCATATATGCTTCCACGTCCTCGCCGATGGTTTCGGCAAGACAGGTGGTCGCAATGCCAATCACGTCCGGATTGTACAGTTCAATCAGGTTTTCCAGACCCTTCATCAGGTTTTTTTCACCGCCGAACACCGTTCCCTGCTCTGTTAAAGAGGAAGATGCGATGTCTACAGGCTCGTTAAAATGCGTTGCCATATGCCGGCGAATATAGGTCGCACAGCCTTGCGAGCCGTGCAGGATACTCATGCAGTTTTTGATGCCGTAAAAGGCAGTTACCGCGCCCATCGGCATACACATTTTACAAGGGTTTACGTTCAGATTCACAAGATTTGCACCCATGTCCCCCACCCTTTCTTTCTTAGCGTTCTCCTAGATACTGCCACACGGGACTGTTGATGGATTGGTCGATTTCCTCGGTAAAATTCACAATGCCCTCAAAGCCGGCAAGCGCGTGCTTTCTTTCGTGGTTATGGTCGCAAAAGGCAATGCCAAGCTTATAGGCAAGCGGACGTTCCTTCACGCCGCCCACCAAAATATCCGCTTTCTTTTCCGTCATGAAGTATTCCAGCTCCGCGGGGTTGGCATCGTCCAGAATGACGGTGTCCTCGTTCACTAAGGTTTCAATGATTTCGTAATCTTCTTTTTTGCCGGTTTGCGTGCCGACAACCACGGTTTCGATACCCAGCTCGTTAAACTGCCGGATTAAAGAAATTGCTTTAAACCCGCCGCCGACGTAAATTGCCGCTTTTTTGCCTTTCAGACGCGGCTTGTATTTTTCAAGAAACGGTATCGCCTTGCGGGATTCTTCCGCAGTAAACTCCTTGGCTTTGCGAATTGCCTCGGGGTTTCCCAACGCCTCGGCGGTGCGAATGAGCGAGCTTGTGGTGTCTTCCACACCGAAAAAGCTGACTTTGATATAGGGAATACCCATCTGCTCCTCCATAAGATTGGCAAGATAGGTGGACGAACCCGCGCACTGCACTATGTTCAGCGTGGCGGACGGTGCTTTTATCAGCTGGTCTACGGAAGCATCTCCGGTAATGGTTGCAACAACGGGAATCCCGATGCGTTCCAGATAGCTTTTGATAATCCACATTTCGCCGGCAAGGTTAAAGTCGCCTAGAATATTCACGCCCTGCACTTTGGGGAATTCGCCCCGATGCGGTTCGATTAACTGCATAATTGCGTTGCAGGCAAGCTTATAGCCCAATGATTTTGTGCCGGAAAAGCCCGGCGCTTTCACGGGTATGACGCGCACCCCGTATTTTTCTTCCGCTTTCCGACAAACAGCTTCAATGTCGTCCCCGATAACGCCCACAATGCAAGTGGCATACACAAAAATAACTTTTGGCTTCGGGTTGGCTTTTTCCATCAGCTCATCAATCGCGGCAGACAGCTTTTTTTCACCGCCGAACACGATGTCGGTTTCTCTTAAATCCGTGGAAAAGCTGTTCCTGTACAAATCCGAACCGGAGGATAGGCTTCCTCTGATGTCCCAAGTATAGCTTGCACAGCCAATGGGACCATGCACAATATGATAGGCGTCCGTAATCGGGTTGAGCACCACGCGCGCGCCGCAATACACACACGCACGCTGGCTGACCGAACCGGAAACGCTCTCTTTTTCACAACTAATACCCCTGCCGTTTCCACTGCAGAAGGATTTTTGCAGGATGGAATCTTTTCTTTCTTCTAGAACCTGCGTTGGATTTTTCATGGAAATGCTCCTTTCTGACAGATACATTCCAGTGGTTTAAAATAATTTGCCGCACTGAAAAAAGCAGAGCTTCTTTGCAGTGCGGCGATGTATAAAGTTTGGAGAAATTTACAAATTACAAAGAAATCGTAAGTACGAATTACATGACAACATCAAAGTCTTCGTCTGCGCTGTCACGGTCGATGCGATCCATCAGTGCGTTGATGATTTTCTCGACGTAACGGATTGCGCCGCGGTAGCCGACGGTCGGCATCAGCGGTCCGCCGTAACGATCCAGCACCGGGAATCCCGCACGAACAAAGGGAATATCCTCCGCCTTAGCAATTTGTTTGCCGTAGGACGAGCCGATCAGCACATCCACGGGTTCGTTCTTAATCCACTGGTGCAGTTCAAACAGGTCTGCGTTAGCTTTTACAATGCAGTCCTCCACGCCGTAGGCTTCCAGCATGGCTTTTACTTTGCGGGTGAATTCTTCCTTGGGTGTTCCAGTAATCACATACTTCGGAATCATGCCCATTTCCAGAGCCAGCGCCGTCATACCGATAATGATATCCGGATCTCCGAAGATGGCTGCTTTTTTCTGGTACGAATACTGCGTGC
Organism: Ruminococcus sp. UBA1366; assembly: GCA_002306005.1. Lineage (GTDB taxonomy): Bacteria > Bacillota > Clostridia > Oscillospirales > Ruminococcaceae > UBA1366. The sequence continues at coordinate 34,385 of DBRO01000109.1, read as the reverse complement.
AGTCCAGCAGCAGGTCAACAAGCTGTCCGCGTTCTTCTTCCAAGGCGTAGGGAATTTCCGTTTTGGAGAATTCTCGCAGTGCCATGATGAACGCATCCGTTGCCGCGACACCAACCGGCATGGGCAGGAGCGTACCGGGGACTTTGTATTTCTTTTCCATGAACTCAACAGGTTCTACGGAAATGATATCGCCCAGACCAAATACATGGTCACAGTCGCCCAGCGCCTCAATTTCCGGAATTGTGGTGCCGCCCTTGGGATAGTATTCGTACTTACCCGTCATGGGGGCATCCATCACGCCGCTGTGGTCGGGAAACATAATATAGGGTACTTTCATCAGTTCGGCAATTCTTTTCAGTTCCCGCGTGTCACCGGGATTTACCCAGCCGGGGAAAATTGCGGCTTTGCCGTTGGACGTGCCGGTTTTCTTTGTTAGATAGCTCATAAAGCCCATCATCATGTTATAAAAGCCGTTGATGTGCGAGCCGACATAGCTGGGCGTATTGGTATGTACCACATATTTGCCTTCCGGAAGATCCATATCCATAATGTAGGAAGTTAGATCGTCTCCGATCGTTTCAGAAAGACAAGTGGTATGTACCGCCATAATATCCGGATCATACAGGTCAAACACGTTCTTTACAGAAGTGTTGATATTGCTTCTGCCGCCGAACACGGATGCACCTTCCGTAAAGGAACTGGACGATGCAATTGCGGGTTCTTTAAAATGGCGGGAAAGAACGGTTCTGTGATAAGAGCAGCAGCCTTGCGAACCATGGCTGTGCGGCATACATTTATGAACACCGAGCGCACAGTACATCGCGCCCACTGGCTGGCAGGTTTTACAGGGATTGATACGAAGCGCCTTGCGTTCGGCAACTTCCTTTGGAGTCAAGTCAAGCATAGTATCCTTCCTTTCAAAGCTTGATTTTGCAAGGTTTGAGAATTACGCATTCTCCGTTAGCGTTCCTGTCAGCATGGGGGTATTCTTCCAAGGGGGAGTTACATATGCCCACGCGTTCGTGTAAAGGCTCATGGTAACGTCTTTTGCAAACAGCACCGCGCCGCGGAATCCAGAATACGGACCGCTGTAATCATACGAGTGCATCTGACGAGAAGCCGTTCCGCCTTTTAAAATAGTATACTTGTCTTTAATACCGGAGAAGAAAATGTCCGGTTTCATAATTTTAATTAGTTCGTCTGTTTCAAAATAGTTGTAATCGTCCACCACAACGTGTCCGGGATTCATATCCGGAATCATACCGTCGTAGGTATCAATTTCAATTTCCTGACGAAGTTCCTCCAGCTTTTCAGGCGTATACCGTTCGCGGTAAAGCTTTTCATCGGGGGAAACGGTAATGGTTTCGATGTTCTTGTTGTCCGCGTCCTCTTTAATGAACGGAATAACCTGTCTGCCTTCATAATCATCGCGGTGTGCGAATTCATATCCGGCAATGATGGTTTCCACGCCCAAATCTTTCAGCAGAAGCTGATAGTGGTGCGCTCTGGAGCCGCCCACAAAGATACCTGCTGTTTTGCCCTTGAGCTTGGACTTGTAGTATTCCATATCGTCATAGATGGAAGCCAATTCGTCCTGAATTACTTCCTCCGTGCGGGCAATCAGCTCCGGATCACCGAAGTATTTTGCCATATCGCGGAGGGATTTGCAGGTTGCACCCACGCCGATGAAGTTCACCTTCAGCCAGTCGATGCCGTACTTGGTTTTCATCATTTCCGCAATGTAGTTGATGGAACGATGGCACATCACCAGGTTCAAATCCGCCAGATGAGAATTCCGAATGGTGCTGTACGCGCCGTCTCCGGTGAACACCGAAACAACCTCGTAACCGATTCTTTTCAGAATGCGTTCTTCTTCCCAGCCATCGCCGCCGATATTGTATTCGCCAAGAATATTCACAGAATATTTTGCTTTGGGTTTCTGGTCGCCCGTACCGACAATGTACTTCATCAGTCCGTTGTTGGCAATGTGGTGTCCGGCAGACTGCGATACGCCCTTATAGCCTTCGCAGGAATAACCGATTGTGGTAATGCCGTATTTTTCCTCTGTGCGTTTGGCAACTGCCTGCACGTCGTCACCAATCAGACCGATTGGGCAGGTAGAGCAAATCATAATACAAGCGGGGTGGAAAATCTCCACTGCCTCATCCAAAGCTTTTTCCAGCTTTTTTTCGCCGCCGAACACAATGTCCGACTCCTGCATATCGGTAGAAAAGCAATACGGAATGAAATTCTTGCCGTCCTCGCCGGCTTTTGCTTTGTTTCTTCTGGTACCCCAGCTGTAGAATCCACAACCGATGGGACCGTGTGTAATGACCAGCACATCGCGAAGCGGTCCTACCACCACGCCTTTACATCCGGCATAGCAGCATCCTCTTGCCGTCATGGAGCCGGGAATGGCGCGCGTGTTTGCTGTAATCGTCTGGTCAGTTATGTTTTCCAGTTGAATGACGTGCTCCTTGCGGTTCTTATAAACCCTTGATGAGTATTTTTCTAATAACTTTGTTCTTTCGTCCATGGACGATCACCTCCTAATCCGCGACACATTCGCCGGTTCTGACGGTATAAACCTCGGCTACGGGAAGAATAAAAATTCTGCCGTCTCCGGGATTTCCGGTTTGGTTGACTTCGATAATGGTTTTTACAGCTTCTTCTACCTTGCTGTCCTCGACAATCAGCGTAAAGAAACGCTTTGCTATCAACCGGTTGTATTCCGTTAAATGCTCGCCAACGGAATTTGCCGGAAGCTCTCCTGCCGCCATCACGGCTTCGAGCAGTGCGGGGTCAATGGATTTCTTTCCCCTGCCAAGGCACTTTCTGCAAGTGAATGCCGGAAAACCGTTTTTGGCAAGAGCCTCTTTGGTCGGATTGACCATATTGACCCGAATAAATGCCATGACTTCTTTCATGCGGGATCCACCTTTCTTTCTGGTAAGGTACGTGATGTACGAAATTTATAAGCCTTGCTTTCCGGTGCTGATGGTGTAGGCATCTACAACCGGAGAAACAAAGATTCTGCCGTCTCCGAATGTGCCTTCACCGGTTTTTGCGGTTCTCATAATGATTTTTACCAAATCATCCTTATCTTCTTCCGAACAAACAATCATCAGCATTTCTTTCGGAATTTCATCATAATGCACTTCACCGACAGTGATTCCCTTTTGTTTGCCACGGCCGTATACGTCCATTTTTGTAACGGCGGGAAATCCCGCGGCTACCAGTTCCGACATAACAAGTCCGGTCTTTTCCGGTCTGAGAATGGCTCTGACTAATAACATAACATTTTCTCCCTTCAACGATTAATCCAGAATACCGTGTTCCATCAAAATCTGTTCCAGTCTGTCGATGGACATCGGTTTTGGGACTACGAACATATCGTTGCCGTCAATCTTGCGGGCAAGCGTTCTGTACTCATCCGCCTGCGGCACATCGGGGCTGAAGTCGATAACGGTCTTTTTGTTGATTTCTGCTTTCTGTACGGCGTTGTCACGCGGTACAAAGTGAATCATCTGCGTGCCGAGTTCTTTTGCGACTGCGGCTACCAACTCTGCTTCGCCATCGACCTTACGGGAGTTGCAAATCAATCCGCCAAGCCGGACACCGCCGGTATTTGCATATTTGGAAACGCCCTTGGAAATATTGTTCGCCGCGTACAGTGCCATCATTTCGCCGGAGCAGACAATGTAGATTTCCTGCGCTTTGCCTTCACGAATCGGCATTGCGAATCCGCCGCACACAACGTCGCCGAGTACATCATAGAACACATAATCTAGATCGGCTTCATAAGCGCCCAGTCTTTCCAGCAGTCCAATGGAAGTGATGATACCGCGTCCGGCGCATCCAACGCCCGGTTCCGGTCCGCCGGACTCCACGCCTTTAATTCCGGCATATCCAACCTTCAGTACTGTATCGAGGTCAATATCATCGCCTTCTTCACGCAGGGTATCCAGCACGGTTTTCTGTGCCAGACCGCCCAGAACCAGACGAGTGGAGTCTGCTTTCGGGTCACAGCCGACGATCATGATTTTCTTACCCATTTCGCCAAGACCTGCCGTGAGGTTTTGTGTTGTGGTGGATTTTCCGATTCCGCCTTTTCCATAGATTGCGACCTGTCTCATAAATAATACCTCCGTTTTCGTTTCCTCCAAAACAAAAAGACGCTTTTACGCACTGCGGGTATTCGCCGCAAATTGTAAAAGACGTCATTGTCTTTTCGGTATTGTTTGAGCACCAAAGCCGGACTTTCGTATGCGGCTGTATGCTATGTTTTTATTATACACGCCGCAGAAAGTATCAGCAATACACGCAATGGGAGATTCAAAGCGCATATCGTCGCTCCGCTTTGTGCAAGATAACTATATTTATCCTGCACGTGCTAAAATAACAAAATATCGCTTGACAATATAAAAAACGCGGAATAAACTATAAACAACGGTAAAACAGAATCTAATAAATAAGGAGGCGCCCATGGAGCTTAACAAAATTGCCATCTATATGAAGGACGATGAATTTCTCAATTCATTTTTCGAATCCAACCGCGTTCTCATTTTTTCTCGCAAGGACGGCGTTTGGATCCAGACAGAATCCGTAGACTATTGTATTACCGCACAAATGCCCATCGGGGAAATTCGCAGGCGTGCGCGGACGCTGACAGAACTGCTTGGCGATTGCCGGGTCATTGCAGGACTTGAAATGCTGGGAATCCCATTTAGCGTATTTGACATGGCAGGGTATCATATTTTCACTGTAACGGAAATCAACAGCACCATTTTTGAGGAAATTCTTGCGGATATTGAAAACGGCGACGCGCAAAACCGAATGCGTGAGGAAATTATTAAAAACGCAAAGCCGGTAGAAACTGATGTTCCCGGCATGTATTTTCTGGATTTGATTCTGCTACAAACAGAATGCCCGGAAATTTCCTCCAAAAAGGCACTGCGGGATTTTCTTGAAAGCACACCGTTTTTGGAATTGAAACTGATCTGCAAGCATCTTCCGCCATGGTTAGAACTGGATCCTAAAATTCATGTAGAATTGGTTTCCGCAACCGAGCCGGTAACGGCAATTATAACAAAAACGCGCGATTAAGGAGGCGGTTTTTATGAGCATCAAACCCGTAGACGGCGTGATTCAAACGCCGTTTGGCGTATTTAGCGGGATCACCAGTTATTCCAATTATCCAAGCGGCATGATTCGAGAGATTCGCTTGAATGAAAAAAACATGGTTGTCACGCACGTGGGCGAACTGATTCCCTACTACTGTGCGGAAACACCGCGGCGCAAGAACAAGCCCTCTGTTTCCTTCTACGAAAGCGGGTTGATTCAATCCGTATATCTGGAGCAGCAGCAGGAAATCGAAACACCCATCGGCGAATTCCCGGCGGAAATGGTAGTATTCTATGAAACGGGTGAACTCAAGCGATTTTTCCCGCTGGAAGGACAAATCAGCGGGTTCTGGTCCGAGGAAGAAGAACGGGAACTCAATATTCCGTTTAGCTTTGATTTAGGCTTTACACAATTCACCGCCATGCTGGTCGGCATTTATTTTTATAAAAGCGGCGAAATTAAAAGCATTACACTTTACCCCAAAGAAACGATTTCTGTTGCAACCGCTTACGGCGAGATTACGGTGCGAAACGGGTTTTCCCTGTACGAAAACGGCAAGCTGAAAAGCTGTGAGCCTGCTGCGCCGATTGGCATTGAAACGCCCATTGGGAAGATTCACGCGTTTGATATCAATGCAACCGGTGTGAATGCTGATACAACTTCCCTGCGTTTTGATGAAAACGGCAAAATTGTTGGGCTGATTACCTCCGGTGACCGGATTGCCGTGCAGAACAAAGACGGCGTGATGAAATTCATCACACCCATTGTAACAGAAAGCGAAGATGAGGAGCCTCCGGAAGTGATTCCGGTTGAAATTTCGTTTGATTATACGGCAAAAACCGTTCGGTTTCGGTCCACTGAAATACTGGAATATGTATTCGATGAATGTTCCTTCACTGTTTTTAAAGGCGATATTCTCGCGGGATGTTCCCCGGATGATTGTGCAAGCTGTAATCTTTGCGACCACTAAATATAAAATGGAGGAAAGGGAGTCTTCATGTCCAGATTGTCAAAAATTAAGAACTGTTATGCTTTGAAGCCGGATTTTGTCCTGCGCGAGCTGGGCGGCGAATTTATCGCGGTGAACGTTCACGAGGAACAGGCAGACCCATCCCGCGTGGTGTTCTTGAACGAACGATGTTGTTTTCTTTGGCGCAAGCTTGAGGAACAATGTACATTAGCACAAATGATGGAAGCGCTCATGAAGAAGTTTGGCATAGATGATGAAGAAGCCGAGGCAGATACCGGCGAATTTATCGCAAAGCTTAAACACGCCGGCATGGTGGAATAAAATAATACACGTCCCCGCGTGCACAATGCAAGTGAGGACGTGTTTTTATTTGTTCCAAAGAAAAACAAAATCAGTCCGCACAAAATTTAGCCTATTCTTTTCATTGGATCGATTTATTCTTGAAATCATTCGTTTTTCAGCATGGTAAGACCGATTTTTCCACGATCCTTGTCGATATTCGAAACCCACACCGTAATATTATCGCCGACGGAAACGACCTCGGAGGGGTGCTTGATGAACCGCCGCGCCATTTTGGAAACGTGTACCAGCCCATCTTGCTTCACGCCGATGTCCACAAACGCGCCGAAATCCACCACGTTCCGCACCGTGCCAGTGAGTTCCATGCCGACATACAAATCCTCAAAAGACTTTACACTGCTGTTGAAAATTACAGGCGGCGCATCGTCACGCGGGTCGCGTCCCGGCTTTTGCAGCTCGGCAATCATATCCCGCAGGGTTGGCAGTCCAATGTTCAGTTCCTTTGCAAGTTCGGGGAGATTCCCCGCACGCGTTGCCATATCGGCAATGCCCCCGTGCTTTAATTCCGCCGGCTGCACGCCCGTGCGCTGCAATAACTCCGTTGCCGCAGCGTAGCTTTCCGGATGCACACCGGTGCTGTCCAGTGGGTTTTTCCCGCCTGTAATCCGAAGAAATCCTGCGCACTGCTTAAATGCTTTTTCACCAAGCTTGGGGACTTTTTTAAGTTGGGTTCTTGCCGAAAACGCGCCGTTTTCCTCGCGGAACGCGACAATGTTTTTAGCCACAGCGCTGCCGATTCCCGCTACGTAGGAAAGTAAGCTTGCACTGGCAGTGTTTAGATCCACACCCACGCGGTTCACGACATTTTCCACCACACCGGTCAATGCGTGCTCCAACGCACCTTGATTCAAATCATGCTGGTACTGCCCCACCCCAATGGATTTAACAGGAATTTTCACCAGTTCCGCAAGCGGATCCTGCAAACGCCTGCCCAAACTCATTGCGCCGCGCGTGGTTACATCCAAATTCGGATATTCCTCGCTTGCCAATTTGGAGGCAGAATACACCGATGCGCCCGCTTCATTCACAATTGTGTACTGAATGGGCAGTCCGGTGCTTTCAATAAAATCAGCAACAACCTCCTCGGTTTCTCGGCTGGCTGTGCCGTTACCAATCACAATGACATTGATTTTATATTTCTCTGCATACGCCGAAAGCACACGCTTTGCGCCGGCAACATCGTTTTTCGGCTGTGTGGGATAAATCGTTGTATAATCCAAAAGCTTGCCGCGCTCGTCTAGAACCGCGACTTTACAGCCTGTGCGATAGCCGGGGTCGATGGCAATGACGCGCGCATCCTTTACCGGTCTGCCTTGCAAGAGGTTTTCTGTGTTTTTCGCGAAAACCTTAATAGCATCCGTTTCGGCACGTTCCGTTAGTTCGCTGCGGATTTCGCGCTCCAGCGACGGCGCAATCAGGCGCTTATAGCTGTCAGCAAGGGTGTCCTTCAGCAGTTGTGTGTAAATGCANNAACCTTTACTTTGAGTTTTTCTTCCTTTTCGCCGCGATTGATTGCCAAAATCCGATGATTGGGAATCCGCAGCACCGGCTCGGAAAATTCATAATACATTTCGTAAACGGTTTTTTCCTTTTCATTTACGGCGGCGGACTGAATTGTCCCGTGTTTGCGGGTAAATTCACGCAAAACAGCAGTGACGGCAGCATCGTCCGCAACAATTTCCGCAATAATATCCAGCGCGCCCTGCAAGGCTTTTTCTGCCGTATCATACCCCGCTTCGGGATTGCAATACGGTGCCGCAATCGTCAAAGGTTCCCCCGAATGGGCTTTTTGCGCCAGAATCTCCTGTGCCAACGGTTCCAAACCGGCATCCCGCGCTTTTGTTGCACGGGTAGCGCGTTTTTTCTTAAACGGCTTATACAAATCCTCCACGCGCTGCAACACAGTGGCGGCAGTAATTTGCGCCAGAAGTTCATCCGTTAGCTTTCCCTGTTCGGTAATGCTGTGGATTACCTCCTCCTTGCGCGCTTCCAGATTTCGAAGATACGTCAGCCGTTCATCCAGTTCCCGCAGGGTTACATCGTCAATGCCGCCGGTTGCCTCCTTGCGGTAGCGGGCAATAAACGGGATGGTATTCTTGTCGTCAATCAGCGCAATGGTGGCATCCACCTGTGCTTGTGTTAGCTTAAATTCGTTTGCCAATGCTTGTGCAATATTCAAAATGAATCGCTCTCTTTCTATTCTAGCGTTATACTAAGTTCCAGTACTTTGCCTCGGTGATTCGCACCAGTTCATCCGGTGCAAGTTCCACCTGAACGCCAATTTTTCCGCCGCTGACATAAATCGTATCAAACAACTGAGCGGATTCGTCCACAAAGGTCGGGTACTGCTTTTTCATTCCAATAGGAGAACATCCGCCGTGAATATAGCCGGTTTTGGGAAGCAGTTCGCGGCTTTTTAACATAGCAACGGATTTATCCCCTGCTGCGACTGCGGCTTTTTTTAAATCCAACTCCGCATTTGCCGGAATGACAAACACGTTTAGTCCCGTGTGTTTGCCCTCTGTCACCAGCGTTTTAAACACGCGATCCGGTGCTTGTCCCAGCTTTGCGGCAACGGCTGTGCCGGAAATCTCCCCGTCCGAACAATCATATTCCTTGGTTACGAACGAAATGCCTGCGTTTTCCAGCAAGCGCATGGCATTGGTTTTGTTGGTGTGCAATTTCTTTCGCCTCCGGTTGTAATCATCTATTTGAATTATATCATATTTCAGCTAAAAAGTAAATTCCGGATGGATTCTTTCCCTCGTGAAAGCCAAAATTGCAAAAAAAGAACGCATTTGCGCGCTCTTTTTCTATATAAAGCTTGGTTTATTCCTCCGCAGAATCCGGTACGATTCCGGCGTTGTCTTCCTGCAACGATTCCAGCACTGCATCGGTATTGTCCTCCTGATTTTGCTTTTCAATTGCCGCCTGAAAATCAAAAAGCTCGTTCTGTTCATTGGTCAGCATTTTTTTGCCGTTTAACAGCATAATGATTTTCTTTCCGGTTCGGCCAACATTATCAATAAAGCGCACGTGGTTGCCTGTCATAATATCCGGAACCGGTGTAATATCCCGTTTTTCCAAATCAACGACTTCTTCTACGGTATCCACAAGAAAACCTGCATCCACGCCGTCAAGCGTTAGAATCACAATACAAGTTCTGTCGGTAAACTCGGTTTCCGGCTTATGAAAGCGCATCCGCACGCTGATGACCGGAATAATGACATTGCGTAAATTGATAACGCCCTTCACATAGTACGGAAACTCCGGTACTTCCGTGATTTCCTGCACTTCAATAATCTCTTTGACATCACTGATCGGAAACGCATAATATTTCTCATCAATGATAAACGTCAAATATTTTTCCGCCTCGGCAAGGACTTCCTCCTGTTGTTGCTGCTGTTTCCGAAAACGGTTAATGACACTTCCCATATGAACCTCCCATTGATTTTGCTTAAACGCGTTTTGCGTTGCGATACTGTTTGGTTACCATACCGGCAATCACATCCAGCGGTGCTTGTATTGTGCAAGCGCCTTTTTCATACGCAACTGACGGCATCCCGTAGACCACACAAGTTTCCTTATTCTGCCCGATGGTATAAGCGCCTTTCTCGTGCATTTTCAGTAACCCGTTGGCGCCATCTGCACCCATACCGGTCATAATCACACCGATTGCACTCGCGCCGGCGGTTTCCGCCACACTTTGGAACAGCACATCGACCGAGGGACAATGCCCGGAAACCTTCTCGCCGTGATGCACCCGCACAAATAATCCTACACTGTCCTTTTTCAGTTCCATATGAAAATCCCCCGGTGCCAAATACACGCAGCCGGGCTGCAGCCGATCGCCGTTTTCCGCCTCTTTAATCTGCAAAGCGCAAATTCCATTCAGGCGCTGAGCAAACATTTTTGTGAAAACAGGCGGCATATGCTGCACAATGACAATCGGTGGGCAATCCGTTGGCATAGCGGTTAAAACCACTTGCAGCGCATCTGTTCCGCCCGTGGACGCCCCCATGGCAATTACCTTGTATTGAGAATTTCCTACGGCTGCAACTTGTTTTGCCGGCACTGGTATTGCCGCTGCCGTGGATACTTTTTGCGTTTCCAGCCGGGATTGGCGCACCTTTGCGGTGGAGGCGGTCATGACTTTCTGGATCAATTCTTCCGCAAATCCCTTCAATTCGGCCTGTGATTTAAACTGCGCTTTCCGGACATAATCCACCGCACCTGCATCAAGGACATCAAATGCGGCGATCGGCGCACTGGAAACAATCACAACGGGTACCGGATACTGCGGCAGCAATTTCCGTAAGAACTGAATGCCATTCATTTTGGGCATTTCGACATCCAGTGTTAGTACATCCGGACGAAGCTTGACGATTAGGTCCCGTGCCTCGTAAGGATCTCCCGCCTTACCGACAATTTCGATCGATGGTTCGCTGCTTAGAAACTTCGCCAGTGTTTCCCGAAACAGAATTGAATCATCCACAATCAATACGCGGATTGTTTTTTTTATGTTCTCCATACCCTGTCAGCGCGGCTTTGCAAAACCCGCGCACGCCTCCTTGCTTTATTGTTCCATTTTTCATAAATGCTTTATAATTTCTGATAAATCGCCGGCTGCACGTAGGAAAGTCTACTGCTTTTTGAAACGCTTTCTGCATGCCCGATAAACAGGTATGCTTTGCTTTTCATGGCATCGTACAGGCGCTCCACCAATGCATCCTTGGTTGGGGTATCAAAATAAATCATTACATTTCTACAAGAAATCAAATCGAATGGTTTTTTGTAGACAATTCTGTCCATCAGGTTGAACTGCCGAAACACCACCTGGCTCCGAATTCTGTCCACAACCCGATACTGTTCCGGCCCGATTTTCACAAAATAGCGACGTATCCAATCCGGCGGCAGCATTTTTAATGCATCCGCGTGATACTCCGCGCGCTGTGCTTTTTCCAAAACACTGGTGGAAATATCCGTCGCAAGAATTTTTGTATCCCACTCGTTCTTTTTCAGTCCAAAGTACTCATCAATGATCATTGCCATGGTATACGGTTCCTCACCGGTGGAGGACGCCGCACACCAAATCCGCGCATCTCGGTCCCGGACAGTTCTTTCAATTTGCGGCAGAACCATGCGCTTCATAAATTCAAAATGCTCGGGTTCCCGCATAAAAAAAGTATGATTTGTCGTAAGTTTATTGACCAGTTCCCGCACTTCCGCACCGGAGCCCTTTTGAAACACTGTATCAAAATATTCACGAAAAGTATGAAAGCCCTTTTCATAAACCAAATTCGAAAGCCGTCCTTCAATCAGTACGCGCTTTTTACTTAAATTAATCCCGTAATTCCGGTGCATATATTCAACAACCCGGCGGAAATCTTCATCTGTCAGCTTCAACTCCATGCTTATTCCAACACCAGCCTTCGGATTTGTAGAAGCATAATTGTATCCTGTCCCAAATCGATAATATTTTGTATGTATTTATTTGTGTTTACATTTTTAAAATCCGGTGTGGGACAAATCGCATCCGGCGCAACCGTCAAGACCTCATACATTCTGTCCACAATCAGTGCCGCTTGATAATCCCCCAGATCCACTACAATCATGCAAGTACGTTTATCATAAACTTGTTCGTCCATCCCGAATTTTTTACGGATGCTGATAACCGGAACTACTTTGCCACGAATATTAATCACTCCGCGAATATATTCCGGGACTTTCGGCACATAGGTCAACGGCTGCATTTGGATAATTTCCGTGACATATTGAATATCAAACGCATAGAGCTTTTCCTCGATATAGAACATTAAGACTTCACCGCCGCCTGTGAGAAAATTCTTCACTGATTCGGCATATAGCTCCTCGCTCATGGGTCATCCCGCCTTTCTGCGAATGTAGTCTATCAGTAACTAAGAATCATATTGCTAATATCCAGAATAATGGTAATGCTGCCGTCGCCGAGAATCGTACAGCCTGCCATGCCGTTTTGTTTGACATTAAACCGGTTCAGCAAGGCAGAAAACGGTTTGACAACAACCTGTTGTTCGCCCATCAGCTTATCCAGCAGGAAGCAAGCACTCTTGCCTTCGGATTCCACCAACATCACCATTGCCGCTAAAGGATCGGTAATTGCGCCCTGAATGCCAAAGTACTCGTGCAGCCGGATCAACGGGTAGCACTCCCCGCGCAGCTTGATCATTTCCCTGCCGGAAGTATCGGTAATTAACTGTGTTTGATCGATTTTGAAGGATTCCTTGACGGCATTAATCGGGATGGTAAAGATGGACTCTCCCACTGCAACCTCAATGCCATCCACAATTGCCAGCGAAAGCGGAATTTTAATGATAAAATCCGTTCCCTCGCCTTCAATGCTGTCCACAGAGACTGTTCCGCCAATTTTTTCAATGTTCTTAATCACAACGTCCATACCGACACCGCGTCCGGAATACTCTGTAACTTGTTCATTGGTGGAAAATCCAGGAAGCATAATCATATTGAAGATTTCCTTGTCTGAATACTCACTTTCGTCCTTGGTAAGCAAGCCATTCTTCTTTGCTTTTTCCAGCACTTTGTGCTTATTAATACCCGCACCATCATCGGAAACGAGAATAATGACTTCGCCGGAAGAATTATACGCCGATAAAGTAATGGTTCCCTTTTCCGGTTTACCGGCAGCAATCCGCTCCTCTGCGGTTGCCTCAATGCCGTGGTCCATGGAATTTCGAACCATATGCATGAGCGGATCGTTCAAGATATCAATCACGCTCTTATCGACCTCAGTTTCTTCGCCCTCAAAAACCAAATTCACGTCCTTATTCAGTTTCATTTTCATATCGCGTACCACACGCGTCATTTTGCTGAATGCTCCAGACAGCGGAACCATCCGGATGGACATGACAATATCCTGTAATTCATCTGTAAGCTTGCGGAGCTGGCGCGCGGATTTCTGGAAATTATCCAATTTCAAATTCTTTAAATCCGGATTTGCCACCACCATCGCCTCAGCAATGACGATTTCTCCAACCATATCCAACAACAAGTCCAACTTATTGAGGTTGACACTGATGAGACTTTGTTTACTGCCGGATTTATGCCCCAACATACTGTTGATTTGCTCCACGCTTTGCTTGGGTTTCGCTTTTTCTGCGGGCGCGGTTGTTTCCTGCTCGGGCGACTGCTTGTCGGAAACTTTTTGGGATTCCGGCTCCTTTTTTGTTTCGGTTTGTACTGGCTGTGCCGATTTTTTCTCCACGACCTCATAGGATTTGACATTCAGCGCATCTTCAATGGCACGGAAAATCGTTTGCTCGTCATTTTCCGCCTGAAATTTGATCAAAAATCCGTGATCAATGATTTCCTTTGCGCTGGAAGGATTGGTTTCGATATCTTCTGGTATATATTTTAATACAGCACAATCGTCGGAAATCTTATTCACCAACAAAAGCGCACGAAGATTTTCCATTTCACAACCGTCTTCAAAAAACACGCGTACTTGCGTAAGATTTGCATCTTCCGGCGAAGAATCCGTCTGTGCGGACTGCGCCTGCGTTGCCTGCGCTTCCGGCTTACCGCCGTTTTTTAGAATATTCAGGTAGTCCTCAATTTTCTTAATTTCCTCAGAAAAATCTGTCGGCTCCGAATTCTCATCCTGAATCAGTTCAATTTCGGCTTTAAGCAGATCCGATGCAGCAAACACCAGATTGAATAAGTCCTCGGCATTTTCCAGCACCGGATGCTCCTCGCGCAGCACGTAGAACATATCCTCCACGCGATGTGCCAAAACGGACATATTATTTAATCCCATCATGGCAGAACTGCCTTTGATTGTATGCATAATCCGGAATATTTCATTGATATCCTCATCGCCGAACCCATTGCTGCTTTCGGTTCTGAGCAAAATCTGATCCAGTTGTTCTAGCAGTGAGGTGGATTCATAAATAAACATATCCACCATGGATTCCATACCGGCTTCAAATTTTACCATACTGTTTCTTCTTTCCTCACTTCGCGCGACCTACTTTTTATAGAAATTGCGCTTAATACTTATCATCGTCGTCCAATTGAATTTGAAGTTCATTTTCCTCATCGGGTGAATCCGGCATGCCGGAATCGTAGGAATACGACGGCTGTTTCTTTTTCGGGAGAACTTCTTCTTCCTCATCAAAGAAACGCTTTTTCTTTTTCAGTTTAAACTTCCCGATCAGTTCATTGAGCATGGATACCTGTCCGGTCAGTTCCTCACTGGCGGCAGCCGTTTGTTCCGCCGTAGCAGAATTTGTTTGCACAACCGCAGAAATCTGATCGATGCCATGCGAAATCTGATCAATGGAAATGGACTGTTCATCCGTTGCTTTATCGATTTCTGTGACGAGCGATGCGACATCCTGGAAGCTGTCCACAATATTTTTCAAGGACTCTGCTGTGGATGCGGCAATCCTGCTGCCATCCTCAACTTTAGCAATCGAGTTTTCTATCAGTTCTGTTGTATCTTGAGCAGCCGCAGCGCTTTTTGCTGCCAAATTTCGGACTTCATCTGCCACAACGGCAAATCCTTTGCCGGCAGCACCCGCTCTTGCTGCTTCGACGGAAGCATTAAGCGCCAGAATATCCGTCTGGAACGCAATATCGTCAATCACCTGAATAATCTTAGAAATCTGTACGGATGCCTGATTAATCGCAGTCATGGAAGCAATCATATTTTTCATTCTATGGTCGCCGTCCGTGACTTCTTTATTCGCAGCTTTCATTAACTGCATGACTTTTGTTGCGTTTTCCGAGGTCGTTTTCACGTGGCTGGATATTTCCGCAATCGTAGCTGCAAGCTCCTGTACGGAACTGGCTTGTTCCGCAGCTCCTTGGGAAAGAGACTGCGCTGCGCCGGAAACATGCATAGCACCGGTATTGACTTGTGCGGTAGATTCCGAAATGGACATCAATGTTGTGTTCAAGGAGCTAGAAATGCTCTCCAGTGCTGTTTTGATCGGTGCAAATTCACCGGAATAATCGTTTTTTAAAGTAATTCGCATATCGCCGTCTGCCATGGTATTGAGCACTTCCGTGATTTCGCGGATATACTGTACATAATTGCGCAGTCTTGCTGTAATCATGGAAGTAGATTCGGCAAGCTGTCCAATTTCATCGCCGGTAAAGCTCTCCTCATTGATGTACACTTCCAAATCGCCACGTGCAATTTTCAGCGCTGCGGAATTCACCCGTTTCAGGCTTGTATTGATTAACAATGATATGTACGATGCCAGAGCAAATACCGCCAATAATACAACGCCGCACAAAATGGAAACGATTATGGTATGGTGTACAATCATATTTTCCAATTCGTTCGTATGCTGATCCGAGAAGTTATCCAGTATGGTCATCACATTGCTCACATTGGTGCGCAGTTCCGTAAAGTAAGAAAGATGCTCTTCATATTGCTTTTTATAGGCGGTTTTTTCATCCTCCGTCATCTCTTTGCTCGTGTCCAGATAAGTATTGATATCAAAAGATTCCACCCAAGCTGAATAGGCCGCTTGAAAATATTGATAAGCATCGTCAATGGTCATACCGGTTTCTTCATCGGTATAATCTTCAATTCCTTCAATATTCTTGATATTTTCAACTGCCTGCTTCATCAGGTTAAAAGCACTATCCGTGTTGGTTTCGTTCAAATTTTCTGTATAGGAAGCAATCAATTTTGTCTGTTGAGCACTTGTAATGTTCGTATTATAATAGAGTTCGGTTTCCATCTGATAGGTTTGATACAAATTACGATCCGCATTCAGTACCCGTTCAGAACTAACCAGAATACCATCATTCAGGGTTGTTTTTGTATCCTGACACGTACTGATAATCTTCACACTAAAATAAATCACCAGCGCAATGGTCAAGAGGAACAAGGGCAAGAGCATGACAACAATTTTGTAGTTCATTTTTAAATCTTTAACGAATTTCATATCCATGCCTCACTTTTTTATTTATTTGGGCCTGCGTTGAGCTTTTTTCTATTATACAGTATTGCGCGGTAAAAATCAAGTGGAAATTGTCAATTTTACGGATTATGCGAAAGAAAGTTCTCAGAAATATGTGCATTATAACGAATAATGTGCGATGTTTTTAGGCAAAAAGAAAACCGGTGCCCTTTCAGGCACCGGTGAAGGATCTTATTTCTTCGTTCGATCTTTAGCAAATCCCGTACGTACAGCGTTCTGCTTGGATTGTTTGGTCACCGCAGCGGTTTTTGGTGCGGAACACGCACAGGAACAACTTGCACAACCTCCTGCTGAAGGGCACCCGGCACAACCGCCTACTTTCTTTTTATGAATGAGATAACGCACATCCAAAATTAACAATGCTGCCAGAACAAGAACCACGAGGATTGTACCTAGATTTTCAGTGATAAAGCTCATAAAACCACTCCTTTCGGGACAAGCTTAACTAATTGGTTTGGTTTGTGAATTTAATGGTTTACTGCCCGCTGGGTTACCGTACCTTTATATTCTTTATACGGCCGAACCAATAACCAGATAAAAGCGATAGTCAAAAGAATTGCGATGACGGTTGCAACACCGAACGCACCATCTGTGAACAATTTGCCGAGCTGATAGATGCAAAGTGAAACCGCATATGCCAGTGCTGTCTGATAACCAATGGCAATCCATGTCCACTTCGCGTTGCCCATTTCTCTGCGAATTGCACCGATTGCCGCAAAGCAAGGCGCGCAAAGCAGGTTAAACACGAGGAATGAATACGCTGCCAGAGGAGAAAGAAGTGCGCGCAAATTCGTCCAAATTTCCATTCCGTCCTCAGCAACTTCGCCATCAAAGCGGAACATGACACCAAATGTACCAACCACGTTTTCTTTGGCAACCAGTCCGGTAATTGCAGCCACTGCTGTTTGCCATTTCGCCCAGCCAAGGGGTGCAAACAACGGAGCAATAAAGGTTCCTGCCTTGGCAAGCATAGAATCCGCACCGTCCACAGCACCGAATTTGCCATCCGTAAAGCCGTAGCTGGAGAAGAACCAGATAATCGCACAAGCGATGAAGATGATCGTACCGGCTTTTATCACGAAGGATTTTGCACGATCCCACATATGGATCAGCACGCCCTTTGCGCCCGGCATATGGTATGCGGGAAGTTCCATAACAAACGGAGCAGGCTCACCGGCAAACGCCTTGAATTTCTTTAAGATAATACCGGAAAGAATCACCGCGCCGATCCCAATAAAGTAGCTGGATGCTGCAACCCAAGCGGCTTGATTAAACATTGCACCGGCTATCAAAGCAATTACCGGGAGCTTTGCGCCGCATGGAATGAAAGTTGTCAGCATGATTGTCATTTTACGGTCTTTTTCGTTTTCAATCGTTCGGGATGCCATAACACCCGGCACGCCGCAGCCGGATGCTACGAGCAACGGGATAAAGGATTTACCCGAAAGCCCGAACCGGCGGAAGATTCTGTCCATAATGAATGCAACACGTGCCATGTATCCACTGTCTTCCAGCAGTGCAAGCAATAAGAACAGCACCAACATCTGCGGCAGGAATCCCAACACTGCACCCACACCGGCGATAATGCCGTTGAGGACTAAATCCTTTACCCAAGTTGCCGCGCCGATTTTATCCAGCCCTTTTTCTGCTAGCACCGGAATACCCGGCACCCACACGCCGTACTTCGCCGGATCCGGCTCCTCGATTTCCTTTGCGGCTTGATAACCGCTGAAATCGACTGTGTATTTCTCAATTTCGCCGTCCTCATTTTCCAGTTCGGCAACGGCGGTTAAGCTGTTTGCGCTATCCGCGGCAACGCCCTCCTCTTCTGCCGCTTCTTCAAAAGCGGAAACCTCTGCGTCTGCTACTGTAAATTCATCCGCCGCATCGGAATAATCCGAAGAACCTATGCCAAACAAATGCCAGCCGTCTCCGAATACACCATCGTTTGCCCAGTCGGTTGCAATACCGCCAACAGTCGTGATAGAAATATAATACACAAGGAACATGACGACCGCAAAGATCGGAATTGCCAGAAAACGGTTTGTAACAATTTTATCGATCTTATCCGATGCCGAAAGTCCCGTTGATTTCTTTTTCAGGGTATCGTCCATGATACTGGTAATGTACTCATAACGCTCGCCTGTGATAATGCTTTCGCTGTCATCATCAAATTCCGCTTCAGATTCGTCAATAATTTTTTCAACCGCTGCACTTTCCTGATTGCTAAGCTTGATTTTCTCCGTCATTTGTTGATCGCGCTCAAAGAACTTCACCGCAAACCAACGCAGTCTGCGTTCTTCGACCTTACCACGGATCATTTCCTCAATATCCGAAAGCGCTTTTTCCGCTTTTTCAGAAAAATTATGTACAATTTTTTGAGCAGCGCCGGCTTTTGCAGCTTCCACTGCGGCTTTTGCCGCTTCCATGGAGCCTTCGCCCTTTACGGCAGTGATTTCAACAACCTTGCAACCGAGTTTTTCGGACAATTCTTCGGTATGAACCACATCCCCGCGCTTTTTGACGATATCCATCATGTTGAGCGCAACCACCACAGGGGTGCCGATTTCCAGCAGCTGCGTGGTTAAATAGAGATTTCTCTCTAAGTTCGATGCATCGACGATATTCAGGATCACATCCGGGTTTTCATCAATAATATAATTTCGGGAAACAACTTCCTCCAGCGTATAGGGGGAAAGTGAATAGATACCCGGCAGGTCTGTGACGCGGACATCTTTTTCGCCGCGCAGATGCCCTTCCTTTTTTTCGACTGTGACGCCGGGCCAGTTACCGACATACTGAGAAGAGCCGGTCAGCGTATTGAACAGCGTGGTCTTGCCGCAGTTGGGGTTTCCGGCAAGCGCAATTGTAATTGGCATTTGTAAAACCATTCCTTTCTTCCATGTTAGGATTCGGCAAACATCCGTTAGTTTAGGCTAACTCCGGACCTTAAAATATGCAGACAACCCTGCGGTCATTCCACCAGAATGCTGTCTGCGTCTGCTTTTCTCAGCGAGAGTTCATAGCCTCTAACTGTGACTTCCACCGGATCTCCCAGCGGCGCCACTTTTCTGACATACACCGAAACGCCTTTGGTAATACCCATGTCCATAATGCGCTTACGAACCGCGCCTTCTCCGTCCAGCTTGATGACCTTTACGGTATCGCCGACCTTTGCCTCTTTGAGAGTCTTCATTTTTTGGCACTCCCCTTTTCTAAAAATTACACAATGATCCGTCCCGCAAGGGATTTGTCCAGTGCGACTCTTGTTCCCTTGACATTAATAATTAGGTTGCCGCCCAATTCCGTCACAACAGAAACCACAACCCCTTCGATGAAACCGAGATTTGCAAGAAACCGCTTGGTATCATCCTTCCCGGTGATTTTTTTCACCGCGAACGAAGAACCTTTTCCAGCCATAGTAAGTGGCATAAAATCCCCTCCCGTACAACGAATCGTACCCATCTGGTTGTGAAGCTTGTGAAGGTTATGCAGGATCACTGTCGAAATCCAGCAGTTCGTCAAATTTAGCACCTGCTAACTCTATAATAAGTTTACCACCGCTAACCTCGTTTGTCAAGTGGCTTTCGGACAATATTTTCAACAAACTTGCATGGATTTCGCTTTAGATTTCTGTGAAAATTGGAGCACCTATGCAACAAATCAAATATTTATAGTATTATTTCCCATTCATTGATACGAAAACCAACGGCAACCCCTTTTTGCGTAATCAAAATCGGACGTTTCACCAGCATGCCATCCGTTGCAAGCAGGCGGAGTTGTTCTTCCTCGCTCATCGACGGCAATTTTTCTTTCAGTTCCAGTGCCCGATATGCCATGCCGCTGGTATTAAAAAAGCGCTTGAGCGGCAGTCTGCTTTTTTGATAAAGTGCCTGCAATTCCTCATAGGTTGGGTTCTCCTGCTTGATATCCCGATAGCTATATGTAATGCCTTTGCTTTGCAGATAGTCTTCCGCTTTCTTACAGGTAGAGCATTTTGGATAACATATCATCTGCACATTCTGATGGTTCTTCAAACTGATCCCGCCTTTCTATTTTTATTATAATGCGTTCCGATGCGTTTGTAAAGTGATTTAGTTACTCATTATTTTATGAACAAAATATAAATTCAAGCAAAATCGCTTGCAATGAAAATGGTTTTCTGGTAAAATACTAATGTTGATGCGAAAAACTGATTTTGATACGCATTATTGAAAGGCAGGTGCAATGAGATGGCAAAGTGTGATATTTGCGGAAAGGGCGTTACTTTCGGCATTAAAGTTTCTCACTCCCACAGAAGAACAAATAGAACCTGGAAGCCGAACGTGAAAAGAGTTAAGGCCGTTGTAAACGGTACTCCCTGCCATGTTTATGCTTGTTCCAGATGCCTCCGTTCCGGAAAGGTAACCAGAGCGGTTTAGGTTCTAACTTCTTCCGTAGAAAAGAAAGCAGCCTTACAGGCTGTTTTTTTGTTGCCTTTTTCCGCACACTGACGAGTTTTCCCGTATATGATATAGTGGTTTCTATTTTGAATTTTATCGATAAGGGGGAATATTTATCAGTGATAACGTGTTACTCGCTTTCTTATTAACTGCCATTGCCGGTCTTTCCACCGGTATCGGCAGCCTGATAGCACTAGTTTCCAAAAAAACAAACCGCCGGTTTCTAGCTTTTTCGCTTGGACTTTCAGCAGGCGTGATGATTTATGTTTCCATGGTAGAGCTTTTTGCACAGGCAAACGTTTTGCTGGGAAAAAGTTATGGTGAAAAACGTGGTGCAATATTTGCCGTGGTTGCTTTTTTCGGCGGGATGTTCCTGATTGCGCTGATTGACAAGTTAATTCCTGCCGATAAAAACCCGCACGAAAGCAAAACCGTGGAGGAATTACAGGATCCATCGCAGGTTCATGTGCAGAAAAAATTACTGAGAACCGGCTTTATGACGGCACTTGCCATCGGCGTACATAATTTTCCTGAGGGCCTTGCGACCTTTGTTGCCGCCTTACAAGAACCCACCGTGGCGATTCCCATTGTTGTGGCAATTGCCATCCACAACATCCCAGAGGGCATTGCTGTTTCCGTGCCGATTTATTTTGCAACCGGAAACCGCAAAAAA
The DNA here is from genome assembly GCA_002306005.1 of Ruminococcus sp. UBA1366. Lineage (GTDB taxonomy): Bacteria > Bacillota > Clostridia > Oscillospirales > Ruminococcaceae > UBA1366. The sequence goes on along the minus strand of DBRO01000109.1, from coordinate 12,821 downwards.
GCGTTTATCTATTCGTTTTTGTCCGGACTTTCCGAACCGCTTGGTGCGTTAATCGGCTATCTGATTCTCATGCCGTTTATCAACGATGCCATTTATGGCATTCTTTTTGCCGGAATCGCCGGCATTATGGTGTTTATCTCACTGGACGAACTGCTTCCCTCCGCCTGTGAATACGGCGAACATCATCTTAGCATTTATGGTCTGGTCACCGGCATGATGATTATGGCTGTCAGCCTGATTCTATTTATGTGATAAAAAAGCCGAGCATTCTGATGACAGACTGCTCGGCTATTTCCTATCCAATTAACTTGCGGACACATTCCTGGTAGATTTCGCTGGTTTTCTTGACAACCTCATCCGGGAGTTTTCCGATGCCGGATTTGCCGTCAATTTTGTTTTCTTTCAGCCAGTCACGGACAAATTGTTTGTCATAGCTCTTTGGCGAAGTGCCGATTGCATATTCCTCTAAATTCCAGAATCGGCTGGAATCCGGCGTGAACATTTCGTCGCCAATCACAAGCTCGCCGTTTTCGTCATAACCAAACTCAAATTTCGTATCCGCAAGGATTATGCCCTTGCTGTAGGCGTAATCGTAGCATTTATTGTAAAGCGTAAGGCAAACATCCTTGATTTTGTTTGCTTTTTCTGCACCCATATCCTTGACCAGTTCATCAAAATGGACATAAATATCATGCCCCTCCGTTGCCTTGGTGGAGGGCGTTAGAATCGGAGTATCCAGCTTTTCCGCCTGTTTGTATTCGCGGTCGAAGGTATAGCCGCAGAAATCCTCGCCTTTTTTGTAAGCCTCCCACATGGAGCCAAACATATAACCTCGGACGATGAATTCATAATTGCACATTTTCAGCTTTTTTACAAGAATCGTTCTGCCCTCGTATTCCGGCTTCTGGAATTCCTCCGGCATATCAGCAAGTTTGTCCGAAATGATATGATTTTTTACAATATCCTTGGTATAATCAAACCAAAACGAAGAAATTTCCGTTAAAACCTTGCCTTTTGCGGGAATTTCCGAGGGCAAAATGACGTCAAACGCAGAAATCCGATCCGTAGTGACAATCACCAGTCTGCCGTCCTCTAAATCATATACTTCCCGTACTTTGCCGCTGATAATTTTCTTCATGAACGCTACCTCTTTCTTTTTCCGGAATGCGCCTGCAAGCCGCCGCGCACAATCCTGCATTTTGCTTCTTCTATTTTACCACAGTGCGGAAATTTGTCAAGACGGGGCGTTTGATTTTTTTTGCAAATCCACATACAAAACAAAAATTCTGTCATGAGTCATGCTGTTTTCTGATATATTGTAAAGAAACAATTATACAACTTTTCAACAGAAAGGAGACTGCCCGTTCGCGGGCGGAACTTTGCTATGATTTTTGATACTGGTCTTCGTGATTATAAAAGCACCATTCTACATTTTATCAGCCGATACAGTAAAATCATCACCGTGAATATGCTGGGGCGATCCCATGACGGGACCGGAATTTATGATATTTGCCTAGGAAAGCCCACCGCGCGCAAACAAATTGTTCTGCATGCCGGCTGTCATGCGCGGGAATCCCTGAACACCTGTGTGCTGATGGATATGCTGGAATATTTCTGCGAAAACTACACCGCCTGCCGGTATCACGGCAAGCGCTTTATGGAACTTTTTGAAACCTGTGCGGTGCATTTTCTCCCGTTGCTGAATCCCGATGGCGCGATGCTTTCGCATTTTGGGCCGGCAGGCATTCAAAACGAACACCTCCGGACGGAAATTCAAAAGATTTTCGAAAGCGACCTGCAAGCCGGTTACACGGCACTGGAGCATAACGAATATTTCCGCCGCTGGAAAGCAAACGCAAAGGGTGTGGATTTAAACCGCAATTTTGACAGCGCATTTGGGCAGTACCCTTCCCGCAGTGCGCCCTCCTGCGAAAATTACAAGGGAATTCATCCTGAAAGCGAACCGGAAAGCACCGCGCTGGCGCATCTTATTGCAACTCTATACCGTGCCGGAACGCTTTGCGCGGTACTCAGTTATCATTCCTCCGGTGAGGAAATTTACTGGGATTACGGACAGACGGGCAAACGCAGAACAATGGAATCCACACTGGTGCGGGAGCTTTCCGCGCTTACGGGCTACCGACTTTTGCCGGAAGCGCCGGACGAAGCAGGCTGTTCAGACTGGGTCAGCCGTCGGCTGGGTGTGTTTGCCTGTACAATTGAAACCGGTAAGCACAGTGCGCCAGTCCCCGAAGAAGAACTGCCGGAAATTACCGCACGAAATATGCTTGTCCCCTGTGCGGCGGCGGATTTTTTTGTAAACCATACGGAGGCATGATGATGCATTACAACCGGCAAGCCGCAGCTTTTTATGCGCGCAAGTGGTGGAACCGACGCAACCCGATGTTTTATGATTTTGAAAACCTGGGCGGCGACTGCACAAACTTTATTTCCCAATGCCTGTTTGCAGGGTGCGGCGTTATGAATTTCACCCCCGTGTACGGGTGGTATTATCTCAGTTTGGACCGCCGTTCCGCCGCGTGGAGCAGTGCGCATTATCTCTATAATTTTCTGGTGGCAAACACCGGTCCGGCGGTTTTCGGGCAGGAAGCCCCGACCGAAACCGCACAGCTTGGGGATGTGTTTCAGTACAGCTTTGACGGTGCCGGATTTACGCACAGCGCGCTGGTGGTAGGCTTTGACGAAATCAACAAACCGCTGATTGCCGCGCACACGTTTGATTCCATCGACCGCCCGTATGATGACTACAGCTATCAGCTCATCCGGCTGATTCATATCGAGGGTGCAAGAATATAACCCCCGTATCTAGGAATGAAGATACGGGGGCTTTCTTAATATTTCAACGTACTGCCGCCAATAAATTCGCGAATCAGCGAATTTCCCGGCACGATTTTTTTCGGCACAGATTCCACCAGCATCAGCGCCTCCTCCATATCACGGAATGCTTCAAACTCCTCCTGTTTGAGCAGCTCCTGCAAATCGGAGAGCAAATATTTCTTGTAAACTGCCGGCTCAAAAGGAATCATCGTATCAATCTGGAATTTTGCGCGGTTTTTATACGGCATGATATACAGATTTTCGCCGCGTTCCACGCTTTCGTACATTCGCAAGGTCTCTGCTACGGTTCGCGCACGGAATTTCCTGTCGCGGATAATCCGCCGCATCAGCCGGATTTTGGACGGATGCAGTAATGCCCCGTCAAATTGAATTCTGGTTCGTACGCTCACATAAACGCCGTTGACAAAGCTGTCGGAAATCCCCGCAACCATGGGATTTAACGCATGAATCCCCTCAAAAATCACCATTTCACCGGTTTGTCTGGCAAATTTCCGTCCGTTCACACGCTTGCGTTCATGAAAAACAAAGCGTGGCAGTGTGATTTCCTGTCCCTCGGTAATGCACTGGATATGCTCGTTAAACATAGGAATATCCAGCCGGTAGGGTGATTCGTAATCAATTTGTCCGTCCTCATCCCGTGCATCAATGACTTCATCATCCGGCAAAAAATAATTGTCCATGGAGATAATATCCGTTTTTATGCCAAATTCCTGCATAAAAGCGCCCAGCCGCAATGTCGTGGTGGTTTTTCCTGAGCCGGACGGACCGGAAAGCAGGACAACCGGTTTTTCCATGGCGCTTGCGGCTAACTGCCGCGCAATGCCCTCTAACATTTCGTCATACGCCTGCTCGACGCCGTTTACCCAGCCTTCCGCATTGGTTTTTATTTCATGATTGATGTTTTCTACGGTAATATATCGCATACTGTTGTTTCCTCCGCCATTAGTTTTCCCATTTGTCGCAAAGATCTGTCAGTCTATCCGCAAGGCGCGCTAAATCCTTGTTAGTTCTGCCGCGGCTTGCTGTCACCAGAGCCGTCAGCCGTTGCAGAACATTCAGCAGGCGGTCATAAACGGGATTCGATGCGGGTTTGCGGACGATTTCTGCCGGCTTTTCATCATGCAAAATTTCACCCGTAAGCAAATCTACTTCACAGCCGGTATAGGGCGCATAGGCATGAAGCTGATACTCACTATTCAGTGTTTGGGTGAATTCGTCCATCGCGGTGCTTTCGCCATGGTTAACAAATACGCGCTTGAGTCCTTGAATATGCGTAATCCATGTAATCAGTCCATTTTTATCTGCATGGCCGCTGATACCGGGCAGCTGCCGGATTTGCGCCTTGACTTTGATTTCCTCACCGAAAAGCGTAACCTTTTGTGCGCCTTCCACCAGCGCACGGCCGAGCGTTCCTTCTGCTTGATAGCCTACAAATACCACGGTGCATTCCTGCCGCCAAAGGTTGTGCTTTAAATGGTGCTTAATTCTGCCCGCCTCGCACATTCCGCTGGCGGAAATAATCACCCGGCAGTCCTTGGAGAAATTAATTGCCTTGGATTCATCCGATGTGACGGCAGTTTTTAAACCGGGGAACTGAATAGGATTCTTACCGCTTCGCACATAGGCAATCGCCTCCGCGTCAAAACAGCTTTCTTGATTGCGGTTAAAAATCTCTGTTGCCTCAATCGCAAGCGGACTGTCCACATAGACCTCAAAATTCGGGTAAACCGTTACCAGTCCGCGTTCTTTTATCTGCCGGAAGAAATACAGCAATTCCTGCGTTCTGCCCACGGCAAAGGATGGTATTACGACATTTCCGCCTTTCGCAAAGGTTTCGTTCACAACCTCCGCCAGTGCCTGCACATAATCTGCGGGACGTTCATGCAGTCGGTTGCCGTAGGTGGATTCCATCACGGCAAAATCCGCCGCATCCGGATAGGTCGGGTCAGCAATCAGCGGCTGATTGATGTTTCCAATATCGCCGGAAAAAATAATCTTTCTTGTTTGTTCGTTTTCCGTCAGCCAAATTTCAATACTTGCTGAACCCAACAGGTGTCCGGTATCCAAAAAACGCATTTCTATGCCGTCCGCAAGACGAATTTTTTCCTGATAGGCGTGCTGGACAAACAGCGAAATCGCTGTTTCCGCATCCTGCATGGTATAAAGCGGCTCGGTAATTTCCTTGCCGGAGCGTTTTGCTTTTCTGTTTTTCCATTCCGCCTCAAAGCTTTGGATATGCGCGGAATCGCGGAGCATGATTTCACAAAGATTCGCCGTAGCGGCGGTGGAGTGGATTTGCCCGTGGAATCCCCCCGCCGCCAGCAGGGGCAGAAGTCCGGAATGGTCAATGTGCGCGTGTGTTAAAAGCACAAAATCAATCTGCGATGGCGCACAAGGAATCCGCACGTTTTCGTACACATCCCTACCCTGTTCCATGCCAAAATCAACCAGAAAACGCTTTCCGCAAGCCTCCAGATAGGTACAGCTTCCTGTTACCTCATGAGCCGCGCCGATAAATGTCATTTTCATTCTGTGTCCCCCGTTCAATTGAAATTTCATATTTGCATATTATAACATAATCTGCTTGCGATTTCAACCTGTTTTTTATGAAATTCTTACAAATGATATCTCAAAACGTTTACTGATTTTGCTTACAGGACTTTATGCCTGCGCACAGTGCTTGACACTGACCCGCAAGAGGGCTATAATATAGAAAATAAAAAGGAAAGCTGTTTTTGTCATGTATGATTTTGCAAAACTAAACGCACAGCTCTGCTCACTGGCCGTGTTCCGCCGCTTGCTGGAAAACCCCGTGGTGGCTTCTTTACGGAAACTGCTGGGGTTCTGTGCGGTTCCGGATGAAACACAGGAGAATGAACGCATCAGTGCCTACGGCGCATTTGTTTCGGAACTCTACCGGCACACAGAAAATCTAACCCAATACCTGTTAAACTGTGTGCTGGAAGATGAAAATATCTATATTCTCACCTATGCCGGCGGACAAACCCCCGCCGCGCCGCTGACGGATTGTGTGCGCCATGAGCTTTCTGTTTTGGAAAAGCTTTCTCGCCTCACGCGGGAGGATTTTGCGCCGCGCATGGGCTATGATTGCTTTCTCCCTGCTTGGGAAACCGAAACGGTGGATTTTTTAACGGAATACCACAACCGGCTGGCATCACTTTCGCGCAACGGATACGGAATTTTTGCCGCGGCGCACGTTTTCGTGTATGAACATCATCAGCTTGTTCCCGTGGAACAGCCCGATCCGGTACGGCTTGCGGATTTGTCCGGCTATGCGCGGGAACGCGGCGAGGTCATTGCCAACACGCTTGCGCTGATTGGCGGAAAACCGGCGAATAATGTTCTGCTTTACGGCGACTGCGGCACGGGAAAATCCTCCACCGTAAAGGCGATTGCCAACGAATATGCCGCGCAAGGACTGCGGCTGATTGAATTAAAGAAAAAGCAGCTTCATGACCTGCCGGACATTGTGGCGCGAATTCGTCAAAACCCGCTGAAATTTATCATCTTCACGGACGATTTAACTTTTGCCGAGGACGATGACGATTTTGCCGCGCTGAAAGCCATTCTGGAAGGTTCTGTTTCCACAACCGCACCGAATCTTGTGGTGTATGCCACCTCCAACCGCCGGCATTTGGTGCGGGAAAGCTTTTCCGCACGCGAGGGGGACGACATTCACCGTAACGACACCATGCAGGAACTGCTGTCGCTCTCCGACCGGTTTGGCATTACGGTGACGTTTATGAAGCCCGACAAAAAGCTGTATCTGAGCATTGTAAAAGAACTGGCACAAAAGGAACTCCCCGATTTTCCGGAGGACGAGCTTTTACGGCAGGCGGAAATCTTTGCGCTGGGCAAGGGCGGCCGTTCCCCGCGTGCCGCACGGCAGCTGATTGATTTTCTGAAAGGAAGTGCCGAAAAATGACGGAGTTTCTGCACGTATCGGACGAACAAACGCTCCTGCAGGTGGCGGCGCTGGCGGATAAAATTTGGCACGAATGCTTTGTCGGAATCATTTCCGGTGCGCAGATTGATTATATGGTGGAAAAATTCCAAAGCTTTAATGCAATGAAAGAGCAAATTGAAAGCGGCTACACCTATTTCAGGATTGTTTTTGACGGACAAACCGCAGGGTATTTTGCCGTTTGCCCGCAGGAGGACGCACTGTTTTTATCAAAGCTTTATGTTCTTGCGGAATTTCGGCGCAGGGGGCTTGCTAGGCAAGCTTTTACCTTTGTAATGACGCTTGCAAAAGCACAAACACTGCCTCAAATCCGCCTATCGGTGAACCGCGGCAACGACCGTGCGATTGCCGCCTATCAAAACTTCGGCATGGTGCTGGAAAAAACACAGGTGCAGGATATTGGCGGCGGTTTTGTCATGGATGATGATGTGTTTGTGTATCCGATAAAATAATTTTTAAAAAATACTTGACAAATGCTTTTTTCAGGCATATAATAAAGAAAATTAAACGAAATAAATCCTTTGAGCAAAGGCAAGTAGCTGTATTGGCGGTGGCGCAGAGAGCCGGCGATGGTGGAAGTCCGGTACATACGGGTGCAGTGAATGGATTTGTGAGGAGCGATGCGAATTGCCGGCGTGTGTGTTAACGCACGCAACAGCAAGAAACGGCATAGTAGCATACGACGTGTTCTTCCGATGTTACCGGAAAGGGGTATTGATGCGGTTTTGCCGTTGCGTACCTTGCTGAGCCGGCTTTTTGCCGGGAATTTGGGTGGCACCACGACGTCTGTCGTCCCATTGCATTTTTTAGTAAATGCTTTGCGGGTGACGGGCTTTTTATTTACCGTTCTTTCGCAGAGCAACACGCGAAAGGATGGTTTTTTGCATGGTTTTTCCAACCGAAAAAGAAGTAAGAGAACTGTTAAACGAGTACCGGACGGTTCCGGTTTTCCGCGAACTGCTGGTGGATTCCTTTACACCGGTACAGATGTTCAATGCGCTTCACGCCGCATATAACAACTGCTTTATTCTGGAATCCGTAGATAACAAGGACCAGTGGGGGCGGTATTCCTTTGTGGGAGTGAACCCCAAATCCGAGATTATCATCAAGGACGGCAAGGCAACACTCAAAAGTGCAAACAGCGAAGTCACAACTAATGTGGGCAATCCCATTTCGTATCTTGGCGCGATTCTGGAAAAATACCGCGCTCCGAAATTCCCGAACAAGCCGAAACTTACGGGAGGCTTAATCGGCTATTTTGCCTATGATATGATTCGCTATTTTGAAAAAACGCTGGTCAATCCCCCGCCGGATGATTTGCAGATGCCCGATGCCAACCTGTTCTTGTTCGATGAAATCGTTGCGTTTGACCACCTCAGTAACAAAGCGGTGATTATCGTCAACATTTGCGCAGAGGACATCGGTGGAATCACGGATGAAAGCGTTGCCAAGGCGTATGAAAAATGCACGGCTCGCGCCGAGGACATTATCACCGTGCTGAAAAATTACGTTCCGCACACGGCAGTGAACGAGAGTGAGCCGGACAACGTTCCGGAAATCACCGTCACGTCCAACATTACAAAAGAACAGTACTGTGCGAATGTGGAGAAAGCCAAGAAATATATTCACAACGGAGATATTTTTCAAGTGGTTCCCTCCCAACGGTTTGAAATTGACAACCCGCCGGACAGCTTTGATGTATACCGAATGCTCCGCTCGACAAACCCCTCCCCGTACCTGTTTTATTTTAATCACAAGGACTACGCAATTGCCGGTGCTTCTCCGGAAATGCTGGTTTCCGTAAACGACCGTAAAGTGATTACCAAGCCCATTGCAGGCACTATGCCCCGCGGCAAAACCGATGCGGAGGATTTCGAAAACGAACAAACGCTGCTAAGCGACCCCAAAGAACGCGCCGAGCATACCATGCTGGTGGATTTGGGACGCAACGACATCGGCAAGGTTTCGGAATTTGGCAGTGTGGAAGTCACGGATTTTATGTTTGTGGAACGCTATTCCAAAGTCATGCACCTTGTTTCGGATGTGCAGGGAACGCTTTGCGAGGACAAAACCCCGCTGGATGCGCTGATGGCAGTTCTGCCGGCAGGAACGCTTTCCGGTGCGCCCAA
>DBRO01000109.1:2222-3810 GCA_002306005.1 Ruminococcus sp. UBA1366 | reverse complement strand
CGTACCGTGCTGTTCCGCAACGGAAAAGCTTATATCCAAGCAGGCGGGGGCGTGGTGCTGGACAGTATTCCCGAACGCGAGTATGAAGAATCCGTCAACAAAGCAAAGGCAGTCGTAAATGCGGTTGCCTGTGCGGCAAAACTAAAATAGGAGGACAAGGTTATGATTCTTTTAATTGATAATTACGATTCGTTTACGTATAATTTATATCAGGCAATCGGCAAACTCTATCCGCACATTACCGTTGCGCGGAATGATGAAATCACGCTGGAAGAAATCGAAGCCATGAAACCGGAGGCAATTGTTGTTTCTCCCGGACCGGCATATCCGGCGCAGGCAGGCATTTCAATTTCGGCAATCCAAAAATTCAGCGGTCAAATTCCGATTTTAGGCGTTTGCCTTGGCCATCAAGCCATCGGCGAAGCATTTGGCGGCATGATTAAAATTGCAAAAGAACAGCTCCACGGAAAAGCCAGTGTGATTTCGCTGAACACCAAGAACCCTCTTTTTGAAGGACTGCCGGACAAAATTACGGCGGCGCGGTATCATTCGCTGATTATTGACGGCACTTCCCTGCCGCCCTGCCTGACGGTGATTGCAACTGACGACAAGGCACAGATCATGGCAGTCAAGCACAAAACGCATCCCACCTACGGCGTGCAGTTCCATCCGGAATCCATTTTAACCGAAGTCGGCGACCGCATGATTGCGAATTTCCTGACCAACGTGGTGGGGATTACGGTAAAACCGGAAGCCGCACCGGTGGTTCCCGAAAACGAGCGCGTAGCACTGAAAAAATACATTGGAAAAGTAACCGAGGGCGTTTCACTGACGGAAGAAGAAGCGTACGAAGCAATGAATATTATCATGTCCGACCGTGCAACCAACGCACAGATTGCAGCTTTTTTAGTTGCACTGCGCTTCAAGGGCGAGGATATTGAGGAAATCACCGGCTTTGCGAAAGTGNNAAAGTGATGCGGCAGAAAATGAACGTTGTCCGCGATGAAACCGATGTGATTGATATTGTAGGAACAGGCGGAGATTTGGCGAACAGCTTTAATATTTCCACGACTTCTTCTTTTGTCATTGCCGGCGCGGGTATGCGCGTGGCAAAGCACGGCAACCGGAATGTTTCCTCCAAATGCGGCGCGGCGGACGTGCTGGAAGCACTGGGTGCAACCATCACTTCCACGCCGGAAAAGGCGGCAGCTTGCCTTGAAAAAACCGGTATTTCGTTCCTGTTTGCACAAAGCTACCATGCCGCCATGCGGTTTGTCGGTCCTGTCCGCAAACAGCTTGGCATCCGCACGGTGTTTAATATTCTTGGACCTTTGGCGAATCCCGCAAAGGCAGATTACATTGTACTGGGCGTGTACAGTCCGGATTTGCTGGAGCCACTGGGCAGAGTGCTTATGAATCTGGGAATACGCTCCGCCATGCTGGTTTACGGCAACGACCGTCTGGATGAAATTTCTATTTCCGACAGTACCACCGTTTGCGAGGTACGGGACGGAAAGCTGATTAAATATGTCATTTCTCCGGAGGAATTCGGACTGCGGCGCGGCACAAAAGCGGAGATAGTCGGCGG
>DBRO01000109.1:2050-2186 GCA_002306005.1 Ruminococcus sp. UBA1366 | reverse complement strand
GGCTGTGCGCTGTATGTTTCCGGCAAGGCAAAGGACATTCCAGATGGCATTGCACTGGCACGAAAATCGATTGATTCCGGTGCGGCGCTTGCAAAATTAGAAGAATTTTTAGCGGCGACGGAATCGGTTTCCTAAC
>DBRO01000109.1:0-1980 GCA_002306005.1 Ruminococcus sp. UBA1366 | reverse complement strand
GTGAAAAAGGCTTCTCCCTCCAAGGGGGTTATCTGCGAAAATTTCCAGCCGGCAGAGATTGCCCGTGCGTATCAAACTGCCGGCGCGAATGCAATTTCCGTGCTGACGGAGGAGCATTATTTCCACGGCAGTGCGGCGGTGTTGCAGGAAGTGCGCAAAAACGTGGAGCTTCCGATTCTTCGCAAAGATTTTATCATAGACGAATATCAGATTCACGAGGCACGCGTGATTGGCGCGGATGCAATTTTGCTAATCGCGGCGATTCTGGACACGCAAACCATGGAGCGATTTTTCAATCTCGCGCACAGCTTCAATCTGGACTGCCTAACGGAGGTTCACAACGCGGACGAACTAGAATCCGCTGTTGCCGCGGGCGCGGACATCATCGGAATTAATAACCGGAATCTTAAAACCTTTGAAGTTAATCTCGGCACAACAAGAATTTTGGCGGAAAACGTTCCCGATGAGGTGATTTTGGTTTCGGAAAGCGGTTTGCGCACGGATATGGATTTGCTGATGGTGCGGAAATTCGGTGCGGATGCCGTGCTAATTGGCGAAAGCTTTATGCGCAAGGTGGACGGCGCAAAGGATTTGCAGGCGGTTATTTCCGGGGAAATGCAGGCCTTGCGCGGTGCGGTGGAATAATTAGAACGACAATAATCAGGTGGGAAAATGAAAATTAAAATCTGCGGGCTGCGGCGGCAGGAGGACATTGCTTTTGTAAACGCTGCGATGCCGGACTATGCGGGGTTTATCCTAGCACCCTCCAAGCGGCGGATTTCCCTGCAAGCGCTACAGAAACTGACAGCGCAGCTTGACGAGAAAATCCGCCGAGTTGGGGTGTTTGTCAATGCCCCGCACGAGGAGATTTTGGCGGCGGCGGAATTTCTGGATGTTCTCCAACTGCACGGCGATGAGGACGCGGATTTTATTTTGGAACTTCGCCGACACACAAATCAGGAAATCTGGAAAGCTGTCCGCGCACGCACTGCGGATGAGATTACCGCCGCAGAGCGGTTATTATCAGACAAACTTCTGATAGACGGGTTTTCTCCCGCCGCATACGGAGGCACCGGCACGCGGGCGAATTTAGACACCCGTACCGCTGAAAAAATCCGAAAGCCGTTTTTTATTGCGGGCGGCATTACCGCGGAAAACATGGCGGAAATCGTCCGGCAGGTAAATCCCTATGGAGTGGATATTTCCAGCGGTGCGGAAACGGACGGGTACAAGGATCGGACAAAAATCGACGAGATCATGCGGGTTTTTCGCGAAATCCGCAGTGCAGATAGAAAGGAATGAGTGGCATGGGAACCATCGGACGCTTTGGGCCTTACGGCGGACAGTATGTACCGGAAACCGTCATGAACGCGGTTCAGGAGCTGGAAACCGCATACGAACAATACAAGGACGACCCCAAGTTCAAACAGGAATTAACGGCGCTTTACCGCGATTATGCGGGCAGGCCTTCCCTGCTGTATTATGCGGAAAAAATGACCAAGGATTTAGGCGGCGCAAAAATTTATATCAAGCGCGAGGACTTAAATCACACCGGTTCGCACAAAATCAACAACGTGCTGGGACAGATTCTTCTTGCCAGCAAGATGGGCAAAAAGCGCATTATTGCCGAAACCGGCGCGGGACAGCATGGCGTTGCAACGGCAACTGCCTGTGCGTTGTTCGGCATGGACTGCTGTGTTTATATGGGCGCGGAGGATACCCGCCGGCAGTCACTAAACGTGTACCGCATGAATTTGCTGGGCGCGGAAGTGGTAAGCGTGGACAGCGGCACGGCGACTTTGAAAGATGCCATCAACGAAGCGTTCCGCGACTGGTGCTCAAACATTGATACAACCTATTACTGCATTGGTTCGGTAATGGGCCCCCACCCCTACCCGCAGATGGTTCGGGATTTCCAAAAGATTGTGGGCGAAGAAATCCGCACGCAGCTGATGGAAAAGGAGGGCAAGCTCCCCGACT
>DBRO01000084.1:15746-23185 GCA_002306005.1 Ruminococcus sp. UBA1366 | reverse complement strand
TATAATAAAAGTAGTGCAGATTTAAAGCTTTAAGCTGTAAAAGCGAAAAGCTTTTTTTGCGTAAAATTGAGTAGGTGGGACGATTCATCATGTTTTTTCAAAAAGAAATGGAAACCATGCCTCGCGAAAAGCTGGAGGCATTACAGCTGGAGCGCTTGAAATGGACCGTGCAGTATTGTATGGATCACATTCCGTTTTATGCGGCAAGGCTGGAAAAAGCGGGCGTGACGGCGGAGAAAATTAAAACGCTGAGCGATGTGCAGTACATACCCTATACCACAAAGGCGGATATCCGCGACACCTATCCGTTTGGGCTGTTCGGCAAGCCGTTAAAGGAAATCGTCCGGATTCATGCGTCCTCCGGCACAACGGGCAAGCCGACGGTGGTAGGGTACACGAAGCGCGATTTGGATAACTGGGGCGACTGTGTGGCGCGTCTTTGCGCGGCGGTTGGGGCAAGCGACGAAACCATCGTGCAGATTGCCTTTGGTTACGGGCTGTTTACCGGCGCACTGGGGCTGCATTATGGTTTGGAAAAGCTGGGTGCCACCGTTGTGCCGACTTCCAGCGGCAACACGGAAAAGCAAATTATGCTGATGCAGGATTTTCAGACGGATACGCTGGTTTCCACGCCCTCCTACGCGCAGTATATTGGCGAAAAAGCGAAGGAAATGGGCGTGCTGGAGAACATCCATCTTAAACTGGGATTGTTTGGATCCGAGGGCTGTACGCCGGAAATGCGCGCGCAGGTGGAGAAAACGCTGGGTGTGTTCGCCACAGACAATTACGGCATGAGCGAACTGATGGGACCAGGCGTTTCGGGCGAATGTATCCGCCGTGAGGGAATGCACATTAATGAGGATCATTTCTTAGCGGAGATCATAAACCCCGCCACGGGGGAAGTCCTCCCGCGCGGAGAGCAGGGCGAGCTTGTGATTACTACGCTGACCAAAGAGGGAATTCCTATGCTGCGCTACCGCACAAAGGACATTACCAGTATCAATTACGAACCTTGCGCCTGCGGCAGAACCTTTGCGCGCATGGCAAAACCCGCCGGCAGGAGCGATGATATGCTCAAAATTCGCGGCGTGAATGTGTTTCCTTCCCAGATTGAAAGCGTGCTGATGAAGTTTCCGGAAATTGCGCCGCACTATCAGCTAGTCGTAACAAGGGCGAATTTCTCCGATGCGCTGGAAGTGAAGGTGGAACTTTCTGATGATACCCTGCACCTGATTGAAAACTACGCCGCGCTGGAGGAACTCCGCGGGCGGATTCATCACGATTTGAAAACCGTGCTGGGCATTGAAACGAAGGTTTCGCTGGTGGAACATAAAACGCTGGAACGCTTTCAGGGCAAGGCACAGCGGATTTTGGATTTGCGGAATCAATAAAAGGTGATTCATTCTTCTAAATAGGCGTTTCCAAAACAGCGAAATACTAAAAAAATTACAGAGAGTTGCACGTTTGCGTGCAACTTTTTTTGTTTTTGGGCTGTTAGTACGGCGGCACAAAAACAGAAAGGATGATATGAATGTTAGGTTCCGGAACACAGGCAAACCCCTATCAAATTACCACGCTGGATGACTTTTATGAGATGGACGACGAGGATTGTTACTACAAGCTGATGAACGATTTGGATTGTTCCACGTATGGGGACGGACTATGGTACGAACATTTATTTTTTGTTAAAGAACTGGATGGAAACGGACATGCACTCAAAAATATGAGCTTTTTCCCGGCGGGGAGCAACCGGTCGATTTTGACGATTATCAGCACGCAAGCCACGGTCAAAAATTTAAAAATCCGCAACTGCATTGTGCATACCAGCCAGTCCATGGCGACAGGATTATTTGAATCCGGCACGTCCTCGGTCATTACGTATGAGAACTGCGATTTTGAAATCTGTCTGAATGATGCAGGCGGGTACCTTCCGCGGCTTTTTGGAAAAGCCCCGAAAAACCATGTGCTGAAAAACACAACCCTCAGCTTGCAGGCGGTCACGCAACGCTTTCTTGGGCTGAATGTCGGGACGATTCAATACTGCAATTTCTATATCGATTGGCGGGCACTCAGCTACTGGACGGGCGGGATGTTTTCCACACAGGCGGGAACGGTACCGTGCGTACTCAGCAGCGTACGGGGAAGGCTTTCCGCACCGGCGGACGCGCAGGTTTACAGCGGGGATTCCGCAGCAATGGTGCTGTTTGGTTCGCCGCAGCAGTGCTTTGTGGCGCTGGAAACAGAAAACATTCCGTCCATTGCCCTTTGCGGAACGAGCAGTTCCTCGCAGGTAACGGGCATGGTGCTGTATGATTCGCAGCTTGCGCCCGACACGGCATTTACTGCACGGGCGGGGGAAATTCTCGGGCTGCCGACAGCAAAATGCAAGGACAAGAATTACCTCAACAGCGTTGGATTTGTGGTGGCGTGAGATGGCAGAAATGACGATTACAACAGGGATGAGTGACGGGTATCCGTATCAAAGTGCGGCGCAACCCGCAAACCAATTGGTGCTTGCCGGCATGAACGGGATTAAGTGCATGAAAATTCTTGCGCCCATCAACGAAGGGTATCCGTATTGCGTTGGCGAAAGCAGGCAGCTGTATTTTGGCACAGGGTTGCTGCAAGGAATGGCAATCGGCGCCACGCCGGTTATGCGTGCCTATAACAAAAACCGTGCCGTTTTTCTTTCCCGGCACGGTTAATGGCAAAGCTTTATGAAAGCGGTTCTCCGTAGGTTTTGATGAGATCGACATAGTACACGACAGCACGCGCAAGGGAATCCACATTGAGGTTTTCATTCACGGCGTGGGCGGATTTTTGCTGGGATTCCGAAAAGGTAAGCGGCACAAAGCGCAGCACACAGTTGCAAATTTTGGTGTAATGCCGGGAATCCGTTCCCGCAAGCATGACATACGGCACAATGGGGATTTCTCCGAAGGTATCCCGAATCTGGTGCACGACTTTTTTATACGCATAGGATTTGGTATCCGCCTCCGGACAGCAGTCGTATCCGGTAATCATTTCCATGTCAATATGGTTTTTATGGGAAAGCTTTTCCAGCTTGCCCAAAGTCGGCTGCATGGGTTCATGCTGGGCAAAGCGGATATTGGCAGTTACGCTGGCGGTTTCGGGAATGACATTCGCCCCGTGGCTGCCTTGCGCCATGGTAAACACGCAGGTGGATTGAATCAGTGCGGCAGCCTGCCCGCCCATACGGCTTAAAATGGGCGGCAAAATTGCGCCGAACAGCCAGAGATTTCCCAAAAACAGCCGATACAAAAAGCTCATATGCGGGCACATCGCGGCATACATTCGCCGGACGGTGGGGTTGATTTTCTTCTTAAATGGCGGTTTGGTTTCCACGCGGTCGATGAGGTGTGCCAGCCGGGCAAAGGGATTATGCTTAAACGGAATGGATGCGTGCCCGCCGTGGGAATGGGCGGTAAACCGGACATTTGCTCTGCCTTTTTCCACCACGCCCACCATGGCGGAGGAAGCTTCCGCACCCAGCATACCGCCCATGACAGCACCGCCCTCGTCCATCACGAGTTCCAACTGAATGCCCTTTTGGAATAAGTACTCCACAGTTTTTACAGCGCCATCGCCGGTAATTTCTTCGTTACAGGAGGAGGCAATATAGACATCACGCTGTGGGGTAAAGCCTTGTTCAATGAGATATTCCGCTGCCTCTAAAATGGCACACAATGCCCCTTTGGTATCCACTGTGCCGCGGCCCCAGATTTTGCCCTCGGCGATGGTGCCGGAAAAGGGCGGGTATTTCCATTTGCCCACTGCCTCTACCACGTCCATGTGGGACATGAGCAGGATGGGTTTGCCCGCCGCCGGATTGCTGCCCTTCCATTTGAACAGCAGCGCGCCGTCGAGGTTGGTTTTTTCCATGGTATTATGAATCTTCGGATAGAGGGCTTCTAAACAGGCGTGCATTTGCAAAATCTTTGTCTGATCGGGATTGCCGCGTTCGGAAACACTCGGTACTTGAATCATGCGCGAAAGGCGGCTGGCATGCTTTTGTGCATCAATATCATGCACACCGACCGTGAATGGCTTTGGCTGTGGCGGGGGTGCTTTCAGCCGGACAGCATGGATTGCGGCAATGCAAAACAAAAGAGCAAATACGCCCAGCAAAGCTAAAACGCCGTACAAAATCAATTCCAAAATGCAGCCCCCCTTTTTCTCTGTTTAAACAAATTATATCATATCAAATCGCCGAATGCAACCGGCAAAACAGCAGAAAAAAGCCGGGTCTTCTCTTTTTTTCAGAAGACCCGGTTTTTGTTTTCGGTATGTAGATTCAACGCTTTTCGCAGATGAGTTTGATTGCTGTCCGTTCTTCGCCGTCAATTTCCACATTGGCAAAGGCGGGAATGCAAATCATGTCGATGCCGATGGGGGCAAGGTATCCGCGCGCGATGGCGATGGCTTTGACAGCTTGATTTGTGGCACCTGCGCCGACTGCTTGTACCTCCACTGCGCCGCAATCCCGGATGACGCCCGCAACGGCGCCGGCGACGGAATTTGGTATGGATTTTGATGAAACTTTTAGTATTTCCATTGTGAACCTCCTGTTGATTCCTGTGATCAAGTTTTTGTTTTTGGTTTGATGAAAGAACTGGTAGCATACAAATGCTGGAATTCTTATCATTAATATTATATCATATGTTTTAAAATAAATCAAGAGATTTCACATTATTTGTACATTACCGATGAATAATTCGAGTAATTTTGGTTGCTTTGCCCAATCTTTCGTCGAAATCTATCACAACTCCGTTGAGAAAACAAGGTTCATTGCTTTCCACAAACCGCACCGGGAAATGTTTTCGCTGTTTTTCGACAGCAATTTCGGTTTGCACGCCCAGCACGGAGTTTTCCGGACCGGTCATGCCGGCATCGGTGAGGTAGGCGGTTTTGCCTTCCAGGATGGTTTCGTCCGCGGTTTGAACGTGGGTGTGTGTACCAATCACGGCGGTAACCCGTCCGGCAAGGTAATGCCCAAGCGCTTTTTTTTCGGCGGTTGCTTCCGCGTGGAAATCCACAAAAATGTTCGGCGTTGGGGTATCCGAGGCGGCAATTTCCGCAAGAATTTTGTCTGCGGCATCAAAAGGGTTATCAAGAGCTTCCAGATACACCACGCCCATGAGGTTGATCACGGCAATTTTGGCGGGGTAGGCATCCACAACCGTCCAGCCGCGGCCAATTACACCGGCGGGATAGTTTGCCGGGCGGATCAGGTGGGGCATGGTTTCATAAATATCCAGACTTTCGCGGCGCTTAAAGGCGTGGTTGCCGGTGGTGATGACATCCGCGCCGAGGTTGGTGAGTTGTTCTGCGGAAAACCGTGTAATGCCGTTGCCGGCGGCGCTGTTTTCTCCGTTTATGACCGTGAGATCCACGCCGGTTTCCTGCTTGATATGGTAGAGATTTTTGGCAAGGAATTCACAGCCTTGTTTGCCGACGACATCGCCGATAAATAGTAATTTCATATGGTTTCCGGCACGCTTTGCATTTCATAAAAGCCAGTGCGCCGCCTCGCTTCCCAAATTTTATTACTGTTATTGTAACACAAGTGCCGGGTCTGGTCAAGCCGGGGATTTTTTTACTAAAAAAGCCGCCCTCCGTGGTGGGGGCGGCAGGATGGATGACGATTAATAGAAGCGGTTCTTACGGTGAATGATGAACGCTGCGGCACCGCCGCCGACAAGTAACAGCAGCACGGCACCCACGATAATGTACTTGACCGGAGAACCTTGATTGGATTCCTCGGTGTCTTTGGCGACATAGGAGGAAGATTTTTCTCCCGCTTTGATTTGCCGGGAACCGCTGTTGACTTTTGCCGATGCATTATAGCCGTCCAGATTGTGTATCCGGTCTTCGCTATCCGGCAGGATCACGGTGAAATTATCAATCATGAACACGCTGCCGGAGTAATCCGAAGTGAAAGGCACTTTCACATAAATGGCTTTCGCGTTGGTTTCGGACGCGACAAGCGTACTTGTACAGAGCGAATAGCTGTTGATATTGGTCAGTGTATCGATTTTGATGGTTTGTTCGGTTTTTGAAATATTATTGCCGTCCTCGTCCGCGCCGAACAGAAAGCAGGAGTTGTTTTCGACCTTATCCATCATGTTTTTATCAAAAATAATTCGGAACATAATAGTACAGCCGTTGAAATTTTCAAGCCCCATGCTTTCGGCGGTAATCTCAATGCCATAGACAGGATCTTGATCCTCCTCGCCGGTGGAAGAAACATTGGCGGTACTAAAATCCGCGGAGAGCAACAGGCTTGCGCCCTGATAGCTGCCGTCGGTTTCGGTGGAAAGTTTCATACCGGCGGTTTCTTTGCCCTCATCCGTTACGGTAACATAATTTTTCCAGTCGTCCATATCAAAGGACAGTGTCGGCACATCGTCCGACGTTACCAAGTCATCACTCACTTTAAATTTATCAATCGCGGAGGCAGGGGACACCCAGCAGGTAAAAACAAATGCACCTGCCAGCGCTGCGGAAAGCATTTTCCGAAAATTCATTCAACATTCATCCTTTCGCAACGAAAACGGCATTAGATTTCGTTCACATTTTATATATATTAATATTATTATATCCGAAATCCGGAAAATTGTCAATACAATTGCGAAAAAAACCTACGCAGGTTTTCATGCTGCAAAACGGTGCTACTTTCCGTTGCGCAGCCGGCGGAAAAAATAGAGGACAATGCTTGCGCCGAAGACCAGAATTGCCACGCCCAGCAGGACAAACGGGACAACGGGGGTTTTGCTTTCGCGATCGGCGGAGGTGGCATCGGTGGATTCATTGGGCAGGCTGGAAACGTCGGTTTGGGCGGTAGTGGTTTCCGGTTCTGCGGCGGAATCGGAATCTTCTGCAATGGTTTGGAGCGCTTGTTCCGCCAGCACCTGATCGATGGCTTGCTTTGCCAACTGGCTGATGAGCAAATGTCCGGCGGCGTTGGGGTGAATATCTCCCTCTTGAATATTCGTCAATGCGGTGTTTTGCCCGGTGAACGCCGCGGCGGTATCAATGAGATAGTACCGCGTCTTTGCGTCCTGTTCCGCATTTTTTTGGATTTTCCCGTTGAGGGTGGAGATATTGCCGGAGGCGGCGGTGTTGATGAGCGGAATAGAATTAAATTCCTCGAACGGATTATACAGCGTTTGCACAAAAATGAGGGCGTTGGAATTTTTGGCGTGGATATAGTCCGTGATGGCGATGATATTCCCATCAAACTGTTCCAGATTCTTGGCGATATTGGTTAGCACACCTTGGAATTTCGCAATGATTTTCGTGTCCTGAAAAGCCTCCGCAATTGCAGCTTGGGAAGACATCACAGTGATATCCAAATCATTTTGGATAAAGGAAAGCAGTTCGCCCAGCATATCGTTGCCGCCGATGGACATGACGAT
>DBRO01000084.1:12197-15569 GCA_002306005.1 Ruminococcus sp. UBA1366 | reverse complement strand
AGGATTGCTGCCGAAAGCAGCGAAAGTATCTTTTTCAAATCAACAAATCCTTTCTGTCAAGTTATATTCAGTATATCACATTTTGCAGTGGAATATCAACTCATCCATGATAAAAAACTTGCCAAAAAAAATCATCGCAAAAGCCATGAATACAAGCTCTTGCGATGATTATTATGAGTATTTCAAGCGCGGATGAGGAATTACTTTACAGCAGTTTCCCAGTCTTTCAGGAAACGCTCAATGCCGTTATCTGTGAGGGGGTGCTTCATCATCTGGCGGATGACGTTCATCGGAATCGTTGCAATGTGACAGCCCAGCCGTGCGGCGGCAGTCACGTGAATCGGGTTGCGGATGGACGCGGCAATGATTTCAGTATCTAAGCCCTGCACGTTGAAGATATCCACAATTTCTTCAATCAGCGCCATGCCCTCCATGCCGATGTCGTCCAGTCTTCCCAAGAAAGGCGAAACATAGGTTGCACCGGCTTTTGCGGCAAGCAGTGCCTGTGCTGCGCTGAAAATCAGCGTGACATTTGTTTTAATGCCCATTGCCGTCAGGCGCTTGCAGGCTTTCAGTCCCTCGGCGCACATGGGGAGTTTTATGACAATGTTCTTGTGAATTTTAGAAAGCGGAATGGCTTCCTCCACCATTTTGTCGGCTTCCAGCGAAATGACTTCCGCAGAAATCGGACCGTCCACAATCTCGGTAATTTCTTTAACGACTTCCTCAAACTTTCTGCCCTCTTTGGCAATCAGGGAGGGATTTGTGGTTACGCCGCAAATCACGCCTAAGTCGTTCGCTTCGCGGATTTCATCCACGTTGGCGGTATCAATAAACAGTTTCATAATGCAGGATTCCTTTCAGTTATGATAATTTTGCAAGCTTTGCAAAGCTTGTTTTTAACGCAGGGTAAATTTCGCGGTAAAGCTGGTAGTATTCCTCATACACCGGTGCTTTATTCTCGTCCGGAAGCTGGGTTTTATCGGTTTTAATCACCGCCGCGCAAGCCTCGGGAACGCTTTGGTAAAGTCCTGCGCCCACGGCGGCAAGCAGTGCCGCACCCAGTGCGGGGCCTTCTTTGGAAGTCACGGTTTTTACCGGACAGCCGTACAAATCTGCCAGCATGGAGCGCCACAGCGGGGAAGAACCGCCGCCGCCGCACGCCATCATGTCGCTGACGTTAATCTGCATTTCGCGGAACACCTCTACGCAGTCGCGCAGGGAGTAGGAAACGCCTTCCAACACGGCGCGGAGCAGATCTTTTTTCGTGTGCATGGCGGAAAGCCCGAAGAACACACCGCGTGCATCGGGGTCGAGGTGCGGGGTGCGTTCGCCCATGAGATAGGGCAGGTACAGCAGGCGGTTTGCACCCACCGGAACTGTTTCCGCCTCTTTGTCCATGAGGTAGTATTCATCCACGCCCATATAGTGTGCGGTTTCTTTTTCCGCCGCGGCAAACTGATCGCGGAACCATTTGAGCGAAAGTCCCGCGCCTTGCGTAACGCCCATGACGTGCCATGCGCCGGGTACAGCCGCACAGCAGGTATGCACCCGTCCCTTGGGGTCAATCGCGATTTGCGGGGTATGCGCAAACACCACGCCGGACGTGCCGATGGTGGTGAAGGCTTTGCCGTCCGNNGTGCCTTCGTTGAGTCCGACTTTTGCGGCAACGGCTTTGGTTAAGCCGCCGGTAACCTCACAGCTTTCATACAGCTTGGCAAGCAGGGACTTGTCGATTTCCAGCAGGGAGAGGATTTCATCCGACCAGCAGCGGTTTGCCACGTCCATGAGCTGCATACCGGAGCCGTCGGAAACCTCCGCGGCAAATTCGCCGGTGAGGATATAGCGCAGGTAGTCCTTGGGGAGCAGAATTTTCGCGCATTTTGCATAATTTTCCGGTTCGTTCTTGCGCACCCACAGGATTTTTGCCGCCGTCCAGCCGGTGAGGGCGGGATTGGCGGTGATTTCAATTAGTTTTTGTTCGCCTACCACGCGGTTCATGTCCGCGACTTCCGCGGCGGTGCGTTGGTCGCACCAAATGATGGACGGGCGAATCACATTGCCGTCCTTGTCCAGCATAACCAGTCCGTGCATTTGTCCGGAAAGACCAATGCCTTTGATGTCATTTTTGCTCACGCCGCTTTTNNTAGCCGTTTTTGGGCTGGTACAGGGGGTACTCCACCGTGTGAGAAGCTACCACGTTGCCAAGTTCGTCGAACAGCACGGTTTTTGTGCCGCTGGTGCCGCAGTCGATGCCAATTACATATGCCATACTTTTCCTCCGTTCTTTGCGGATGTTTCATATTTTCAGAAAGAAGGGCGAACAAACTTGTCCGCCCGTGGTTTATTTTAAAGAGAGAACATGATGTCGTTGAGAACGGTTTCAAGATATTCCTGACGGCCGCTGGAGAGGGAAGAAACGACTTCGCCCTTTTCAAGCGCGTATTTTTCCAAATCCTGAATCGTTGCTTTTCCGGCAATGATGTCTGCGCCGATGCCGGTTGTCCAGCTGGCGTAACGGTCTTCGACAAATTTATCAATTCTGCCGTCTTCAATCATTTTGTAGGCAATTCTCAAGCCGAGGGCAAACGCATCCATGCCGGCAATATAGCTCAGGAAAATATCGTCCGGCTGGAAAGAACCGCGGCGCGCCTTGGCGTCAAAGTTCAAACCGCCGTTGACAAAGCCGCCTGCCTTGAGGACTTCGTACATACAAAGTGCGGTATCGTATACATTGGTGGGGAACTGGTCGGTATCCCAGCCTAGCAGGGTATCGCCCTGATTGGCATCAATCGAGCCGAACACGCCGTTTTCCCGTGCCACGCGGAGTTCGTGCTGGAAGGTATGCTGTGCCAGTGTTGCGTGGTTTGCCTCCACGTTCATTTTGAAATCCTTATCCAGACCGTATTTGCGCAGGAAACCGACCACGGTTGCCACGTCGAAATCGTACTGGTGCTTGGTGGGTTCCTTGGGCTTGGGTTCGATATAGAAATCGCCCGTATAGCCGATGGAACGGGCATAATCGACGACCATGTGCATTAGGCGCGCCATATTGTCGAGTTCTAGTCCCATATTGGTATTGAGCAGGGTTTCGTAGCCCTCACGGCCGCCCCAGAACACATAGCCGGTTCCGCCCAGCTTGACGGTTGCTTCCACGGCTTTTTTAATCTGCGCCGCAGTGTAGGCAAACACGTCCGCAGAGGGAGAAGTACCCGCGCCGTGCATATAGCGGGGATGGTCGAAGCATTTTGCCGTACCCCAAAGCAGTTTGATGCCGGTTTTGTCCTGCATTTCCTTGCACAAATCGGTGATAACGTCCAGCTTTTCGTTGGTTTCAGTCAGATTGCTGAACTCCGGCGACAAGTCGCGGTC
>DBRO01000084.1:5628-12084 GCA_002306005.1 Ruminococcus sp. UBA1366 | reverse complement strand
TTTGCCGCCGATGACCTCATTGGCGTTGTAATACTTGAACGCAAGCGGGTTGGTGGATTTCGGTCCCTCATATGCAATGACGGGAATATCCTTAAAAAATTCTGCCATTTTTAAATGACCATCCTTTCTAAATTCGCCGCAGTGTCGGTTCACACAAATGGCGGCTTTACCTCTTTATCATACACCACGTGCAAGGCATTTGTCAATCCTTTTTGCAAAGAATTCGCTGCTGTGCTGGCGCAATTTTCGCAAATCTGAAAAGATTTATGAAAACGGTTTCACATCCTGAAATCAGTTTCATATTTTCGGGCGCTATTTGCAAAAACTTTCTACGTATCGATCCATGCAGGACTGCACGATTTCCTGTGCGGCATCGGCGGATTTAATTTCGTCAATCACGGTATCTTTGCCTTCCAGCTGTTTATACACGGAAAAGAAGTGGCTCATTTCATTAAAGACATGGGGCGGCAGCTGGGCAATATCCGTATAGCAATTATAGGTGGGGTCGTTTGCCGGCACGCAGATGATTTTTTCATCATCCGCGCCATTGTCGCTCATTTTAATCACACCGATGGGCACGCAGGTGACCAATGCCAGCGGCACGAGTGTTTCGGAGCAGAGTACCAGCACGTCCAGCGGGTCGCCATCTGCGGCGTAGGTGCGGGGAATAAAGCCGTAATTCGCCGGATAGTGCGTGGAGGTGTAGAGAATCCTGTCCATCATGAGAAAGCCGGTTTCCTTATCCAGCTCGTACTTGATTTTTGAGCCTTTGGGAATTTCAATCACGGCGGTGAAGCGGTCCTTGCTGATTTTTTTCGGGGAAATGTCGTGCCAGATGTTCATAGGGTACGTCCTTTCTGTATGGGAATTCTTTTGTGCTTGGAATATTACGGGCAAAACTTCCATAGTATGTGAAAGAGGGATGCACGATTGCAAAAGCTGTCCGGGAAATTGGACACAAAAACGTATGTTTGCGCATATTAGTCCAAACAAACGGACTGATGCTGCGCTATCATAAGTATAGACGGAAAACAAAAGAGAAAAGGAGCGATTACAATATGGAAATTATCACAATGGCCGGACTGTCTTTGGCGTTGATTTATCTCATTCATCGGTTTTTTGCGGAGGTGGGTTCGTACTTTCGCTGTGACTGCGACGAGGAAGAAACCGGTGCGCCGGACGGCGCGGATTTTCCGGATGCGTATACTTGCGCACGGGAGGAAATCACGGTGAGTTCCTGCGAGCAAACCTAGGCGCGCTGACAGCGGGCTGAAACACTCGGCGCAAAAACTGGCAACGCAACCATTATACAATGACTGCCCGCGGATTGCAATGCCTGCGGCGCTTTGTTCAGAAACTTTTTTATTTTCGCGGGGTTGATTTCTTCCGGACAAGGCAAAATTCCCGACAAATGCGGGAAAACAGGCACTGCGTTTCGTTTTTCTTCCTAATCAAGCAAAGCACACCGAAAGCTGCGGCGATTGGTGTGCTTTTGCTTTGCATGAAAGCAATCTGCGCGGAAGTATGCCGAAGCGGACGGAAAAAATACTATCATCTGCTATCCGGAAACGATTGACTTGTCCGGCTGGATTGTGTTAGTATTTTTTTACAGCTCTTTTGACGGGGAATTTTTCGAAACTAAGCGCGGCATGTTTACAATTTGTTTGGAATGATCCGTCCTACAGCGGGGAATGCTAAAAGATGGAAAGTACGAATTTATGCGTTTTTGCCAAAAATCGAACAAAAGAATTAGCGGTATTGCTAGGAAGAATGTTCCGCGTTCCTGTTGCAATTTGTGTTTTTATGTTGTATAATGGTCATATGGTGGTGAAAAGTGCGAAATTGTGGTGATGAGTGCCTGAAAATTGCCGATGGGAAGGAAATCTTCCGCAGCGGCATAAACGAAGGATGATTGCCACGCGTACTTGGACAAATCACCGCACGAAACGGAGGTGAGACGCTTGCAGACCATGATGCTCAAAGGAACCTTTCCACAGGCAATGGATCTCAAAGGCAGAATGACTTTCCCAAACAAGCTGCGGGAAGTCATCGGCGAGCGTTTCATCGTGACCAGAGGCTTTGACGGCTGTTTGTTCGTGTATTCACTGGAGAATTTTGAGCGTAAAGCAGAGAAAATTCAAGCGCTCCCCATGGCAAAGGGCAGGGATGTACAACGCTTTTTCATGTCGTGGGCATGCGAGGTTGAGGCGGACAAGCAGGGCAGAATTCTCATTCCGCAGAATTTACGGGATTTTGCCAAGCTGGAAAAAGATATCGTGGTGACGGGTGTTTCCGATCGTGCGGAAATCTGGAGCAAAAACGCATGGGATGCGCTCAACAGCCAGATCAATGAGGAACAACTCATGACGACGCTGGAGGAACTGGACTTTTAATGGAGTTTTCACACACACCGGTCCTGCTGCACGAATGCATAGAGCTGCTGGCGATTCAGCCGGAGGGCATTTATGTGGATGGCACAGCAGGCGGCGCAGGGCATTCGCTGGAAATTGCAAAAAGACTGACTGCGGGCAGGCTGATTGCCATTGATAGGGATCCGGACGCCGTGGAAATCGCAAAACAAAGATTGCAGGGCTTACGAGCGGAAGTTGTGCGTGCCAATTATTCAGAAATCGACACCGTGCTGAAAGATAAAAACATTGCCGGTGTTGACGGGATACTGCTGGATTTAGGCGTATCCTCGTACCAGCTTGACACCGCCGAGCGCGGGTTCTCCTACCATACGGATGCACCTTTGGATATGAGAATGAGCAAGGAAGGTATTTCTGCGGCGGATATTATTAACGGATATCCGTTCGGGCAGCTGGCGGAAATCATCCGTGTTTACGGCGAAGAGAAATATGCCGGACGGATTGCCGCCCAAATCGTTAAAATGCGGGAACAAAAGAATATATACACAACGCTGGAACTCGCCGAAATAATAAAAAGTGCGGTGCCGGCGAAAGCAAGGAGAGAGAAAAACCCTTGCAAAAAAACCTTTCAGGCAATCCGAATTGCCGTGAACAACGAGCTGGAGCATCTAGAAAACGCCGTGAATCGTGCGTTTGATCTGCTCAATCCGCAGGGAAGACTGTGCATTATAACGTTCCATTCCCTAGAGGACAGGTTGGTAAAGCAAAGATTTGCGGCGCTGTGCCGCGGTTGTACCTGTCCGCCTGATTTTCCCCAATGTGTTTGCGGGAAAACACCGCGCGGTAAGCTTGTTACAAGAAAACCGGTGATTCCCACCGAGGAGGAAACCGGACAGAACAAAAGAAGCAGAAGCGCCAAGCTGAGAGTGATAGAAAAGCTGGCGTAACCGCACTTGAAAAATCAATGTGCAGAACAAAGAACAGAGGTGACAAAGCATGCCGGCGTATCAACAAAATGCCGTGCGCAGGCTTCCTACTGAGTATCAGGAACCAACGCCGCAGCCGGCAATCCGGCACAAAAAAGGTCCGAAAAGGAAAGTTGTGTCGTCAATCACAATTCTTTTCATCGCAATTGCAATCGCAGCCGTGCTGTTTATGATGATTTACAGCAGGGTGGAGCTGGCAAAGCTGGTTGCGGAATATTCCACGCTGGAAACCCAGATGGAACAGCTTCAAACCAATAACGCAAGCCTTGCTTCGGAACTGGAATCCAACACG
The DNA here is from genome assembly GCA_002306005.1 of Ruminococcus sp. UBA1366. GTDB lineage: Bacteria > Bacillota > Clostridia > Oscillospirales > Ruminococcaceae > UBA1366. The sequence goes on along the minus strand of DBRO01000084.1, from coordinate 8,437 downwards.
GGTCTGGCAAAGGTTGAGGACTACGCGGAAAATACGCTCGGTTTGAAAAAGCTCGATAAAGCGCAAATAGAATATGTCGTGGTTCCCAATGAAACCGTGATCGAAGTTGTGCAGGAAGAGGACAAGGGCGTGTGGGCTTCGATTAAGAATTGGTTTGAGGATGTTTTGGAATATTTTGGCGCTTAGTGAAATAGGATGATATAGGTTGTGGAAAGTTAAGCGGAAATCCGGCATGGATTTTACTTAACTTTCTTCTGTATTATTTCGCGGGGAGAACCGGAAAACCGAAAATATCGCTTGGTTCACGGTATTACCGGAAACTGCGATGCGAAATATGCAAAAAATGCTTTTTTGGTATGGCAACACGGAGTGTTATTACGGCAAGGAGGAACAAACAAATGTCGGATAAGCCCAGCATGATGATGAAACACCGTCTGATGGCGGTGATTGGTATCTGCGTGCTGGCACTGCTGGGATATATGCTTGTCAATATGTTTCACATATCGGTGACGGAAGCGGAAAAATACCAGCAGCTTGCCAATTCTCAGCAACTGCGGAGCAAGGTAATTAATGCGACGCGCGGTTCGATTTATGATGCAAATATGCAGTTCCTTGCCAAAAGCGCAACGGTGTACACGGTGATTATTGATCCCGGTACGCTGCGCAGCTACATGAGCGATGAGGAAACTATTGCCGAACTCAAGGAAAAAGGCACGTATGTCGAATTTGACGACATTGTGGCTTTTGTGGCGCAGACGTTGGATATGGACGAGGATACCGTCCGCGACCGCTTTAACCGAGACGGCAACTATCAGGAACTGAAAAAGAACGTGGAAAAAGCTGTTGCGGATAAAATTACGGAATATGCCGATGAACATTCGCTGGGGGCGCTTGCCTGCATTCCGGCGACCAAGCGGTTTTATCCGGAAAACGATCTTGCTGCTAATGTCATTGGGCATTTGCATTATGACGGTTACGGTATTTACGGGCTGGAAGCCTACTATGAAGAATATCTTGCCGGCGTGGATGGCAGAATTCTAACGGCAAAGGACAGCGCGGGCAATGATATTCCCTACCGGTACAAGCAGAATTACGATGCACAGGACGGGGATTCGCTGGTATTGAACATGGACCGAACTGTACAGTATTACTTAGAAAAGGCGCTGAAAGAGGGCGTTGCCAAAAACAACCCCGCAGACCGCGCAAGCGGCATAGTGATGAATGCAAAGACCGGTGCGATTTACGCCATGGCGACTGTGCCGGGATATGATTTAAATGAACCCGCCGAGATTTATGATGAAGCTACGGCGGCGCAAATTGAAAAAATTACGGACGAAGACGAAAAGCAGGAGGCAACCAGTGCTGCGTGGGGCAAGCAATGGACCAACAAAGCCATTTCCGAACTGTATTATCCGGGGTCTGTTTTTAAAGTTATTACCGGTTCTTCCGCGCTGGATGAACAGGTGATTGATCTGGACGATACTTTTTCAGGGGCAACTTCCATTGATGTGGACGGCGAGACGTTCCACAACTGGTCTACGCGGGATTTTGGCGCGCAGACCTTACAGAACGCCATGACCAATTCCATTAACCCGGCATTTATTCAGATTGGACAGAAGCTGGGGATTGATAAATTCTTTCAATATTTTAAAGCCTTTGGCTTGACGGAAAAAACCGGAATTGATTTGCCGGGGGAAACCGGAAGCCTTTACATTGACGGCGATGTGATGACGAATGTGGACCTTGCAGCAAGTTCCTTTGGACAGGCAAACAAGATTACGCCGATCCAGATGATTACCGCATACGCTGCGGCAATCAACGGCGGTTACCTGATGGTGCCGCAGGTGGTGGATAAGATTATTGATTCCAACGGCAATGTGGTGAAGGATATTACTTCAGAAGTGAAGCGCCAGGTGATTTCCGAGGAAACCAGTGAAGAAATGCGCACGATTTTGGAAACAGTCGTGAACACCTCACAGGGCGGAAACTCCTATATTCAAGGCTATCGGATCGGTGGAAAATCCGGTACTTCCCAGAAAATTGATGAGGATAAAACGGGTAATACCTATGTGGCATCCTACTGCGCGTTTGCGCCGGCGGACGATCCGGAAATCATTATTTTGGTAATGGTGGACAATCCGCAGGGGGAGAACTATTACGGAAGCCTTGTGGCAGCGCCGATTGTCACGGCGGCATTAACGGACATTCTGCCGTACCTGGGATTTTTCCCGGAATACACGGACGAACAGCTTGAACAGATTCAAGTCAGCGTGTCGAATTTCCAATACGTGAGTGTGAAGAACGCCAAAAAGACGATTGAAGACAGCTATGGCTTAAGCGTGGAGGTCATTGGGGATGGCGACACGGTCATAAAGCAGATTCCGGCATCGGGGTCTGTGCAGCGCGGGGGAACTGTGCTGCTTTACACCGAGGAAGACGAGGAGATTAAAACCACTACTGTGCCGAATTTATCGGGACTTACTTTGGAACAGGCAAAGAGCGCCATGGAGGATGCCGGGTTAAATCTTTCCGTGAAGGGCAGCGCTGTGTATGAAGACGGCGCTGTGGCGGGTGCGGATCAAAGCGTGGCTGCCAACACCGAGATTAATCAGGGCGAAATTGTGGAAGTGACGTTCTACGCGGGCGAGGCAACGAGCCAGTAAAATACAGGAAGGATACCGGATATGAGGCTTTCTGAATTATTTGCAGAAATTACGCCGATTGGTTTACCCGATACGGAAATTACGGAGATTATCTCCGACAGCCGGCAGCAGGTGACTGCCGGAACGCTGTTTGTTTGCGTAGCGGG
>DBRO01000084.1:3341-5572 GCA_002306005.1 Ruminococcus sp. UBA1366 | reverse complement strand
CTTTGCGCGGCGTTTTTCGGTCATCCGGAGCGGAAATTTAAGCTGATTGGCGTAACCGGAACCAACGGCAAAACAACCATTACCACCGTACTGAAAGAAATCCTGAGCGGGTTTGGTTGCCGGACGGGGTTAATCGGCACGCGGCAAAACGAAATTGGAGAGAAAATCCTGCACACGGAGCGCACCACGCCGGAGGCTTATGAGCTGTACGAGTTATTCGCACAGATGGCGGATGCGGGCTGTGAATACGTTGTGATGGAGGTTTCCTCGCAGGGGCTGGAACAGGAACGCTTAGGGCCTTGCGAATTTGAAACGGCTGTGTTTACGAATTTAACGCAGGACCATTTGGATGTACACGGGACGATGGAGCAATACTATCAGGCGAAGAAGAAGCTGTTTTCCATGTGCAAAACGGCGGTGGTGAACGTGGATGATGTTTATGGCAGGCGATTGTTTTCGGAAATTACCTGCCCGAAATGCGCGGTGAGCATGACTGGGGAAGCGGCGGATTTTTCCGCAAAGCAAATTCATACGCACAGCGCCGGCGTGGACTATCTATTTTGTGACGGCAGGACGGAATATCCGGTGCGGTTTGGCATGCCGGGACTTTTTAACGTGGCAAATTCCGCTGATGTTTTAGCGGTGCTAGATTGCTGCGGCTTCGATATGTCACGGTGTACGGCGGCTTTGGCACAGGAAAAAGGCGTGCGCGGCAGGGCGGAGATTCTTCCCACGGGGCGGGATTTTACGGTGATTTGCGATTACGCGCACACGCCGGATGCGTTGGAGAATATTCTGTCCGCGTTAAAACCCGCGGTAAAGGGCAGGCTGATTTGCCTGTTTGGGTGCGGGGGCAACCGCGACGCAAAGAAACGGCCGTTGATGGCGGCGGCTTCTGCCAAATACGCGGATTTCCTGATTGTGACCTCCGACAACCCGCGCGATGAGGATCCGGATGCGATTATCGAGGAAGTGCTGACGGGTCTGGCGGGTTCGCAGGTGCCGTTTATCCGGATAACCGACCGGATTGCGGCAATCCAGTGGGCAGTTTTACACGCGCAAGCAGGCGATGTGATTGTGCTTGCCGGAAAAGGGCATGAGGATTATCAGATACTGGCGGGCGGGGTGAAAATTCACCTGGATGAGCGCGAGGAAGTACAAAAGGCGCTTGCGCTGCTGGAACAACAAGAAACTAGCGAAAAGAAGGACTAGTCTGCATGGAAAGAATCAAGCTGTTTGAGATTGTGGAAGCGGTAGGCGGAAGTTTTGGATATCCGGGCGATATCGATATCACTTCAGTTTCTACCGATACCAGAACGATACAACCGGGCTGTGTGTATTTTGCCATCAAGGGCGAACGCTTTGACGGGCATGATTTTGCCGCAAAGGCNNGCGGGTGTGCGGTGTATTATTGTGGACTCCACACGGCAGGCGCTGCTGGATTTGGCGCATTATTACCGCAAGCGGTTTGCGGTGAATTTAATCGGTATTACGGGCAGCGTGGGGAAAACTACCACCAAGGAAATGGTTGCACTGGCGGTTTCCGCTGGGATGAAAACCCTGAAAACTGAAGGCAACCGCAACAATGAAATCGGTTTACCGATGACGTTGTTCGGGCTGGATTCCAGTTATGGCGCGGCGGTGATTGAAATGGGCATGAATCACTTTGGGGAAATTTCACGGCTTTCCACCACTGCGGAACCCACCATGGCGATTATTACAAACATAGGGTATTCCCACATTGAGAATCTTGGCACGCAGGAGAATATCTTAAAAGCAAAGATGGAAATTTTAGACGGCACGGATTACAACGCGCCATTGATTTTAAACCGGGACGACAAGCTGCTTGCCGGCATTGAAAGCAAACGGGGCAGAAAAATCGTGTTCTATTCCGCAGAAAAAACAGATGCGGAGGGTTATGCGACGGATTTGGTTCGGGATGAAACCGGCATGGATTTCACAGTGCATTTTCCGGAAACATCCGTCCCTGTGCGGCTGAACTGTTTGGGGACACACAATGTTCGCAACGCACTGGCGGCGCTTTGCGCGGCGCGGGAGCTGGGTGTGGATTTACAGGCGGCGGCGCAGGCGCTTTCCCGCTACCAGCCGGACGGACTGCGGCAGAATATGGAGAAAACCAGTACGCATACATTTCTGATTGATTGCTACAATGCTTCGCCGGATTCGATGAAGGCGGCGCTGGAGGTGCTTTCGGAAATCAAAACACCCGC
>DBRO01000084.1:0-3300 GCA_002306005.1 Ruminococcus sp. UBA1366 | reverse complement strand
GCAAAGGTGGATTTACTGGTTTGTTACGGCGAACAGGCGGCACATTACGCGGACGGCGCGATCAAAAAAGGAATGCCGGAGGAAAACATTCGTCATTTTACCGCGATGGATGAGATGATTGCATATTTAAAGGATGAATTAACGCCGGCGGATGTGGTCTTGTTTAAAGGAAGCCGCGGTATGAAGCTGGAAACTGCGGTGGAGGCACTGCGGAAAAACGAGTAGAAAAGGAAACACTTATGCTGGGCTGGATTTTGCTGCTGACGATTTTTATTGCGGTGGTACTGACAAATCTGGGCGGGGTGTTCCTGAGCCGGGATTTGTACGATTCGTACCATATGCTGCCCGGAAAAGCATCCGTAAAACCCGTACATTCTGCGCGTTTTCCGCGGAATGAGGCGGATGGCACGGATGAACAGCCGGAGGTTTCAACGAAGCGGCGGTTCCCTGCGGGGAGTTTGCTGTTTGCGGGGGTTGCCGCAGGTACACTGACAGGTGTGGCGGCGGTACGGTTTTTCATGGCAGCAGAGCTTCCGGCAAGTTTACAGGCACAAAAACTGGCGGTTGGCGGCGTGTTTTGCCTATTGTTGTTTTTGTTCGGCTTTGCGGAAAACGCAAAGCTGCTGGGCGGCACGCAGGGGAAAAGGCAGTATTTTGCATTTGCACCTCGCACGGTATTGTTCGCGGAGCTGATTGCGGTGACGTTTTATCTGACGGCGCTGTACTATTTGGGCGATCGCAGCACGGCGGTGCTGTTCCCTTTTGGGATCGGCTATGTGGATTTTGGCTGGCTTTATTATCCGTTGACGGCGGGGTGTATGCTGCTGATTTTAGGCGGCGCGCGGCTTTTAGCGGATTCCCACGGGGCGGCAGCAGGCGCTGCGGGTGCTGGGAGTTTTACACTGGCAAGTGGTTTGCTTTTTATGGGCGACAGCGATCATGCGGTTTTGGCAATGGCAGTAACGGGCGGTTGCCTGGGCTTTTTGTTCTGGAATGTACTGCCGGACGGGTTTTCATTGGGGCGGGATGGTGCGAATTTTTTAGGCGCGATAGTTTGCGTACTGGGTATGGCAACCGGGCTGGAAGTCGTGTTGTTCCTGGCGGGCGGGGTGTTTCTTGCTGAAAAGCTTTGGGAACTCGGCGCGGTTGGGTATTATAAAATTCGCAAGAGACCGGCGCTAAAAGGGCGCAGCCTACACGCTTTGCTGCAGCGTAAATGCAAGAAGAACAGCACGGTGTGTTTGATTTATGCGGGTACGGAAATTCTGCTGGGCGTGGCGGCATTTTATATGATGGTGCTGCGGTTTCAGTATTTAGAATAGTTTACACGAGAAAGGAGCCGGTACCATGGATGGTGCGAATACGCAGAATCCCCGGATTGTTCACAGAAAAAGACCGGCAAGACCGGCAGTTGCACCGCAGCGAAATCAATTTTCGCCGCGGCTTGTGCGCAATGATTTTGACAAATCGTTCTTTTTAATTATCGTCATTCTACTGACCTTTGGCATTGTGATGATGTTTTCCGCAAGCTATGTGTGGTCGGTGTATAAAAACGATGGCGACGGGTTCTATTTTGTTAAGCGGCAGATTTTGTTTGCTGTGGTGGGCATTGTGCTGATGATGGCGCTGTCGTTTGTGGATTATCATATTCTGATGAACACCAAGGTGGTGTACACGGCGTTTTTGGTAACCTATTTGCTGGCTGCTTACACGTCGGCTTTTGGTGTTGGGACGGCGGGGGCGCGGCGGTGGATTGAAGTCGGCTCGTTAAGCTTTCAACCGTCAGAGATTCTAAAGGTGGCGTTCATTATGCTGTTTGCGTATTTGCTCGCCATACACTATCCAAAATTTAAAAAAATGCAATACAGCTTGCAGCCCTTTGTTGTAATATTGGGATTATGCCTGTTGGTCTTGTACTTTCAGCGGCATCTTTCCGCAATGATTATTTTCACGGTACTGGGCTTATCCATGATGTTCGTGGGCGGCATTCCCATGAAGCATTTTATTCGGTTGATTCTTGTGTTGGGTGTTGTTGGCGGCATAGCGGCAGTGGTTTTAATTATGCATGAAGGCGGAATGGGCTATGTGGCGGAGCGCTTCCAAAGCTGGCGGGATCCGCTCAGCGACATACAGGACACCACGTATCAGACCTATCAATCGCTGCTGGCCATTGGTTCCGGCGGAATTTTCGGACTCGGTTTCGGGCAGTCCCGGCAGAAATACCTGTATTTGTCCGAATCACAGAACGACTTCATTTTCTCAATTATCTGCGAGGAACTGGGATTAATCGGCGCAATTCTAGTGATATTGCTGTTTACATTCTTTATTTTTAAAGGTTTTACTGTGGCGACCAAGGCGCCGGATCGCTTTGGAATGCTGTTAACGGCGGGTATTACCATCCAGGTTGGTTTACAGGCGTTTTTGAACATTATGGTGGCGACCAATGCGATTCCGAACACCGGTATCAGCCTGCCGTTTTTCAGTTACGGCGGAACGGCGCTGATTATTCAGCTTTGTGAAATGGGCATTATTTTGTCGGTATCCCGACAAGTGAAAAACGACTCGTAGCGCGAAAAGGGGAGTGAAGGCGTTGGGAACACCCAGAGTCTTATTTGCAGGCGGCGGAACAGCGGGACATTTAAATCCGGCGCTGGCTATTCTAGAAATTATCAAAGAGCATAATCCGGATGCGGAATTTTGCTTTGCGGGAACGCCGGACAGCTTGGAGGAACGCTTGGTAAAGCAAGCCGGATACCGGTTTGAGGTGATCAAAGTAAAGGGGTTTCAGCGAAAGCTGAGTGTACAAAATTTGAAAAAAAACCTGAAAGCGGCGTCATACCTGATAACGGCGGGACACCGTGCCAAGCAGATTCTTTTGGATTTTAAACCGACGCTCGTCATCGGCACGGGCGGTTATGTCAGCGGTCCGGTGGTGCGCAAAGCCGCACAAATGAAAATTCCCACCGCAATTCATGAGCAGAACGCGTTTCCGGGGGTGACGACAAAGCTGCTTGCCCCGCACGTCAATCGGATTATGCTGACAGTGGGTGCGGCGGCGAAATATCTCAAACCCGATATTCAGTATGTGATAACCGGCTTGCCGGTGCGCGGCGCGTTTTCAAAAACAAACCAGCAGGCGGCAAAGCAAAAGCTTGGCTTTTCGCCCGATGAAATCTGTGTGCTGTCCACGGGCGGCAGCTTGGGCGCGGGCAGGATTAACGAAACCATTGTGGATTTGATTGGCTGGTATAAGGAACAGAATCTGCCGGTGAATCACATTCACTCCTACGGCGGAATGGG
>DBRO01000024.1:12145-12294 GCA_002306005.1 Ruminococcus sp. UBA1366 | reverse complement strand
GCCAATTTTACAAGCTGGCTGCTGGTATGCTTGTTTTCGGACATCCCGTATTCCTGTGCAAATGTGGACGTATGGTATAAAATAAAGCAGTTGAGCGTTTCCGTAAGCAGGATAAATGCCGCTACCCATAAATAAATTTTTCCGTACAC
>DBRO01000024.1:11553-12003 GCA_002306005.1 Ruminococcus sp. UBA1366 | reverse complement strand
GGAATCATCACGGATTTTTTCCGAAGCAAGGCAAGGAACTCCCTTCCATCTGCGGGCGCAGTTGGTTTATTTTTGCGTTTCCGGCTCGGCAAACCGCCGGATATAGTCATAAAATAATTCCGTTTCAATCACCTGTTCAAACCGGATGGGGCATTCTGCGGCAAATTCCTCCGTACCCACGGCGGGAACGGTAAAGCGCAGCAATTCTTCCCCTGCTTGGTTGAAAAAACTGATGTCCGTATCTTTCAGCCGCGAAACCACCTTGCTAATATTTTCCGCGCCCAGCCGAATCGCCCGTTGTGCCGTCACGCGGTGTTGTCCGAATTTCACTTCAACCGCATGGCTGTCCAGCTGCTCCTGATTTTGAAAGAAACCGTACAGATAGTAGGTGTAGTCATACCGCAGGCGTTTTCCCTGCTTTTTGGGCTTTACCAGTGCGCTATGCGCCAT
>DBRO01000024.1:11065-11529 GCA_002306005.1 Ruminococcus sp. UBA1366 | reverse complement strand
TTGGTTGCCCGTGCGGAAATGCTTCCGCCAAAGAACGCGCCGCCCACTGCAACAGCTGCAAACGCGGCAAACGCGCAAATCATGAAAATCACGCGTTCCGTCTCAAAGCTGCCCATGTCGGAAAAAGCTTCCGCCGCGTAATAAACCACAAAATCCCCCTAACGTACTTAAAACAGCCCGGAAATCACGCCGCAGCAATCGCAGTCAATCACTTCCGCCGCGGGCTTTTTCGGCAGACCCGGCATGGTCATAATATCGCCCGTCAGCGCCACAGCAAAACCTGCGCCGGCAGAAAGCCGGATGTCCCGCACCGTGATTCGGAAGCCCGCCGGCTTGCCCAGCAGTGCCGGATTATCCGAAAGTGAATACTGTGTTTTTGCCACGCAGACCGGAATTTCTCCAAAGCCAAGCGCATCGATTTCCTTTGAGGATTTGACTGCCTGCGGGGTGAAATCCACGCCGTC
>DBRO01000024.1:3032-10970 GCA_002306005.1 Ruminococcus sp. UBA1366 | reverse complement strand
GCAGCACCGGATTTTTCACAATAGGCTTTCACAAACGCGATTTCCGCATCCGTATCGGTATAAAATTTGTTGATTGCCACCACAACGGGAACACCATATTTTTTCATGTTCTCGATATGCACGCCGAGATTTTCAATACCCTTTTCCAGCGCGGGGAGATTCTCCTGCGTTAAGTCCGCACGGGCAACCCCGCCATTGTATTTCAGGGCGCGAACCGTTGCGACAAGCACCACGCAGTCGGGTTTGAGTCCCGCGAACCGACATTTGATATCAAAGAATTTTTCCGCGCCGAGATCCGAGCCGAAACCGGCTTCGGTAATACAATAGTCGCCCAGTTTTAGGGCAAGCTGCGTTGCGCGGATGGAATTACACCCATGCGCGATATTCGCAAACGGACCTCCGTGCATGATGACGGGGGTGTTTTCCAGCGTTTGCACCAGATTGGGCTTGAGCGCATCCCTCAGCAGGGCGGTCATTGCGCCGCACGCGCCCAAATCTTTGGCATAAACGGGCTTGTTTTCATAAGTATATGCCACGAGAATCCGCCCTAGTCGGGTTTTGAGATCCTCTAAATCTGCCGCCAGACACAAAATCGCCATGACTTCGCTTGCGACGGTGATGAGAAAGCCGTCCTCCCGCGGGATTCCGTTGATTTTTCCGCCCAGTCCGACAATGATATTCCGCAGCGCGCGGTCGTTCATGTCCATACAGCGCTTAATGAACACCCGCCGCGGGTCGATACCCAGCGCATTGCCCTGCTGCAAATGGTTGTCCAACAACGCACAAAGCAAATTATTCGCTGAGGTGATTGCGTGCATATCGCCAGTAAAATGTAGGTTGATGTCCTCCATCGGCACGACTTGCGCATAGCCGCCGCCCGCAGCCCCGCCTTTGATGCCAAACACCGGTCCTAACGAGGGTTCCCGCAGTGCAAGCACGGCGTTTTTCCCGATTTTCGCCATCGCCTCCGAAAGCCCCACAGAAACAGTTGTTTTACCCTCTCCTGCAGGAGTGGGGTTAATCGCCGTTACCAGAATCAGCTTGCCATCCGGCTTGTCCGCCAGCCTGCTGATGAGTTTTTCATTTAATTTTGCCTTAAAATGTCCGTAAGGCTCTAGTTCCTCCTCGGAAATGCCTAGATTACCCGCAATTTCCGTGATTTTTATCATTTTCGCTTGATTTGCAATCTCAATATCCGACAGCACCCGAACCCCTCCTGAATCGTAATATATTTTATTATAACATATCCCGTTGGCAATTTCCATAGCACCGGACGATTTTTTTCGCTTTTTCAATGATTACATGGAGCGTTCTCACACTCCATGTAAAAGTTTTTCTTTGTTATTTCATCGTTGCCAATGCTGTGGCAAGCGCCGCGACTTGATTTTCGTTGTTAAAATACGAAGGCGCAAAGCGCACCACACCGCGTTCTAGGGTGTTCATTGCCGTATGCGTCACTGCCGCGCACTGCAAGCCGCCGCGCAGCGCAAAGCCTTTTTCGCTGAGATAGGCGGCGGTTTCTTCAGAAGTTTTTCCTGCGGCATTGAACGCGACAATCGGCACATAGCGATAGTAGGGATTCCGGTAGAGGGTGATTTGCTTGTTCTTCCCCACCCGTTCTAAAAACGCAGCGCAAAGCTTTTCCTCCTTGCGGGCAATGGCGGCAACGCCGGTTTTCTGCACAAAACCAATCCCCGCGCCAAGCGCTAAAATTCCCACCGTATTGAGTGTGCCGCTTTCTAACCGCTCCGGCATCATAGAAGTCTGCTCCAGTTCTGCGGAGGTCGCACCCGTGCCGCCCTGCATCAGCGCGGGAATTTCGTACTGACCGTCCGTGATAAGCAAACCGGTGCCTGTGGTGCCGTACAAGCCTTTATGCCCTGCTGTGCAGAGGATATTTATTCCATCGGAAAGCTTGACTTCCAATATGCCGCAAGCCTGTGCACCATCGGCAATAAAGCAAATTCCATGCTTTTGGCAGATTGCGCCGATTCGGCGAAACGGCAAAACTTGACCGGTGACATTGGATGCAATGGTACAGACAACCGCACAGGTTTCCGGCGTAATTAGGCTCTCGATATTCCGTGCGGTGATTTCATCATCAAACGAAGTCTGCGCGATGGAATACGTCACCCCGCAGCTTTTGCTGAGTGCATAAATCGGTCTTGCCACAGAATTGTGTTCTAAATGCGAAAGTATCACATGACTGTTCGGCTTTACCACCCCTTGGATTGCCAAATTCAACGCGTGGGTGCAGGACGCCGTAAATACGACGTTTTCCACCTGTGCGCCGAACAGCTCTGCCGCCGCCGCCCGTGTTTGATATACCTGTCCGGCGACTGCCAAAGAAAGCGCATGGCCGCTCCTGCCCGGATTACCGCCGTAAACTGTTATTGCCCGCATTGCCGCCTGTTTTACCGCCTCCGGTTTAGGAAACGTGGTTGCTGCGTTGTCAAAATTCACCATACCCGTCCGTCCTTTCAGGGACCGCATTCTATGTAACCTGCGGCGGATTTTCCCGCCGCATACCTATGCAAAATCAGTCCTTTAGTTCTGTATAATCTTTATATGGTATGCCTGCCGCCTCCAGTATGCCCAGCACCTGCGAAACATCGTCCCAAATGCGGATGGAATACCCGCAACCGGTGCTGAAACTGCGCGGTGTCCGCATGATTTCGCAGCGCATTCCGCGGGAATTGAGCAGATTTTTCGCTTTCATCGCATAGGTTATGGAAGTCATTGCGATTAACGACCGGTTCATAGTAAGAAAGCTTCCCTTCCTATTTCTGTAATGTGGATTTTTCAATAAAAACGCCCCCGTAAGCCTTACCTACGGAGGCTTAGCACAGCAAAGCATTCTTCGCAAATCTGCTTGCTATACCACATATTATGCCGGTTTTGGTCGAATGGTGCATTCGCTGTTACTTGTTTCTTCCCGGAACTTGCAGATACACCAGACAGCTTGCCTGTGCGCTGATGCCCTGTCCTGCACCGGTGAAGCCCAGTCCTTCCTCGGTGGTTGCTTTTACCGAAACCGCTGCGGTTTCCACGCCGCAGGCTGTGGCAAGATTTTCACGCATTTTTAAAATATAGGGCGAAAGCTTCGGCGCTTGCGCGCAGATCGTGCTGTCGATATTAGAAATCTCATAGCCGTGCGTGCGGATTTTCTCACATACCTGCGTCAGCAAAACAAGGCTGTTTGCGCCTTGAAAACGCGCATCGGTATCGGGAAACAGCTTGCCGATATCTCCTAACGCACACGCGCCCAGCAGAGCATCCGAAACCGCGTGCGCCAGCACGTCCGCATCGGAATGTCCCAGCAATCCCTTTTCATACGGGATTTCCACGCCGCCTAAAATCAGCTTTCTGTCCGGCACAAGCCGGTGTACATCGTATCCTGTTCCAATCCGGAAATTCATACAGTCCTCCGTTAATCCTTGCTTTTGAGCAATGCCTCGGCAAGGGGTAAATCCTCCGCCGTGGTAATTTTTATGTTGGAATACTCCCCGATTGTGATAAAAGGCATCACCCCTGCCGCCTCGCAAAGCTGGCTGTCATCGGTATAAGTCAAACCTGCCTGCTGGGCTTGCTCCAATACTTTGCAATACAGCTCCCGCCGGAAAATCTGCGGCGTTTGGGTTAAAAACACACGGTCGCGCTCGGGCGTATTCGCCACAAAGCCACGCTCGGAAATCTTCACGGTATCCTTGCTTGGTACGCACACAACCGCCGCGCTGTAATTTTTTGCATCCGCAATACAGCGGCAGATGGTACGGTTTTTCACCAGCGGGCGTGCGCCGTCATGCACGCAAATCAGCTCGCTTTCCTTTGCGATTTCCGCAAAGCCGTTTGCCACCGACTGCTGGCGGGTTTCGCCGCCCTGCACGAATTTGACCGGCTTGCGGAAATGCTGTTCGCCCACAAGGTGTTCCATTTCTACGCGAAAATTTTCGTTCACGCACAGAATCATTTCGCCCACCTCGTGAATCTCATCAAACGCACGCATGGTTCGCACGATGACGGGTGTTCCCGCAAGGGTTTCCAACAGTTTGTTGCGCCCGCCCATGCGGCTGGAATTTCCCCCGCACGGCAGAATGACAGAAATAAACATCACCGCACCTCCTGATTTTCTTCTTCATCATCAATTTCGTAATAGTTTCCCAAAAAGCGAAAATACGTAAGCTCTGCGTCCAATTCCGCAATCAGCCTTGCCACGGCAGGATTGCTCACAGCGCCTTCAAAATCCAGATAAAACACCACGCTGAAATCACGGCTTGCCACGGGTTTGCTTTCAATCCGGAGCAGGTTTAGCCCTGCCACGGAGAATTTTGTGAGCAGACGGTACAGCGACGATGCCGTGTGCGAAAGCGACAGGGAAACCGCCACGATGTTTGCCTGCGCGGAGGAATACGTTTGCTTGGAAATGACCAGAAACCGCGTATAGTTCTCACGCTCGTCCGCACAGTTTTCTTCCAGCACGGAAAGCCCCAGCCGCCGCGCGCAGGAGAGCGAACAAATTGCACCGGCAGGTTCGTCCGAACTCGCGATATATTCGCCGGCAAGGGCGGTGTTGGGGTATTCTACGCCCTGCAAGCCATGGCTTTTTAAGTACTGCGCGCACTGCAAAAGCGCTTGCTCATGGGAATAAACCTTCTCTATCGGCTTGTCCGAATTGTTCGGATTTACCGCAAGGCAGTGGGAAATTTTCACCCGGACCGCCGCGGCAATTTTAAAATCATACTGCTTCATCAGCTCATAAGTCCGATGCACCGAACCCGCTGTGGAATTCTGAATCGGCAGCACGCCAAACGCTGCTTCGCCCTGACTGACGGCTTCAAATACATCTTCAAACTCCGGGCAAAACGAAATCTGCGGGTTTTCAAATACGGCGCGGCAAGCTTGCTCAGAATACGCGCCAGCTGTGCCTTGACACATTACGCGGGGAGTTCCGCCGCGCGCAAACGGCGCAAAATCAATGCCCGCCTGCTCGGCATAAAACTTCTGGTACTGGACAGATTTGCTGATGTCCATGATGGTGGTGAACAGTACCTCCGCGCTGTTTTCCAGCCCGTCCGGCGCATTTTTCCGCACGCGGCGGATGATTTCCTGCTCACGCCCGCCCTGAAAAACCTCCAGACCGTTATCCATCTTGAATTTTGCAACCTGCTCGGTCAGCGCCATCCGCTCGGTAAAAAGCCGAAGCAGTTCCTCGTCAATGCCGTTAATCTGTCCGCGTAGCTGTGTTAAATCCAAAACGTTCTTCCTTTCGTTTCTCTTTTGGTTCCCATATTCCGCCATAACGTAAAAGTTTATTCCCATGTTTGTTTTCTTAATTATACAATATTCCAGCTGAAAAAACAACTGTGGTTTTTGCTGATTTTCACAAAAAAAGCCCTGCTCTTTTGGTGAAAGAACAGGACTTCCGCAATCTTTGTGCGGAAAATCATTGGGGGAGTTGTGAACGGTTGTGCCGTTCACGCAGAAAGGCTCGGGGTAAGAAACCTTTCTGTAGAAAGCCGAAACTTTCCATGTTTCTATCCTACCCACAGATTGTGAAATCTATGTGACNNATAACTTGTAATCCGCCTGAAATTCACCGTACGCTTTTTTACGTACGGATTTTGGCGGCAATCAAATCGCCCATTTCCGTGCAGGAACAAAGCTTCATGCCCTCGCTCATAATGTCGCCGGTGCGATAGCCTGCGTCCATCACGCTGTTGACTGCCAGTTCGATTTCGTCCGCTTCCTTACCCAGATTAAACGAATACCGGAGCATCATGGCGGCAGAAAGAATCGTGGCGATCGGGTTTGCTTTGTTTTGTCCGGCAATATCAGGTGCGGAGCCATGAATCGGCTCGTACAGTCCCAGTGCGGTCGCACCCAAAGAGGCGGACGGAATCATTCCCAGACTGCCCGTAATCATGGAAGCTTCATCCGAAAGAATATCCCCAAACAGATTTTCCGTGACGATGACATCGAACTGCGAGGGGTTGCGCACCAGCTGCATGGCGGTGTTGTCCACCAAAATATCTTGGAATTCCACATCCGGATATTCCGCAGCGACTTTATGCGCAATTTCGCGCCACAGGCGGGAGGAATCCAGCACGTTTGCTTTATCCACGGAATGGACTTTCTTCCGGCGCTTGCGTGCCATCTCAAACGCCACGCGGCAGATGCGTTCCACCTCGTAATCGCTGTATGCCATCGTATCTGCTGCGGTTTTCACGCCGTTTTCGTCCACTGTGGTACTGCGCTTGCCAAAATATGCACCGCCAATCAGTTCCCGCACAATGACCAAATCCAGCCCGTTTTTGGTAATCTCCTCTTTCAACGGGCAAGCGCCAGCAAGTGCCGGAATCAGCTTTGCCGGACGGATATTCGCAAACAGCTTCAGCGCACCGCGAATCCCCAACAATCCCGCTTCCGGCCGCAGATTTCCCGGCAGAGTGTCCCACTTTGGGCCGCCAACCGCGCCCAAAAACACACTGTCGGACGCAAGGCAGATATCCACGGTTTCCTGCGGCAAAGGCACGCCCGTTGCATCAATCGCACAGCCGCCCATCAGCACGTCCGTATAGTGAAATTTGTGTCCGTACTTTTCGCCCACCGTATCCAGCACCTTCAGCGCCTCCGTAACGATTTCCGGACCGATGCCGTCGCCTTTTATGACGGCGATATTCTTTTCCATCGCTAAAAATTCCTCCTCTCGGTTGTTATTTTTTTAATGAATTTAACAGTCCGCCCGCATCGATGATTTCTTTCACAAACGCTGGAAACGGCTCTGCTTGATATGTTTCTTGTTTTGTTTTGTTCGTAATCACGCCCGTGTCGAAGTCGATTTCCACCTCGTCGCCGTTCTCAATTTTCTCCGCCGCCTCGGGGCATTCCAGAATCGGCAGGGCGGTGTTAATCGAATTGCGGTAGAAAATCCGCGCAAATGTGGAGGCAATCACGCACGAAATGCCACTGGTTTTTATGGCAATCGGCGCGTGCTCCCGCGAAGAACCGCACCCGAAATTCTCTTTTGCCACCATAATATCGCCCGACTGGACTTTCTTCACAAAGTCCGCGTCAATATCCTCCATGCAGTGCGCGGCAAGCTCTTTATGGTCTGCTGTATTCAAATACCGCGCCGGAATAATCACGTCCGTATCCACGTTGTCGCCGTATTTATGCACCTTGCCGGAAACTTTCATTGCTACCACCCTTTCATTCCTCAAATTCCACAGGGAAATCCATGCAGAACCGTGTTTTCTTCACGGCGGCAATCAGCTCCGCCGCCTTGAGATGCTCCGGATGCACCTGATAGGCTTTCAGAGCTTCCTCGCTTTCAAACAAGCTGTCCAGCATGATATCGCCGTCCGAGCCGGGCAGGACTTCCGTATAAACCGTGGAAATCATCAGCCCGTCAATGCGGTTAATCAAGCCTTCCAGTGCCGTTTTGATTTTCTTCGCGTACGCTGCGCGGTTTTCACGCGGCAGTTTTTCATCATCAAAAGTCCAGACAACCAAATGCCTTACCATATGCGTTCCTCCTTACGGCTGGGCAATCTTTCCCGCGATGGCAGACGCCGCCGCCACCGCCGGAGATGCCAGATAAACTTCCGATTCCGGATGTCCCATTCTTCCTACAAAATTGCGGTTTGTGGTTGCCACGGCGCGTTCGCCCTTCGCAAGAATCCCCATATGACCGCCAAGGCACGGGCCGCAGGTTGGGGTGGAAACCGCACAGCCGGCGTTGATGAAAATTTCCAGCAGACCCTCCTGCATGGCGGTGAGATACACCTTCTGCGTTGCGGGAATGATAATGCACCGGACGTGCTCCGCAACTTTTTTGCCCTGCATAATTGCCGCTGCCGCCCGCATATCCTCGATTCTGCCGTTGGTACAGCTGCCGATGACCACTTGGTCGATTTTGATATCCCCGATTTCATCAAA
>DBRO01000024.1:689-2988 GCA_002306005.1 Ruminococcus sp. UBA1366 | reverse complement strand
ACCCTGCCGCGCACATAGTCCAGTGTTATACTGTCCACGGCGAAAATGCCGTTCTTTGCGCCCGCCTCAATCGCCATATTTGCCATACAGAGGCGGTCTTCCATCGTCAGGCTTTTGAGTCCTTCGCCGGAAAATTCCATGGACTGATACAGCGCGCCGTCCACGCCGATTTTACCGATGATATGCAGAATGACATCCTTTGCGGCAGTATGTCCTTGCAGTTCCCCTGTTAAGTTGAATTTAATCGCGCCCGGTACTTTGAACCATGCTTTTCCGGTTGCCATGCCGGCGCACATATCCGTAGAGCCAACGCCCGTGGAAAACGCACCCAGCGCGCCATAGGTACAGGTATGCGAATCCGCACCAATTACACAGTCGCCCGGTGCGACCAGTCCTTTTTCCGGCAAAAGTGCGTGCTCAATGCCCATATCGCCCACATCAAAAAAGTGCTTGATTTGGTACTCCCCGCAGAAATCCCGACATTGCTTGCACTGCTGTGCCGCTTTAATGTCCTTATTCGGGGTGAAGTGGTCCATTACCATGGTGACTTTCTGCGTGTCAAAAACTTCGTGAAAGCCGGCTTTGTTAAATTCGTTAATCGCAACGGGAGAAGTCACGTCGTTGCCCAGCACAAGGTCGAGCTTTGCCATAATCAGCTGTCCTGCTTTTACGGTGTCCAGTCCGGCGTGCGCCGCAAGAATTTTCTGTGTCATTGTCATGCCCATAAAATATTCCTCCGTTTCTCCGCATTCTGCGGGAAATCCATATCCAAAACAGCTTTTTGCTGTTCCGTTTTGTGTGTTTTTCAAAGGGGTTGCCTCATTTAAGCCCCAATTTAGTCATAAGAATTAGGCTTTCCATGCGAATTTGTCGTGTAATCCAATTTTTTTAGTCTGAGTTGCACGTTTGCGTACAACTTTTACGGGAAATCACTGATATGATAGAACGTCATAAAGCGGAAAATCTCATTTCGGGGTAAATGATATTGATTTTCTGTTCTCTATTGCAATTATAACACGGATTGTGCTATAATAAAAATACATATTAGTCATGTGTAGCATGAATTTTAGTTATGCAAAAAAGGAGCGCTTATGTTTGGTGAACAAAACCTAAACCGCTACTGGATTTTCTATGCGGCGGCAAGTGCGGGGAGCATTTCCAAGGCTAGCGAACGGCTGTATATTTCCCAGCCGGCGGTTTCCAAAGCCATAAAAAAGCTGGAAGAAAGCCTGAACACAACGCTTTTTCGGCGCACACGCAAGGGCGTTACCCTAACCACGGACGGTAAATTGCTTTACGAACAGCTTTCGCTTGCATTTTCGTCCATTCAATCCGCGGAGGAACAGCTTCGCGCAAACCGCGAGCCGGGCGCGGGAAAGCTTACGATTGGCGCATCCGCGACGCTGAGCCGGTACTTGCTGATTCCCTATTTGCGGCAGTATATTGCCCAAAACCCGCACACAAAAATCACGATAGAATGTCAGGATACCGCGCACACACAAAAGCTTTTAGAGGACGGCAGAATTGATATTGCTATTGTGCAGCAGCCGCAAAATGCGGGGCTGGGTGCGTTCGCGTTTTTACCAATGTGGGAACTGGAAGATATTTTTGTTGCCAGTCCGGCATATTTGGAAAATCTGGAGCTGCGCGAGGGCAACAGTGCGGGGATTCTTTCGCACGCGAATTTTATGCTGATGGATGAGGAAAACATTACACGGCAGTATGTGGACAGCTATCTACGCCGAAACAATCTGGAAGTAAAGAATATTCTGGATGTTACCACGATGGAGCTGCTGATAGAATTTGCCCGCATTGGAATGGGAGTTGCCTGCGTAATTCGGGAGTTTGTCGCGGAGGATTTAGCTGCGGGCAGGTTGGTAGAAATTCCGCTGAAAACGCCCATACACAAGCGCACGGTAGGCTTTGCCGCCGCAAAGGAAGATTTGCGCGTTCCCTCGGTAAAACAGTTCTTCCATCTGGTTGAAAAATCCAGCGAGGACGGCAAATTCACGCAAAAGCCTTGAAATTCTTGCCCGTTTGTACTATACTAGTTACGAACAGCAACGGAAAAGAGGTAATATGAATTGAAACTGGGATTGGTTTTAGAGGGCGGCGCAAGCAGAACTTTGTTCTCTTGCGGTGTGCTGGACTTTTTTCTGGATAAGAATTTATACGCGGATTATGTGATTGGCACTTCCGCCGGCATTGCGTACGGGGTGTCCTACACCTCCCTGCAAAAGGGGCGGAATTTGGAAATTACCCAAAAATACATGGCGGACAAGCGCTACATGGGAATGCG
>DBRO01000024.1:398-616 GCA_002306005.1 Ruminococcus sp. UBA1366 | reverse complement strand
GTGGACAGGCAGGACCATAAATTTAACGTTCTGCGTGCAAGCTGTGCGCTGCCGATTCTTTTTCCGAAAATCCATATTGGGGAACACGATTACATGGACGGCGGCGTAGCGGATTCCATCCCGTTTGAAAAGGCAATTGCGGACGGCTGCGATAAAGTAATTGTTGTGCTGACGCGGGAGCGCGGCTATGTGAAAAAGTCCGACCGCAGTACCGAGGC
>DBRO01000024.1:0-330 GCA_002306005.1 Ruminococcus sp. UBA1366 | reverse complement strand
AAAACCACACTTGGAACTTCCCGCACAGAAAAGAACCCGAAAAAACTGACGGCGCTGTACAAAATCGGCTACTCACAGGCACAGCGTTCCTACCGTGACTTGGAGAACTACTTAAAATCCGACCGAAAAGCCACTGACAAAGCATAATTCCTGTGATAAAGGAGGCATTGACATGCCGGATATTTTGAAATTTTTGTTGATTCTCGCCGCGGCGGCGCTTGTCGTTTATGCGGCATCCGGACTGTTCCGGATTGATGTAACACGCTATCGGGTTCGCCACCCAAAATTGCCGCGCACTTTTAAGGGCATGAAAATTCTTTTGCTTGCCGA
>DBRO01000125.1:21629-23002 GCA_002306005.1 Ruminococcus sp. UBA1366 | reverse complement strand
CGCTCAGCCGCCATTCATGTGAAACATCAGCTCGCCCAGCTAAAAAATTGTGCCGGATCAATCGGTGTGCCATTATACCGCACTTCAAAATGCAGATGATTTCCCGTGGACCATCCCGTGGAACCCACGCCGGCAATGGTCTGTCCTTGTTCCACCACATCGCCCACGCTGACGGAAATATACGCTGCGTGCCCGTAAAGCGTCACGTAACCGTTTCCGTGATCAATCATCACATAGTTGCCGTAACCGCCGCCGCAACCGCAGCTGCCATCCTTGCCGTAGTCGTGTGTGCAACCGCTGTATGCATCAATCACCGTGCCGGCATCCGCCGCTACAATCGCCTTGCCGTGCACATCGGATCCCGAAATATCAATGCCCTTATGTAACGTTCCCCAGCGGTAACCATACCCGGAAGTAATCGTATAATATCCCGGCACCGGCCAAATAAAATTCCCCGTACCCTCACGAATTTCTCCGGAATACTCTCCGCCGGAATTGTTGTTTTGCTCTTGTTCCGCCTGTTCCCGCGCAATTCTTGCTGCTTCTATCGCCGCTTGCAAGGCATCTTCCGCTTCCTGCTGTTCGGATTCCAAATCATCCTTGGAATTATAATACTCCTGTTCCGCTGCCTTTAGGGCTTCCTCCGAAGCCTTACTCTGCGTGTACAGCTCATTCAGCTTTTGCACCTGTGCCGTCCAATCCGATTTCTTCTCCTCCTGAACTGCCATGGTATCTTCCAGCTGCACCTTTTGGGATTGTTGCAACTCAAGCTGCGCTTCATACTGCTTTTTCAAATCGATCAAATTATTAATAAACGCATTATCGTGCTCTGTCACGCGTTTGACTAATTCCAGCTTCATCAGCAAATCATAAAAATCTGTACTTCCCAGCAAAAGCTCCGTATAGCTCTCATTTCCGGCAATATACATCGTACGCAGGCGAATTTTAAACCGATCCACGCCGTCCGTGATTTCCTGTTTTTTCTGTGAAATTTGCAAATCCGTTTCATCAATCTGTGCTTGCTGCTGGTCAATCTGGTCTTGCAAATCCGCGATATAGGCATC
Source organism: Ruminococcus sp. UBA1366 (assembly GCA_002306005.1). GTDB lineage: Bacteria > Bacillota > Clostridia > Oscillospirales > Ruminococcaceae > UBA1366. Next base: position 21,938 of record DBRO01000125.1, on the reverse strand, counting down.
TAGTTCCTGTAATGTATCTTCCACCACGGCAATCTGCGCAGTAATTGCCTCCTGATTTTCCTGCTCGTAGGCAATGTCGTCCTGCGTTTCAGCAATCATCGAATCCAGTTCCTCTTGTTTTTCCTGCAACTCATCCAAGGATTCCTGATATTCAGAAATTTCGTCATCGTACTCATCAGCGCCGGTAAAAGTCACCTGTGTGTGATTCTGCATTGCAACAGCCGCGCAGGCCCACAACGCAAGCCCAAAAGCAAGCGCTCGTTTGAGCAACCCTTTTATCTTCAACGTGAACCCTCCCGCACAACGCGC
>DBRO01000125.1:21373-21495 GCA_002306005.1 Ruminococcus sp. UBA1366 | reverse complement strand
AACGGAATCTTAATAAACGTATTGGTTGCCCCGACATATTTCATTATGTTGATTTCTTTCCGGCGGGCAAACACGCTGGTACGCGTGGTGTTTGAAATAATCACCAGCGAAACCACAATCAG
>DBRO01000125.1:17350-21288 GCA_002306005.1 Ruminococcus sp. UBA1366 | reverse complement strand
ATATCCGACACGCTGATTTTATAGGTATCCGGAAGCGGGTTATCATCGCCTTCTCCGTCGCTGCCGTATTTGAAAACGTCCTTCACGTCCTCATCATAGTCCGCCACCATATCGGCAAGCGCCTGGTCTTTGGAATAAAACTCCACGCGGCTGATATTGGAAACCTTCGCAAGCTGGTCCCCCAACGTATCAATCTGTTCGTCTGTGGTATCATCTCGGATAATCACTATGGCCTCATTCTTATCCTCCAGCCCGCCGATAATCCGGTTGAGATTCAGCGCTGCAAGCACGGAAATTCCCACCATCAGCAAAGATACCAGCATAATACAGAACGATGCAAAGCTCATCATTCTGTTTTTCCATGAATTTCGAACCCCTTGGCCAACGAGGTATTTAATGCTGCTCGGCTTCATTGACGCCTCCTATAACCTCGTCAAAGACGATATTTCCGGCGTTGAGATTGATAATCCTGCCGCCGAAGTGTCTTACGATGTCATGCTCATGCGTTACCATCAGAATGGTTGTCCCGCACTCGTTGATGCCTTTGAGTAGCCCGACAATTTCATACGAAAGTGCCGGATCTACGTTGCCGGTCGGCTCGTCCGCAATAATCAGCGACGGGTCGTTCACCAACGCTCTGGCAAGTGCCACACGCTGCTGCTCGCCGCCGGAGAGTTCATTCGGGTAGCTTTTCATCTTATGGGAAAGCCCCACCAGCCCGATCACATAGGGCACTCTGCTTTTGATATACTTTTTGGGTGCGTCAATCACACGCAACACAAAAGCAACGTTCTCGTAAACGGTCATTGTGGGAATCAGCCGGAAATCCTGAAACACCACGCCGATTGTACGCCGCAGTGTGGGAATTTTCCGCCTTTTGAGCTTTTTCAAATTAAAGCCGTTCACAATGACTGTTCCGGAAGTTGCTTCGATTTCTTTTAACACCAGTTTAATCATGGTGGATTTGCCCGCACCGGAAGAACCGACTACGAACGCAAAATCCCCATCGTTAATTGTCAGGTTGATCTTATTCAATGCGCCAACACCGCTGGCATATTTTACGGATACATCTTTGAATTCAATCAAGACTTCACACCGCCTTTTTTCTTTGTTCTACACAATTCTCTCTTTTTTTCTCTGCGTTCAGGCTGATAAAGCGCCGCATGAAAAAAACAGCGGCGCAGTCAGATTCTATTGTTAAAATTTCACCGGTTTTGCCGAAAGATATTTCTTCACCATCAGTGCGATTTTAAAGATAATTGCATGGTCAAATTCCCGTAGATCCAGCCCCGTTAGCTTCTTGATTTTCTCCAGCCGATACACCAGCGTGTTGCGGTGGACAAAAAGCTTTCTGGAGGTTTCTGAAACGTTCAGGTTGTTCTCAAAAAAGCGCTGAATGGTAAACAACGTTTCGTGGTCAAGCGACTCAATCGAACCTTTTTTGAAGACTTCCTTCAGGAAAGTCTCACACAGCGTTGTCGGTAAGTGATAAATCAGCCTTGCAATGCCCAGATTATCATACGAAACAATGATCTTGTCCGTATCAAAAACCTTGCCGACTTCCAGTGCAATCTGCGCTTCTTTAAAGCTCCGCGCAAGATCTTTCACGCCTTCCACAACCGTACCGATACCCACATTCACGCGGGTATAGAACTCGCTGCTAAGCGTATCAGAAATGCTTCTTGCCAGCTTTTCAAGGTCTTTGGATTCCACACCGGCGCGGATTTCTTTTACCAGCACAATGTCAGACTCTGTAATATTAAACACAAAATCCTTGTTCTTATCCGGGAACAAATTCTGAATCACATCATACGCTGAAACATCCGTTGCGGAAACAATGCGGATTAACAGCACCACGCGGGAAACGTCCGCGCTGAAATGCAACTCCCGTGCTTTGACGTGCACATCGCCCGGCAGAACATTATCCAGCACCACATTTTTAATGAAATTGTTCCTGTCGTATTTTTCATCATAATATTGTTTGATACTCGACAACGTAACGGCAAGAATGCTGGCATATTTTGCAGAAACCTCATCCGTACCCTCCACAAAAACGGCATAGTCCGGCTTGATATGGGAACCGAAGGGCTTGTAGGTATAACCGTCGCGCACAAAAATATCATGTGAATCGCTTAAATCCAGCGAAACAAACTCATTTGTTGTGCCGATCTGGGAAAGATCCGAACAGGCAATAATCGTTGCTGTTTCGTCGATCACGCCGATTACGCAGTCGATCGTATCCCGCATTTGATGAACTACGCCCTGAAATAATCTGTTTGACATAATCTAACCATGCCTTTCCTAAAACTAAACGTAGATGGTGTACACGAATCCGAATCAAACAACGCCGCACCATTTCCTTTGTACCATGCAAGCATTTCAATCCACGCCCTGCAAGAACGCAAATCCCTGCTGCTTTTGTGCGCTGTTATATTCGTATGCTTTTATCATACCAAAAAACGTCATTTTTGCAAGGGATTTTCGTGAAAAATGTGCAACCCGCCATATAAACTGACAATCTCGTTGTCCCGCACGTTCATATATTACAAATTGTAACACATTGCCGGATGTTTTGTGTTAATAAAGTATTAATTATGGCTCTGAAATGCTCGATTTTTCAGCAGTTTTGACAAAAAACAATGAAACCACAATTGCTTTCTCATAAAAAAATAATGACCGGACAAAGCCGGTCAAAAATTCAATCAAAAACTATCTTGTTTCTTCCGCAAAGCCGCTGTCAACCAGTTCCACCAGTCCGTCCACGGCCGCCTGCTCATCTGCGCCATCGGCAATAATCCGGATGGATGTTCCGCCGACAATACCCAGAGAAAGGATTCCCAAAAGACTCTTTGCGTTCACCCGGCGCTCTTCCTTCTCAATCCAGATTGAGGACTTATATTCGTTTGCTTTCTGGATAAAGAATGTTGCCGGACGTGCGTGAAGACCCACTTGGTTCTGAACAACTACATCTTTGACAAACATACATATCTCTCCGTTTCATGGGATTCAAAGCGCCGATGGTTCGGCAGCACGAATCAGTGTATCATTTCCATTTTCTTTGCCGGTATCGCCGGCATTGTTCTGCTATCATGCTATGCGAAANNACTTATAAATTGCGTAAACGGCAAGGAAAGCAGCAAATTTCTGCGATTTGATTACAGTGCGGGACATTGCTCCCTGCGTTTTTGTACAACATTTACAATAGTTTTACACCTTTTAAAACAAAACCGCCAAAATGTTTACTTCTCCGTTTCTTTCTCGTCGCACGGTGGCATTTGATCGTTCAAAAACTTGCGTTCCGCATCCGTTAGTTTTGCGTTTTTCAATAAATCCGGTCGCTTTTTTAACGTTACCGCCAGCGATTGTTCTCTCCGCCACCGCGCAATATTCGCATGGTGCCCGGAAAGCAGAATTTCCGGCACACGCATCTCATTCCAAACCTCGGGACGGGTGTACTGCGGGTATTCCAGCAAACCGTCAAAATGGCTCTCGTCCGTGTAACAGTCCTCACTAGCCAACGTGCCGTCCAACATCCGCACCACGCTGTCAATCAGTATCAGCGCGGGCAGCTCCCCGCCGGAAACCACAAAATCCCCGATGGAAATTTCCTCATCCACCATGGTTTCCACAATGCGGTTGTCCACACCCTCATAATGCCCGCAAAGCAGGAAAATATCCTCCATGCGGGAAAGCTCCTTCACACGTGTCTGTGTCAGGATTTTCCCCTGCGGCGAAAGATAAATGCAGTGCGGCAGGTGTTCCCTGCCGGCGCAGACCGCCTGATAGCACCGCCAAATGGGTTCTGCCTGCAGAAGCATCCCCTGCCGTTCGCTATACGGTGTATCATCCACACGGCGGTGCTTATCCAGCGTATAGTCCCGGATCTGATGGCAATGCGCCTCAAAAATCCCCTTTGCGCGCGCTCTGCCGATGATGCT
>DBRO01000125.1:13327-17214 GCA_002306005.1 Ruminococcus sp. UBA1366 | reverse complement strand
CCGGTTATTGCGTGAAGCACCCGTACGCCCAGCAAATCCTGCACAAAATACGCGCCTTCCTCCAGCTCCACATCCGCGCGGTTCATATAAACCACCCGCCCGATAAACGCCTGCGCCGCCTCTGTGGTTTCCACCCCCGCAAGTTTTGCCACAACGACATTCTTCTGCACACGTGCTTTTTCAAGCTTTATCTCCGTGCCATCCGCAAAATACAGCCGTTCCAGCTGAGCAAGAAATTCCGGCGAATCGCACCACGGATTGATTTTCAGTTCTCCCCGCAAGCCGAACAGCGACACGATTTTTCCGGTTTCCAGAAACTGCTTCACTGGTTCTCCTCCGTTCAAAACAAAGTTTTCTTTTCCAGTATACGCGAATTCCGCAAAAAAATCAAGCAGGTATTGAAATTACCCCAAAAGCGGCAGAATCGCCTTTGTCGGGCAGGCTTGCGCGCAAATCCCGCAGCCCGTGCATTTTTCCGGATTGATAACCGCCAGCTTGTCTTTCAGCTCAATTGCCCCCTCCGGACATTTCTTTACGCAAATGCCGCAGGAAAGACATCCCGCCGCGCAAGCATCCTTGACCGCCTTGCCCGCCTCGTGGGAAGAACACCGCACCAGCACCGGCTCATCCGCACGCACCAGCGAAATCACCTTTACCGGACAAGTGCCCGCACAAAGACCGCACCCCGTACACAGTCCGCGATTGACCGCCGCCGCGCCGTTTGCAACCGTAATCGCACATTCCGGACAAACCCGCGCGCAGTCGCCGTAGCCCAAACAGGCAAAGCGGCAGCGCTTGTCACCGGCATAATACCGCACCGCCTGCGCACAGCTTTCGTACCCGCCAAAATTGAATTTCTCCTTGCTGTTTTCCTGCGTACCGTGACAGCGCACAAATGCCTTGTACGCAACCACATCGCCCGCCTCCGTGCCGAGAATTTCGGCAATTTGCTGGGCGGTTTCCGCACCTCCTGCGCGGCAAAGGTTTGCCCCCGCCGTTCCCGCAACCACGGACTGCGCGTATTCTGTACAGCCGGAAAACCCGCACGCACCGCAGTTAATGTTCGGCAAAACATCAATTACCGCCTGTACGCGCTCGTCCTCTTTTACCTCAAACAGCCGGAACACCACCACCAGCACCACGCCCAGCACCAGTCCGATTCCGCCGAAAATTAAAACAGGATATACAATGTCCATCTGCTCCTCCTATCCCGCCAGTCCGGAAAATCCCACAAAGCTCAACGCTAAAATAGATGCCGATATTAGCGTGGACGGTACGCCCCGAAATGCCGCCGGCACTTCGGAATGCTCCGTACGAATCCGGATTCCCGCAAACAACAGCAAAGCCAGCGTGTAGGCAAGTCCGGTCGCAATGGAATTCACCATGCTCTGTGCAAAATTGTATTCTTCGTTTAAATTAATCAACGCAACACCCAGCACCGCGCAGTTGGTCGTAATCAGCGCAAGATAAATGCCAAGGCTCCGGTACAGCGGCGGGAAAAGCTTCTTGATAAGCGACTCCACAATCTGCACCAGCGCGGCGATAATTAAAATAAACGAAATCGTCCGCATATATTCCATCTGCATAGGAACGAGTATGTAGTAGTAAACCGGATAGGTAATCAGCCCCGTCAAAGCCATGACAAACGTAACCGCCGCACCCATGCCAAGCGAGCTTTTTATCTGCTGGGAAACCCCCAAAAACGAGCAGATTCCCATGAACTTTGACAGCACAATGTTGTTGATCAAAATCGCACTGATAAAAATAAAAGCAAACTCTTTCATCGGCTACGCTTCCTTTCCCGCACCGCCGGTTTGGCAGCTTGCACAAGCACCGTTTAACGAACAGCTTGCACAGCCCACACTCAGCGGCGGCGGACGATTGATTATCTTGTTCAGTGCGGCAATAATCAGCGACAGCGCAAAGAACCCGCCAGCCGGCAGTAAAAAGACAATCATCGGATTCTCATGCACCCACGGAATGGTAATCATAAAATCCGTGCCGGCAAAAAGCGTACCCGAACCCAGCGCCTCGCGCACCGTACCCATCAGCACCAAAGCCAGCAAAAAGCCCAGACCCATGCCAATGCCGTCCAGCAAGGATTTAAACACGCTGTTGCGGCTTGCAAACACCTCCGCACGGCCCATCGGGATACAGTTTGCCGCAATCAGCGGCAGAAAAATCCCAAGCTTTGCGTAAAGCTCCGGCGCGTAGGCTTTCACCAAAAGCTCCGTAATCGTCACAAAGGAAGTGATTACCACAATAAAGCAAGGCAGCCGCACCGCACTGGGAATAATTTTTTTCAACAGCGAAATTGTCACATTTGCCATCACCATAACAAACAAGGTTGCCAGCCCCAGCCCGAACCCGTTGTAAATCGTTGTTGTTACCGCCAGCAAAGGGCACATTCCCAGCAGCGTGACAAGTGCGGGGTTTTCCTTAAAAATTCCCTTTGTCAGGATTTTTATATTACTCTGTTTTGCCACTGAAAATCTCCTCCTTATGTGCAGAATAGGTATCCAGCGCGGTTTGTATTGCCGTTTTTAACCCGCGGGATGTGTATGTTGCACCGGTAATCGCATCCACGCCATCCACTGCGGAACTGTCCGCGCCCGTGTATTTTTCCAGATATTCGGCATCGTTAATCCGGTCGCCGATGCCGGCGGTTTCGCCCAGTTCCACTACGGCAATTCCTGCCACGGTATTGTCACGTACCGCAACCAGCACGCGCACACCGTTTTTGCTGTAACCGGTCGCGCTCACGTCAAACGCGGCGGTTTTGCCGTCCTTGCTTAAAATCACCGCATTGACGTTCTCATACGTCAGTGCCTCGCCGTCTTTTTCCACCAGGGTATACCCATCAGGAAAAACCTGCTCGCTGGCTTTTTTCAACGCAACCGTCATAATATCGTCTGAATACGTAAGCCGGTAGACTGCGGCAATCGCTCCCGCGGCAACCACAAGGAACACCACCAGAACCAGCACGGGCTTGATGTTCGCCCAAACTTGTTTTTTCTCCTTCACGCACGTTCCTCCTTCCGGCGGCGGGGCGTTTTTGCCGCACCGAAAGCCTTTGTGCGGGTAAGCATATCTATGTAAGGCGTTAGGATATTCATAAACAAAATGGAGAACGACACGCCCTCCGGCATGGAGGAATAAAACCGGATGACGCAGGTAATCACGCCGCAGCCCACGCCAAAAATCAGCTTGCCCAATCCCGTCAGCGGGGTGGTAACATAATCCGTTGCCATAAAGAACGCGCCCAGCAGCAACCCGCCGGAGAGCAGCTGAAACAGCACGTCTTTTTCCGCAAAGAACGAAAATACTGCAACCGTTCCCAAAAAAGCCGCCGGTGTTACGGGAGAAATCACCCGCGTTGCAATCAGGAAAATCCCGCCGATAAGCAAAGCAATCGCGGAGGTTTCGCCCAGCGAGCCGCCGTTTTTGCCAAAGAATAAATCCGCATACGAGTACAGCGAACCATCCGCAAGCGGGGTGGGCTGCGCCACCACGTCCGCGCTTTTATAATAGAACGGCACATACCACGGGTCCGTGCCCACCATGGCTTTCGGAAAAGAAACCATCAGCACAATTCTGCCCACAATCGCAGGATTGGCGAAATTTTGCCCCAATCCGCCAAAAAGCTGTTTTACTACAATAATCGCCGCCACGCAGCCGATAAACGCCATCCACAGCGGAATGGAAACCGGTAGATTGAACGCCAGCAGCATTCCCGTCACAGCGGCGGATAGGTCACTGACGGTGTTTTCGCGCTTCATTACAAGCCGCGCGGTAAATTCCAGCAGAATACAGACGCCCACACAAAAGCCGGTTAAAATCAGCGCGCGCGGGCCGAAGAAAATCACCGATACCACAAACGCAGGCAT
>DBRO01000125.1:13004-13151 GCA_002306005.1 Ruminococcus sp. UBA1366 | reverse complement strand
GTTCATCGGACAAACAGCCGCACAACTGCCGCAGCGGATACAATGGGTCATCGGGCTTTGCACTTTGGGCTTACTAAATGCCAAAATCGCGTTGGTGGTCTTCATCACGGGGAAATCCGCGTCCGGTACGCACATACCCATCATTGG
>DBRO01000125.1:9516-12915 GCA_002306005.1 Ruminococcus sp. UBA1366 | reverse complement strand
GTGGTGACGTTCATAACCAGCACACCCGTGCTGACGGGCAGCATACCCTCCTGCACAATCCTGCCGGTCAAGTTATACACCGCGACTTTTTCCGCGCCTTGCGGATAGACGGTTTTCACCGCCCGGACTTCCATTCCCGGCTTGTCCGCCAAAGCCTGCTCCAGCTTTTGTATTGCCGCCGCCGAACGGCTTTCCAAACAAAACAGCGCCTTGGGAATCTCCAGATAGCGCAGAACTGCCTCCGTGCCGGCAACCACGTCCGCAGCGCTTTCCATAACCTCGCGATAGTCCGCCGTAATGTACGGCTCGCACTCCGCGGCATTGACAATCAGCGTGTCCACCGTGTACAAATCGCGGTCGTACCCCAGCTTTACGTGTGTGGGGAATCCCGCGCCGCCCATGCCAATGGCACCGCTTGCACGCACGGCTTTTAAGAAATCCGCACGGCTTTCAATTTTTGGCGGGGAAACCTCCGGCGAAATCTCCTGCGCACCGTCCGTTTCAATTTCCACCGCATCGCAAACCGCACCGCTGGGCGCTGTGTGCTTCCCAATGGCTTTCACCATGCCCGAAACACTGCTGTGTATCGGCGCGGACATAAAGCTTTCCGAATCCGCAATTTTCTGTCCCCGCAGCACCCGCTCGCCGGTTTTCACCAACAAGCTCAGCGGCGCACCGATATGCTGATTCACAGGAATCCGCACGCGCTCCGGCACGGGCAGTACCGCCGTATCAAAATCGGCGGTTTTTTTGTGATGCCCCAGCTTTAACGAACCGATTCTCAATCCAAACCCTTCCTTCCGGCAAATATGAACTTTGTTAATTTTGTATCAAATAGAATTTTCTAGAAATTAGAAATTACAAGAATGCGGAATCCCAACCGCTTTGTTGTTATTCCGCTATTTGAAAGCTTTTGTCCGTCAGGGTAAAGCTTTCTTTTAAGCCGTCCGAAACGAGAATTTTCCCCTCCCGCGTGACGGCAAGGATTTCATATTCGTCCGAATTCATGTACTTTGCCAACCCCGCAGAGCCGCCCAGATATGCCGCCGTGGAAACAAAATCCGACGCAAAACCGGATTTTGCGACAACCGTAACCGAAAGCAAATCCGTCACCGCAGGACTGCCCGTGGTGAGGTCCATAATATGCGAATAGGTCGTGCCGTTCACGGTGAAATTGCGCTCATACCCGCCGGAGGTGGAAACAAACCCTGCCCCCGTAGTAAATGTGCCAAGCACCCCGTCGCTGTTCGGATTTTTTACCGAAACCGTAAACGCACTGCCATCCGGCTTTTCCCCGTACAGCAACGCGGAAGAACCAAACGAAACCACCGCACATTCGGCGTTATTTTGTTGTAACATCTCATACAGCACATCGCAGGAATAGCCCTTCGCACAGCTGCCGAGTTCTATTTTTGTGCCGGAAGCAATCGTTAGATTATTGCCGATAATCGTAAGCTTATCTGAACCGATGGTTGCCAGCGCCGTGTAAATTTCCTGCGCGGAGGGTACCCGCGGATTGTCCGATACCACGCCCCAAATGTCAATCAAGGCGCCGCACGTCACATCTACCGAGGGAAACTGCCGGTTGTAAGAAACCGCCTTTTGCAGAATATCCGCCATCCGGTCGGACATCTCTCCGCCGCCCGCCGCGTTCAGTTTGTATAGCTCCGCATCCGAATCGTAAGCGGAAAACACCCCATCCAGCTCCGCAAGCGTATCCGCATACGGCTGGGCATCCTGCCCCCAGACGGTAATCACCACAGCGGTATCCATTACCGCCGCAGTTGCGGTGTCCTGCCGGTCGGAATCCTGCCGGCTCATCAGCAGCATCAAAAGCACCATGCCTGCCGCCAAAATCACAAGCACCAGCTCCGAACGCCGCTTGCGTTTTTTCTGTTTTTCCTGCAACGCTTCCAGCGCCGCCAACGCATCATCCGCGCCGCCGTAATCTTCTATATGAAATTCCCTGCTCAAACGCAGTCACCGCCCATCGGTTTCATCGTTGGTTTCGGTCTACTCCGCCGCGGCAAAGCCTTTCTTCAAATCGTCCAGAATATCCTCAACGTTTTCCAGTCCCACAGAAAGCCGAATCATACCCGCATCAATGCCTGCCGCAACGAGCTGTTCGTCCGTGAGCTGGCGGTGCGTTGCCGATGCCGGATGTAAAACACAGGTACGGATATCCGCAACGTGCACGACAATCGAGGCAAGCGAAAGCGCATCCATAAAGCGCACGGCATTTTCCCTGCCGCCGCGGATGGAAAACGAAATCACACCGGAACAGCCGTTCGGCGTATATTTTTCAAACAACGCGTGGTCTTTGTCCTCCGGCAGCGCAGGATAGCTGATTTTAAGGACTTTTTCGTTGCTTTGCAGGAATTTCGCAACAGTCAAGGCATTTTCGCAGTACCGCTGCATCCGCACATGGAGGGTTTCCAGCCCGAGATTGAGCAAAAACGCGGAATGTGCCGCCGGATAGCAGCCCAAATCGCGCATCAGTTGCATCCGCGCCTTAATAATGTACGCCATCTTGCCGAACGTTTTGGTGTACGAAACGCCGTGATAGCTTTCATCCGGCTCTACAAAATCAGGGAACTTCCCATTGGTATAATCAAAATTACCGCTGTCCACAATGACGCCGCCAACCTGCAATGCGTGTCCGTCCATATATTTCGTGGTGGAATGCACTACAATATCCGCGCCCCATTCTATCGGGCGGCAAAGCACCGGCGTGGCAAAGGTGTTGTCCACAATTAACGGCACGCCCATTTTGTGCGCGACGTTTGCAAATTTCTCAATATCAAAAATTTCCACTGCCGGATTGGCAATCGTTTCGCCGAAAACGGCTTTCGTGTTGGGCTTGAACGCCGCCTCGATTTCCTCCTCGGTCGCATCCCCCTGTACAAAAATGCATTCAATGCCGAATTTTTTGAGCGTAACGGCAAATAAATTCACCGTACCGCCGTAAATCGTAGAAGCAGAAACAAAGCTATCCCCCGCCGAGCAGAGATTCAGGATAGAAACCAGCGATGCTGCCTGTCCGCTGGAGGTTGCCATTGCGCCCACGCCGCCTTCCAGCGCAGCGATTTTCTTTTCCACCGCGTCCACGGTGGGGTTTGCAAAGCGCGAATACATATATTCGGTCGGCATATCAAAAAGCTGTGCAATTTTCTCCGTGGAATCAAACCGGTAGGTGGTGCTTTGGACAATCGGCATCACACGGGGCGCGCCGTTTTCGGGATAATATCCCTCGTGAATACACTGCGTTTCAATTTTCATTTCAAAAAAACCTCTTTTATTGGTATTTTTATAATGCTAAGACCATGTCGCGGTCGAGTTTTTCAAAGCCGAGCTTGACATAAAGCGGGTAGCCCTCGTCGGTATAATCGAGATAGACCT
>DBRO01000125.1:2240-9459 GCA_002306005.1 Ruminococcus sp. UBA1366 | reverse complement strand
CCACAGGGAGCAGCTCATAAACGCAAAGAATCGCCGACGATACGATTTTGTCCCCATCAAACGCACAGCGCGCAATGTACGAACCGTCCCCGAAATGCGCGTACAGGTATTCCTCTGTTACGCGGAGAAATTCCGCGCGGTCTGCCACGCCCTTGATACACTCCACAAATTCGTACCGATTCTCGGCAAAGGCGGGGATTTCTGCCCATGTGATGTTTCGAATCGTCATAATTATACGTTTATCTGCACGGTTTCTTTGTTGTCCGCATCGTAGCCATTTGCCGTCAGCGCGGGGGTTACCCACTCAGCAAGGAATTCCTCCACCTGCTGGGCGCTTCTTCCCGTGAAATTCTCCGGCTTCATAATCGCATCCAATTCTTCCCGGGTAATCATAAACGCGGGGTCTTCCAGAATTAAATCGCAAAGGTTATTGTCCAGTCCCTCATCCTTCACGCGCTTGCCGGCAAGCTGGGAAAGCTTGCGAATTTTTTCATGCAGAACCTGACGATTTCCGCCCTTTTTCACTGCATCCATCATGATATTTTCCGTTGCCATAAAGGGCAGTTCGGCAAGAATCCTACGCGTTATCATTTTTTCGTGCACCACCAATCCGTTGGTGACGTTCATCATAATATTTAAAATCGCATCCACGCCAAGGAATGCCTCCGCTACGGCAATGCGCTTGTTTGCGGAATCATCCAGCGTGCGTTCCAGCCACTGTGTACCCGCTGTAAATGCCGGATTCAACGTATCCACCATCACATAGCGTGCCAAAGAAGTAATCCGCTCGCACCGCATGGGATTGCGCTTATACGCCATCGCTGAGGAACCAATCTGATTGGCTTCAAACGGCTCTTCAATTTCCTTAAAGCTTTGCAGTAAACGAATATCATGGGCGAACTTGCTTGCCGATTCGGCAATTTGTCCTAGAACATTTACCACAAGGCTGTCAATTTTGCGCGAATAGGTTTGTCCGGAAACCGGCACCACGCCGTCAAAGCCCATTTCATCGGCAACCATGCGTTCCAGTTCCTTGACCTTTTCCGTATCGTTTTCAAACAACTCCATAAACGAAGCCTGTGTGCCGGTGGTTCCCTTACTGCCCAGCAGTTTCAGTGAGCCCAGCCGGTAATTGAGTTCTTCCAAATCCATCAAAAACTCATTACACCAGAGCGTTGCGCGCTTACCCACCGTGGTCAGCTGTGCCGGCTGTAAATGCGTATAGGCAAGTGCGGGCATCTCTTTGTACTTGTCCGCAAAATCCGCAAGCTGTGCAATCACGCGCAGAAGTTTTCTTTTGATCACCTGCAACGCATCGCGCATGATGATAATATCCGTGTTGTCCCCCACATAGCAGGAGGTTGCGCCCAGATGGATGATGCCCGCTGCGTTTGGGCAAACCAGTTCATACGCATACACGTGTGCCATCACATCGTGCCGGACAAACGCTTCGCGCTTTGCCGCCGCCTCGTAATCAATATTCTCAATATTTCGTTCCATTTCGTCCACCTGCTCCTGTGTCACAGGCAGACCCAGTTTCATTTCCGCACGGGCAAGCGCCACCCAGAGCTTCCTCCAAGTGGTAAATTTCTTATCCGCAGAAAACAAAAACTGCATTTCCTTGCTGGCATAGCGTGTACAAAACGGACTTTCATAGCTATTGGTCATAAACAGAGCACCCTCACTTTAAACGTTTCATTTATGCTTTATTATAACATACTTTGGCGGCTATCACAAGCGTTTTAGCGGGAAAACTCCGCTTCCTGATGAAATTATTCCAAACGCGTTTTGTACAAAACAAACAAAACCCGACCGCACCGGTCGGGCAATATTCTGGATATTATGAACGCACATTGCATATTTTTTATACTTTGTTTAGATTTTAACGAGGGCAAGAAAGATGGAGAAATAGTGAAACACCGAGCCGCCGATGACAAACAAATGCCAGATGGAATGAAAATACTTCAACTTTTTGATCACATAGAACACCACGCCGACGCAATAAAACGCCCCGCCGACAAATAAAAAGATAATGGAAAGCTTCGGCATAACGGCAAGCATGGGTTTTATTGCAAGAATGATCATGAGCCCCATCAGCAGGTAGCACACCACGGAAGGTTTTCGGAATTTTTCTAAATCAATGCTGTTAAGAACAATGCCCAAAATCGTAGCGCCCCAGATGATTCCAAACATTGTCCAGCCAAGCTTTCCGCGCAGGGGGCCGAGCGTATATGGTGTGTAGGTTCCGGCAATTAAAAAGAAGATGGTGTTGTGGTCCATAATCCGGAAGAAGGCTTTGGCTTTTGGGTGTGTAATGGCATGGTACAGCGTGGACATGGTATACAGAATAATCAGCGAAGCGCCGTAGATGGCAACGCTCACTACCGCCCACGCATCGGCATAAATAGCGCAGAAAACAATCAGCACCACCGTACCGGCAATGGCAAGCAGCCCGCCTGTGCCGTGAGAAACCGAATTGAAAATTTCCTCACCCAGCGTATACCGCGCCGGCGGCCGTTCTTTTTCTTCTGGCATAAAAATCCCTCCCTTATCTGTTCTCATTATACTCCGTGCGAGAAAAGATAGCAAGCACCGGCAAAAAATAAATTTTACAAAAAAGCAGGCAAACTACTTGACAGCCTGCCTCTTTTCGGGTATAATATTATCCTGTGACAGGAAAACGCTGCTATGGCTCAGTTGGCAGAGCACATCCTTGGTAAGGATGAGGTCACCGGTTCGAATCCGGTTAGCAGCTCCAGTTTTTTTAAACTCTCCGGTGCGTTTTGTAAAAAGCGCATTGGGGAGTTTTTTGTATGAGATAAAGCAGAACAGCCGGCTTTCTTTTTTATTCAGGAGTGATGTCACTCTATTTCAAATGAATCCTCATCCGCCGCATAGCCAAACTGCGCCAGCCGAAGCTTTTCAGACTGACATAAGAGCTCCAACAAAGCGCCCAGTCCCTGCCGGTCTGCATTAGAAAGCAATTCAAAATATTCGGCGCGGTTTTCCTTTGTGATCACAACCGGCGGCATATCTGCACGCAGCAGGTCAAAGTTCATCAGGAGTCTGCCGGTTCTACCGTTGCCGTCCGGGAAAGGGTGTGTTTGTTCAAAGGCAATGTGTGTTGCGGCAAGCTTTTCAAATACACTGCTGTATGTGGTGTGGTTGTGGTTATATACCAAATACATCATTGCTTGCGGAATGGCTGCTGACGGAGGTGGAATGTGCTCCGAGCCACGGATAAACACCTGCGTGGTACGGTAGCCGTCAATATCAAGAATGTTTTTATTTATAAGGATCGCAATCTCCTTGATGAGCTTTTCGTTCAGTTCCTGTTCAAGGGAATGCAACACAAGATTCAATGCATATTTGTGGTTGATTGCTTCGTAGATTTCGCGCGGCTGCGCTGTAACTTGAAAAGAATTATCATTAAAAAGAATAGCATAGGTTTCCGCATAGGAAAGCGTACTCCCTTCAATGGCATTGGAATGATACGTATTCCGTGTAATAAAATCCTCGAAATACGGTCGATTTGTAAGAATGAAATCTGCCACCCGCACAACGCAACCCTCCTCTATATAGAATATACATAACATAACACAAACGCGCCTGAAAGTCAAATGATATCCCACCGGTTGATTTTCAAGGTACGGTCACCGGTTCGAATCCGGTTAGCAGTTCCAGCAAAAACCGCCCTATTACAGGCGGTATAATTTTCAAGAGAAATAGAATGCGCAACGAAAGATTAGAAATACTTACCCGCGCTAAAGATGCAAGGAATAAAAAAACTGGCTCTTCGCTATATCAATTGGGTAAATAAAAGCCGTTTATGCCGCGAAAGTCTCTTGAAATGAGTGCGGCGCATGTTCGGCTGTTTTGCCAAGGCAACGAAAAGCCGCATTGCGGCGCGAATTGCCGTTGCTGATTTGAAAACATGCGCTGCTCGAGACTCATGTCAATAGAACCGTGGAATAAATAGGCGTTTCCTTATTACCCACTCAAAACAGCGAAGTGCCAAAAAGCTCCGCCGGCAATCCGTGCGGAGCTTTCTTTTTATAATTTGCCATCAAAGATCACATACTTCTTGGTGTCCTCATTGTATATATAAACCACCTCAGGATCCGCTGTTTGGCTTGCAAACACGCCTGCGCTACGGTAATCCCCGTCATAATTATAGAACACCTGAAACACATAGCAGCTTTTCTTATTCACCGTTTTTTGTCCCAAATAACCATATTCTCTTTGGCAGTCCGAACCCTCCCCAATTGCATTATCTAAAGCATCCGTAATCGCATCCAGCGAATCATTTGCTTCCTCCGGCATCTGAGAAAATTTCTTCCGCATCTCATTGATATTCACAGATTCTGTTGCACCATAAGCAATATCATTTACAGGATTGACCGCATCGGCATCCGTATCCGAGCACGATACTGCCGCAACTGTACATAACAGCATCATTGCTACTAAAATAAACTTTTTCAACTATGTCATCCTTTCCGTTATTGAACCTTACGCCGTCATAGATTGAATTTCTTCCGCGCTGAGCAGTTCATCCCGTTGTTTTACCAAATCACCGCTTTCACCGATCTGGTATTCCACATAACGGAATTGGTCGCCTTCTGCGGTAATGGTCACGCGCTGCACAATTACAAGGTTCCCCTCATT
Organism: Ruminococcus sp. UBA1366; assembly: GCA_002306005.1. Lineage (GTDB taxonomy): Bacteria > Bacillota > Clostridia > Oscillospirales > Ruminococcaceae > UBA1366. The sequence goes on along the minus strand of DBRO01000125.1, from coordinate 4,794 downwards.
ATATTGATAGATTTCCGAAATGCTGTCCGTTGCACTCACGTGCTGAAAGCTTTTAATCGTATGGCTTTCCGCGTCCGGCACTGGAGAAACCAACGCAGAAAACGCGCTGTTATATACAAACTCATTGGTATCCGTGTCATACAGCCACACGGCATACTGAACATTGGGCGTACCGGCAGTCAAATTCACACGCAAATCGTCCTGCCCGTCAAAATCAAAATCTTCTGTTTCCAAATACGTCTGGTCGTCCGACAAATCAGACTGAAACTCCAACTCCTGCAGCAAGGTATTATCATCGGAACGATATACGGAAATTTTCTTCCCATCCAATTTCACGTTCATCTCCGGAATGGTTTTCAGAGATGAAGCAATCAATACTTCTTTTTGCATTGGAACTGTTGTCTGTGCGGATGTTGCCAAAGCCTGTGCAACCGTGGTTGTCGCAGCGCTTTCGGATGTGCTTGTTGTTGTCTCCGTTGTTGATGCAACGGTCGTGGCACTGGTTTCGTTGCTTTTTTCCGAAGTACTGCTATCAGCACCTCCGGAACATGCTGTCAGTAACAAGGTCGCCGCTGCGCAAACCGCAGCAAAACTAATCATTTTCACATAAACCGCCAATCCTTTATTTTCCACAACGCCTATTGTTTTCATCGTATCCGGTGCATACGCTGTATGAAATCATCCATATGCCCATTCTGCTTGCATTATACCACAGGGAATTTACTTTGTAAACCCCTGTAAACAAAATTCCCTGCTTTCTGTAAAAGCAGAAAGCAGGGAGCTTGTTTTTTGTACAAAAAGCCGAAAATTTCTTGGCTTTTTTATAAAAATCAACTATTCGTAATCCACGACATCAATCCACTTCATCAGCAGATCTTTCTCTTGCGGCTTGTTTTTCACTAGTTGAGCGGCGGCAACAATGGGCAGCCAAGCCTGCACATAGCGCTTCGAAGTCCGGCTCTTCATACAGAATTTATCCATATACATCTCAGCGATTTCCGGATAATCCAAGCAAAGCAGCAGGTACGTCCTTGCCACATCTGCGGAGGCGTTCCCCTGACGAGCGTTGCTCCAATCCAGCACATAGACGCCGTTGTCGTTCACAATGACTTCCTTTGGAGAAAAATTATTGTGGCAAAGCTTAATGTGCTTGGGCATACTGTCCAGGCGAGTAAGCAGCTCGTACTTTTTGATTTCATCAATATTGTCCAATGATTTGATTTGCCGTGCCATTTTGTCTTTCAGCTTGCTGAGTAGCGGCATGGTTTTTTCGTGAAATCCCATTTGAATTTCAATCATCTGGTTGACGTAGGTTTCCATTTTGGATGGATTTTCCTGCATCAGCTGCAACAGAGATTTGCCCTCAATCCAATCAAAAGTAATTGCCCATTTCCCGTCAATCAGTGAAACCTCATGCAAAATCGGCATTTTAATGTTGGAGTGAGAATTGACCAGCGTAGTTTCCACGCGGGCGTGTGTCAGCGCAGCATAGAGGCATTTTTCCTTCAATTTGGCATCCTGATAAATTCGGATTGCCTTATCGCCCTCATGGAACAGGTCGTAGCCGTCCCCCGATGAAATATAAACACGTTCGCTCATAAGAAAGCTCCTCTCTATGAATATAATATTAACACAAATTAAAGTAATGATTTATGTTGTCTATATTATACTATATTCAATGGACATTGTCAATAACATTTTGTTGATTTGGCACATTTTACATTTAGTATATATAAATTATATAAATTGTACTTATTAATCGTCGGTTTGTGCGTGATAATCTTGCCGCAATTTCCGCATCATGCGTAATCACGATGATTGTGCTTTTTCCGCAGCTTGCTTCCTTTATAATTGTATAGCGGACAAGACGCTTCATCTATCCCACTGCGATCCCCTCATCCGCCCAAAGATAATTTTGTAAAAACAGCTCCCTGCCGTCCTCCGTGCGATGGGCAAGAAATCTCATCATGTTAATGCCGCCTTTATACAGTCGAGATCTTCTGTTTCGTCATCATATCCATTTCTATACGCATAATTCACAAAATTCAATTCTATCCTAACATGAATTCTATAGAATGTAAATAGATGTATTTTAATTGGAGCGAAATATGGAATATTCGATTTACAATCGGCAAATACTGTTTGTATCCGTGTTCGAAAGCCATAAAGCACTTCGCGACAGAAACATCGGGAAATTTGTCTATTATCCATAAACCCGCGCGCTAAATTTGCGGAAATCTTGGCGGGAAACAAGATTGACAAAAAAATAACAATCGGATATAATAAGAATACAGAAGAATTCCGGAACGAGCAAAATGCAAGAAGAACAGTTTTTTCCTGCAAGCGGCGCGTTCCACAAAACCAAACGATAATGAGTATGGAGGAGAACTATGGCTACGAAAACTCCCGCAGCTTTTACGGTGGACACCGTGGAAGCGTTGATGAAGAAAATCGAACAGGTTCGCGAGGCGCAGAAGACTTTTTCGACCTACACACAGGAACAAGTCGATAAAATCTTTTTGGCGGCGGCAATCGCGGCAAACAAAATGCGGAT
>DBRO01000125.1:930-2201 GCA_002306005.1 Ruminococcus sp. UBA1366 | reverse complement strand
GTTATTGAGGAAGACGCAAGCTACGGCACCAAGAAAATTGCTGAGCCGATTGGTGTAATTGCCGCGGTTATCCCGACTACAAACCCGACCTCCACTGCAATTTTTAAAACGCTGATTTGCTTAAAAACCAGAAACGGCATTATCATTTCGCCCCACCCGCGTGCAAAGAAATCCACCATTGAGGCGGCAAAAATCGTACTGGAAGCAGCCGTAAAAGCCGGCGCACCGGAAAATATCATTGGCTGGATTGACGTTCCCTCACTGGAACTTACCAACACCGTCATGAAGGAAAGTGATACCATTCTTGCAACGGGCGGCCCGGGCATGGTAAAGGCGGCGTATTCCAGCGGCAAGCCGGCGCTGGGCGTTGGCGCGGGAAATACCCCTGCAATTATTGATTCCTCTGCGGATATCAAAATGGCGGTTTCCTCCATTGTGCTTTCGAAAACGTTCGATAACGGTATGATTTGCGCCTCCGAACAGTCCGTGATTGTGCTCAAGGACATCTACGACGAAGTGAAAAAAGAATTTCAATATCGCGGCTGTTATTTCCTGAAGGCAGACGAAACCGAAAAAGTCCGCAAAACGATTCTGATCAACGGCGCGCTGAACTCTAAGATTGTGGGACAGCCTGCGGCGAAAATTGCAGAACTTGCCGGCGTAAAGGTCGATCCCGATACTAAAATCTTGATTGGCGAAGTTTCCTCCGTAGATTTGGACGAGGAATTCGCACACGAAAAGCTTTCCCCCGTACTGGCAATGTACAAGGCAAAGGATTTTGACGACGCGGTGGAAAAGGCCGACCGACTGATTCAAGACGGCGGTTTCGGACACACCTCCTCCGTTTATCTCAATGTAGTTTCCGAAAAAGAAAAGCTGGATCAATTCACCGCAAGAATGAAAACCTGCCGCGTACTGGTCAACACCCCTTCTTCTCACGGCGGCATCGGCGACTTGTACAACTTTAACCTTTCCCCTTCGCTGACGCTGGGCTGCGGTTCTTGGGGCGGCAACTCCGTTTCCGAGAACGTCGGCGTAAAGCATTTGCTGAACATTAAGACCGTTGCCGAGAGGAGAGAGAATATGCTGTGGTTCAGAACACCCCCGAAGGTGTATTTCAAGAAAGGCTGCCTGCCGGTTGCGTTAAGCGAACTGAAATACGTCATGGGCAAAAAGAAAGCCTTTATCGTCACCGACCAGTTCCTGTACAAGAACGGCTACACTAAGCCGATTACCGATAAGCTGGACGAAATGGGCATTACGCACAGCAC
>DBRO01000125.1:0-898 GCA_002306005.1 Ruminococcus sp. UBA1366 | reverse complement strand
GGCGGTTCTGCAATGGACGCCGGCAAGATCATGTGGGTGCTTTACGAACATCCCGAGGCGGACTTCATGGACATGGCAATGCGCTTTATGGATATTCGCAAGAGAACGTACACGTTCCCCAAAATGGGCGAAAAAGCATACTTTATTGCGGTTCCGACTTCTTCCGGTACTGGTTCGGAAGTTACACCGTTTGCGGTTATTACCGATGAAAATTCCGGCGTGAAATACCCGCTGGCAGATTATGAACTGCTCCCGAACATGGCGATTATTGACACCGATATGATGATGAGCGCACCAAAGGGACTGACCTCCGCCTCCGGTATTGACGCAATGACGCACGCACTGGAAGCATATGCTTCGATTATGGCGACGGATTACACCGACGGACTTGCCCTCAAAGCACTGAAAAATATCTTCACCTACTTGCCGGCAGCGTATGACAACGGCCCGAACGAGCCGGTTGCCCGCGAAAAGATGGCGGATGCCTCCACCATGGCTGGTATGGCTTTTGCGAANNCCATTCCATGGCGCATAAGCTGGGTGCGTATCACCACCTGCCGCACGGCATTGCCAATGCGCTGATGATTACACTGGTAATGAAATTCAACATTGCCGCAGCACCGCGCAAGATGGGTACGTTCAGCCAGTACCAATACCCGCACGCACTGGAGCGCTANNGCAGAGTGCGGACGGTTCATTGGAATCTCCGGCAAGAACGATCAGGAAGTGTTCGACAAATTTATTGTTGCGATTGAGGAACTGAAAGCCCGCGTCGGCATTAAAAAGACAATTGCTGAGTACGGCGTTGATGAGAAAGTATTCCTTGAAAAGCTGGATGAAATGAGCGAGCAGGCGTTTGATGATCAGTGCACTGGCGCCAACTGCCGTTACCCTCTCA
>DBRO01000081.1:3791-4580 GCA_002306005.1 Ruminococcus sp. UBA1366 | reverse complement strand
ATCATAACATAAAAATTCCATAATTTCAAGAGAGTTTTTGCGTCCGCGTGAAAAATCCTGCCGCAACCGCTTGACAAACCGGAGGATTTCTTGTATAATCAATTTGAACGAACGGTCAGTTAGTGTAATTATCTGTTATTTTATGCCGAAAGGGCGGGACAAATATGCAGTCCGTACAAGATTCCGGCGCAAAGGAGCGCATCCTGAAAGCCGCGCTGGGGCTGTTCAGCGAAAAAGGCTATGACGGCACAAGCGTAAGTGAAATCGCCGCCGCAGCCCATGTGACCAAAGCGCTGATTTACTACTATTTTAAAAATAAAGAAGAAATCCTCGACAACCTGTTTCTGGAGCTGTTTCAAACGCTTAATACCATGGCGCTGGAATTTGTCAACGGCAGTATTGTGGGCATGATTCATGCCGGCAAGCTGGATATTGAATCCAACCGTTTTGTGTTCACTGACAAGCCCGCGCTGGATGAATTTTATACCGGACTGCGAAGCTTTGTTTCCCGCATGGTTGGCTATGCCGTGGAACAACGTCACATTCTACGGATTCTTTCGATTGAATCGCTGAAAAACAGCAGTCACCACGACGAACTGTTTCGTATTCTCGACATGACGCGCTTTGGCAGTCACGAATCGTTCTACCAGATGATTCGCAACGCCGACAGCGATTTTACTTATTCCGATGATATGGATTTATTCAAGCTGTATTTTTTAATTTTCCCCATCATCAGCTTTGCGTCCTATCTGGACGATTACAGCAGTGTAACGGGCAAATCCGAACAGG
>DBRO01000081.1:2109-3759 GCA_002306005.1 Ruminococcus sp. UBA1366 | reverse complement strand
CCCGCCGGAATTTGAAGGAGGAATTTCATTGAACCATCATTCAGACACCCTGCAAGCCGTTCTGGCGCAAACCGGCACCAACCCCGAACAGGGGCTTTCCGCCGAGGAAGCCAAAGCACGGCTGGAACAGTACGGTGCAAATCGGCTTGCTGAAAAGAAAAAGAAAAGCTGGCTTTCCCGATTCTTTGACCAGTTTAAGGATGTGATGATTCTCATCCTGATTCTCGCCGCGATTATTTCGTTTGTGGTGGCGATTTTCGAGGACGAAAGCTTTGTGGAATCCATCCTGATTCTGCTGATTGTGGTGCTGAACGCAATTATGGGCGTAATGCAGGAAAGCAAGGCGGAAAAGGCGCTGGATGCGCTCAAAAGCTTGTCCGCACCGCGGGCAAAAGTCCTGCGCGGCGGTACGGAAACCGTACTGGATGCCGCCGAACTCGTGCCGGGCGATGTAATTTTCTTAGAAGCCGGTGATTTTGTTCCCGCGGATGGCAGACTGCTGGAGGCGGCAAGCCTGAAATGTGAGGAATCCGCGCTCACGGGCGAATCCGTGCCGGCAGAAAAAGATGCCGCCGCACAAATTGCACCGGATGCACCCTTAGGCGACCGTGTGAACATGATTTATTCCGGTTGTTCGGTTGCCTACGGCAGAGCAAAAGCCGTGATAACCGGCACGGGTATGCAAACCGAAATGGGTAAAATAGCCGACCTGCTTGCCGGTGAAACCGAGGGGCAAACAAATTTGCAGAAAAAACTTGCCCAGCTTGGCAAGTACCTTGGCATTGCGGCACTTGCCGCCTGTGCGGTGATTTTTGTCATCGGGCTTGCCACCGATATGCACATTATGGAAATCTTCATGACGAGCGTTTCGCTGGCAGTATCAGCAATTCCGGAAGGTCTGCCCGCGATTGTCACCATCGTGCTTGCCATCGGCGTTCAACAAATGGTCAAGCGCAACGCCATTATCCGGCGGCTTCCCGCGGTGGAAACCCTCGGCAGTGCATCCGTGATTTGTTCAGACAAAACCGGCACGCTCACGCAAAACCGCATGACGTTAACCCATGCCTATGCGGCGAATTCCGATATTTTAGAAGAAATCAGCGACCACAACGGCGAGGAAATCCGCCGCCTGATTACCTGCGCCGCGCTCTGCTGTGACGGCAAAATTCTTTATGAAAACGGCAAGGAAACCCATATCGGCGACCCAACCGAAACCGCTATCATTGCCGCCGCGCACAAAAACGGCATCGAACGCGATGCGATCAGCCTCGAACACAAGCGTTTGGCGGAAATCCCGTTTGATTCCGACCGCAAGCTGATGACAACGGTCAACGACTTCGGCGGCAAAAAGATTGTCATCGTCAAGGGCGCGTTTGATGTCCTCACCCAGCGTTGTACCTCCGGCAATCTGGAGGCAGGCAGAAAACAAAATCAAGCGCTCAGCGAAAAAGCCCTGCGGGTGCTTGCCGTGGCAATGAAGGAAATTCCCGAAATTCCCGCACAGGCAACACCGGAGGCGCTGGAAACAGATTTGCAGTTCATCGGCATTGTGGGCATGATTGATCCCCCGCGTGAGGAGGCAAAGGACGCGGTTGCCGTTTGCCGGCAGGCGGGCATTAAGCCGGTGATGATTACCGGCGACCATATCCT
>DBRO01000081.1:940-2101 GCA_002306005.1 Ruminococcus sp. UBA1366 | reverse complement strand
ACGGGTGCTGAATTGCAGGAAATGGACGACACCGAACTGGACAGCCGGGTGCGGGAGATATCCGTGTATGCGCGTGTTTCGCCCTCGGATAAAATCCGGATTGTAAAAGCTTGGCAAAAGCAAGGCGAAATCGTCGCCATGACGGGCGATGGCGTCAACGATGCCCCCGCGCTGAAAGCCTCGGACATTGGCTGTGCGATGGGCATTACCGGCACGGACGTGGCAAAGGGTGCGGCGGATATGACGCTTACGGACGATAATTTCGCCACGATTGTGGAGGCTGTAAAGCAAGGGCGCGGCATTTACGATAACATCAAAAAAGTCGTGGGATTCCTGCTTGGCACAAACATCGGCGAAATCTTCACCGTGTTCCTTGCGATGGTATTCTGGCAGGAAGCCCCGCTGCTTTCCATGCAGCTGCTGTGGATTAATCTGGTTACGGACAGCCTGCCGGCAGTGGCGCTTGGCATGGAACCCGTGGAAAACGACATTATGAACCGCAAGCCAAAACCGCAAAAGGAAGGCATTTTTGCGCACGGCTACGGCATTCAAATTCTCCTGCAAGGCATTATGTTTGCCGCGTTGACGCTCACAGGCTTTTTCATCGGCTGGAAAATTGGCGGAATTGAAACCGGCAGAACCATGGCATTTTTGATTCTTTCACTGACACAGGTTATACACTCATTTAATATGCGGTCTTCACATTCGTTGTTTATAATTAAACCATTCACTAATAAAACGCTGAACAAAGCGGCGGCGGTTTCGTTCCTGATGGTTGCTGCGGTGGTATTTATTCCCCCGCTTGCCACAGCGTTCGGACTGGTGCAGATGAAGGTTTGGATGTACTTTGCCGCGCTGGGACTGGCACTTGTGCCGATTCCCGTGCTGGAAATCAGCAAGGCGGTGGGCATTGTTAAGCATCAACAGAAAGATTAAAGCAAAAGGGAGATTGTAATTTATGAATTGGCTCAGGAATTTTATGTACGGCAGATACGGCGGCGACCAGCTTTCTATTGCGCTGATTGTGCTGTCCATCCTGTTGCAGGGAATCCTCAGCCTGACACCGTTCGGCTTTCTGTATGTTCTCACGCTGATCCCGCTGGGGTTTGCCGTCTACCGGACGTTTTCCCGCAAAATAGATAAGCGCCTGCGCGAGAACGA
>DBRO01000081.1:475-916 GCA_002306005.1 Ruminococcus sp. UBA1366 | reverse complement strand
CAAAAACTCCGCGTCCCGCGTGGCAGGGGAAAAATCAACGTCACCTGCCCAAAATGCGGAAAAGTCACGCGCAAAAAAACATAACAGAAAATCCTGTCGGCATTCCGGCAGGATTTTTTATAAATATTGCTGTTTTGTGACTAGGTTACAGTTAGCATTTGCTTATTCTGCTATAATAAGAACATGGACAAGAGAAAATCCGGCACACCGCCGGTTTAATAAACCAATTTCAAAGGAGGAATTCACAATGGAAGAAACAACCGTAAACCGCATGCCGCTCATCGGTGACAAGGCACCTGCCTTTACTGCCGTAACCACACAGGGTACGATTACTTTCCCGGAGGATTACAAGGGCAAGTGGGTGATTCTATTCTCCCACCCTGCGGACTTCACCCCCGTTTGCACCACGGAATTTATGACCTTTGCCACCATGGCGGAGGA
>DBRO01000081.1:0-436 GCA_002306005.1 Ruminococcus sp. UBA1366 | reverse complement strand
GGCGTGGAAGTAAAATTCCCCCTAATTGAAGATATCCGCATGGATGTTGCCAAAAAATACGGCATGATTCAGCCCGGACAATCCAACACGCAAGCCGTCCGCGCCGTGTTTGTCATCGACCCGACCGGCACCATCCGGACGATTCTCTACTACCCGCTTTCTACCGGACGGAATTTTGATGAAATCAAGCGCATTGTGATTGCCCTGCAAAAGGCGGACAGCGACCAGGTTGCCACCCCCGCCAACTGGCGTCCGGGCGATGATGTGATTGTTCCGACTGCCGGTTCCTGCGGCACCGCAAAGGAACGCATGGAAACCCAGAACGATGACCAGTACTGCTTAGACTGGTTCATGTGCTTCCGCAAGGAAAAGAAATAGCCACTCACGCCGATACCATTTATAAAAGCCGGAGTTTAACGCTCCGGCTTTTTTGTGT
>DBRO01000059.1:34928-40234 GCA_002306005.1 Ruminococcus sp. UBA1366 | reverse complement strand
TGCCCATCAGCAAAAGAATTTTAAACCTGAGCTTGGCGTTCCGGCAGTTTACTTCCGCAAAAAGAAGGTACTTGGGTGTGATTTTTATCACGGCAATTCTAACCTTTTGTATGATTACGGTGAATTTGGTGGGGGTATTGTTTTCCTCACGCACGGCGCTGGGAATGATGGGGTTTGTCATTCCCGATATTCGGGTGACATTTTTGGATCAGGACAAGGATGCGGATTTTAGCGGGGTGGAAGAAATCATTCGTGCGCATACCGGCATTACGCAGAAAAACAGTACCCTTACGCAGTACAGCTGTTTAAACGGGGAATCATTATATTGCGAAATGTATGAAGACCCAAACGGTATTCCCGGCATTTTACAAGGAAGAGCGCCGATTTATGACAATGAAATTGTGATTACGGAAATGGTTGCGGATGCACTGGAACTTAAAATGGGCGACACAGTAACGGTCACAAACGCAGACAGCGAAGGGCAGTATCTCATCTCCGGCATTTATCAGGCGGGAAATGATGCGGGCATGACGTTTGCCATGGGTCTTGCGGCGGCAAGCAAGGTCGGCGTGGATACTAATGTGTATTCGCGGTACTATCTGCTGGAAGACCCTGCACAGGCGGATGCAATCGCGCAGGAACTTTCAGAAAAATACACGAATCGGGTGAATCTATGGGTGTACGATGAGGAGAATAATTCGGACTTGGCACTGTACACCACGATTATTCGCGTGCTGAAAATCGTGATTTATGCGTTTGCACTGTTGTTTTCCTTTATCGTAATCCGGATGGTTTGCGCCAAAGCCTTTTTGCAGGAACGCACGGACATTGGGATTTATAAGGCAGTGGGATTTACCTCCCAGCGGCTGAGAATGAGCTTTGCACTGCGCTACCTAATGGTTGCGGCTGTGGGTGCCGGCATTGGCACGGCGTGTAGTTTTGCTTTGTCGGAACACGTGCTGTCCGGACTGTTTAGGGTAATTGGCATTGTTCATGTGGAGATGGATTTCACAGTGCCGACGGTAGTAGTTCCGGTTGCGGTTATTAGCGTAAGCGCTTTTGTGTTTTCTTATTTGGTTTCGCGCAAAATCCAACGGGTTGCCGTGCGGGAACTGATTACGGAGTAAAAAGTTCCATACAAAAAGAACGCCGGATCTTGTCCGAGCGTTCTTTTTGCAGAATATAATGGATGAACACTGCGTATGAAAAGGGCTGAATATCCTCAACGTTGATCTCCTCATAGTCGTCGGCGCCTTCGCTGCAATGAATCCGAAGATAGTTCAAAGCAGATTGTTCCAGTATAGCGGGATTCCGCCGGCAGTAAGGTTTTACTAAGAATCGGTCCAATATTGTTGCTATCCATGATTTCATGGTATTGTATACAGACAACCCAAAGACTTTGTGAAAAATGCACATAGCCTTTCCGGCTGAAATATGGTAGAATGAATATATGTTTCGGAAGGGGGCGGCAGCGTGAGCGTAACCATTAAGGATGTTGCCAGGGAAGCAGGCGTTTCGGTTGCAACCGTATCCAGAGTGCTTAACGGCAGTGCGAATGTTTCCGAATCTGCCGCGCAGTTAGTCAATGAAACAATTGAACGGTTGCATTATAGTCCGAATTTTTTAGGAAGAAATCTTCGTAAGTGTGAAACCAATACGATATTAGTCATACAACCATCTACTGAGCACTCGCTGTATTCGGAAATTATTCGCGGAATGCAGCAGAAAGCGTTTGAACTGGGCTATGATATTATTTCGTCAACGTCCAATTCCACATCGGATATTGAAATCCGCCAGATGAATATGCTGTTCAACCGAACAGCAGACGGCGCGGTGCTGATGGGTACCCAATACAGTGCAAAAATGCTGAACGAAATTGCTGAGAAGTACAATATTGCGCTTTGCTGCGAAAGTGTGATCGGCGCGGACGTGTTGACTGTAACGGTGGATGACGAGCAGGGCGGATACGATGCGGCAACAGAGCTGATTAAAAAAGGCCATAGAAAAATTGCGATTATCAGCACCTTGCCCTATGCACAATCTTCCGTGAAGCGTGAGCAAGGATTTTTGCAGGCGTTGGCAGATCACAAAATTTCCGTGGAACAAAACTATGTTTATCATGGCTCCTATGATTATCGCAACGGCGAAATTGCAATTGGGCGTTTTTTGAAATTAGCCGAGCCGCCGACTGCCGTATTCTGCGTTTCGGATTTGATTGCCGCAGGCGCGATTAAGCACGCTTGTGCGCTGGGGCTGACGGTAGGAAAAGATATTTCCATTATGGGATTTGATAATATCACGATGTGTGGGATGTATGTGCCGACGATTTCTACGGTGGCACAGCCTTGTTTACAGATGGGCTCGTTTTTAATTGAAAAACTGATTCACAATATCAATTCCGGCGGCAAAAAGGACAATCAGACGTACCGGCTTCCGCATAGTATTATTCTGCGGCAGTCCACCGGGGATTGAACTTTGTGCGGCGGTTCGTTGGAAAAACGGACTGCCGCTTTTTCACGCAGTGGAATTTTGCAAGGGGGAGCTAAATGTACCGGGTTTTTCTTGTGGAGGACGATGAAACCATTGCCGCTTTGGTGATGAAAAGTCTGCGCTCATGGGGATATGAGGCGGAATGTGCAAGGGATTTCCGTGAGGTGTTGGGCGAATGCACGGCGTTTTCGCCCCAGTTGGTGCTGATGGACATTACCCTGCCGTTTTATAACGGTTATTATTGGTGCACGCAAATTCGGAAAACTTCCAGCGTACCGGTGATTTTTCTTTCCTCTGCGGCGGATAATATGAATATCATCATGGCGATGGATATGGGCGGCGATGATTTTGTCGCAAAACCGTTTAGTTTGGAGGTCCTGTTGGCAAAGATTCGCGCGGTGCTTCGCCGGACGTATGAATTTGGCGCACCAGCAGAACTGCTGACCTTTGGCGGGGCAGTGCTGAACCTTGAGGAGTCCGCGGTGGTTTTTGGCGAACAAAAAACCGAGCTGACAAAGAATGAATTTCGGATACTGGCGACGCTGATGGCGGGCAAGGGGAAAATTATCAGCCGGACAGAACTAATGCGCCGGCTTTGGGAAACCGACTGCTATGTGGACGAAAATACCCTGACGGTTAATGTGACGCGGCTGCGGAAAAAGCTGGAGAGTATGGGACTGACGGATTTTATTGTGACAAAAAAGGGCGAGGGCTATTGCGTTTCCGGTACAGATCACCGGTAAAATCTGAATGCAGAACGGAACAAAAATCATGAAATTGTTTTTCTCTTATTTGAAGTATCGGATCCATGCGGTGTTGTTTTTGCTGGTTGGCAGCGTAGTGTTTGCGGGAATTTTCCGCTTGTATGAAGTGCCTTTGTTGCCGATCCGGTATGCGGCGGTTCTTTGCGGCTTTCTTCTTTTGCTGCTGGGCACGGTGGATTTGATCAGATATGTGGCGCGGGTGAAAGCATTGCGAATTGCACAAAAAAGCATTTTAACCACGCAGGAGTTTATTCCGGCTCCGGCGAATCTGCCGGAGGAACAGTATCAGGAAATGATTACTGTCCTGCGGGAGGAGAACCGCAGGCTTTCCGCACGGGGCGCGGAGGAATTTGCGGAGATGAATGATTACTATACCATGTGGGCGCACCAGATTAAAACGCCGATTTCCGCGATGTATCTGATTTTGCAATCGGATGAGGAACAGCACGCCAACGAGCTTTTGCCGGAGTTGATGAAAACCGAGCAGTACGTGGATATGGTGCTGACGTATTTGCGCACGACCAGCGAAAGCACGGATTTTGTGCTAAAACCATGCAGTTTAAATAAAATTGTCCGGCAGGCGGTTCGGAAGTTTTCCGTGCTTTTTATCCGCAAGAAAATTAAGCTGGATTTAAAGGGCGTGGACAAGGAAGTGCTCACCGATGAGAAATGGCTGGGCTTTGTGGTGGAGCAGTTGCTTTCCAACGCGCTGAAATACACCCCGCACGGAACGATTTCGATTTATTTGGACGAGCGCGGCAATTTAGTGGTAGCGGATACGGGCATTGGTATTGCGCCGGAGGACGTGCCGCGAATTTTTGAAAAAGGATTCACCGGCTACAATGGAAGGCTGGATAAAAAGTCCACTGGCATCGGGCTGTATCTTTGTAAAAAAATCTGCACGCGGCTTTCACACACGATTATAGCGGAATCCGAACCGGACAAGGGCACCCGGATTTTCATCGGCTTTGATACGGTGGATATCCTTGGAGAATAACAGTATCGTTGAAACCTTACGAAATTGTAAGGTTTTTTCTTTGTTTGTAAGGCAATTCGATTGCGGCGGCAAGCGAGGGTATGTTAAAATAAAAGCAACAAAAACGAGGAGGCTGTTTATATGGCTGTTTTAGAAGTCAGCGGATTGAAAAAAACATACACTACACGGTTTGGCGGCAATGCGGTTCCGGCACTGGTAAATGTGAATTTTTCCGTAGAGCAGGGAGAGTTTGTTGCGGTGATGGGAGAATCGGGTTCCGGAAAAACCACGCTCCTGAACATGATTGCAGCATTGGACAAACCCACGGACGGGGAGATTTTGCTGGCGGGAAGTCGGCTTTCCGGCATTAAAGAAAAGGACATTTCACGCTTTCGGCGGGAACATCTGGGCTTTGTGTTTCAGGATTTCAACCTGCTGGATACGTTCTCACTGCGGGATAATATTTACCTGCCGCTTGTGCTGGCAGGCAAGGCGTATCCGGAAATGGAAAGCACCGCACAGCCGATTGTCAAGGCGCTGGAGATTGACACTTTGCTGGACAAATTTCCATATGAGGTTTCTGGCGGACAAAAACAGCGCGCCGCAGTTGCGCGGGCGCTGATTACAAAACCGGATTTAATTCTTGCGGACGAACCCACCGGCGCGTTGGATTCCCGCGCGGCAGAAAGCCTGCTGAAGCTTTTTGGAAAAATCAACGCCGCTGGACAGACTATCATCATGGTTACGCACAGCATCAAAGCTGCCAGCCATGCGGGCAGGGTACTGTTTATCAAGGATGGCGAGGTGTTCCACCAAATTTACCGCGGCGCGATGACGGGGGACGAATTCTTTGCGCGGATTTCCGACACGCTGACGGTGATGGCAACGGGTGGTGAGCGGCATGAATAAGGTGTTTTATCCCAAGCTTGCCGCAGTGGGCATTCGCAAAAATGGGCGCTTTTACCTGCCGTATTTGGTGATTTGTACGGCGATGACGGGTATGTTCTATATTTTGTGCACGCTGTATCTTTCGAAAACACTAATGCGCGTTTCCAGCACTATGTTTGATATTTTGA
>DBRO01000059.1:33291-34904 GCA_002306005.1 Ruminococcus sp. UBA1366 | reverse complement strand
GGGCTGTACAATATTCTCGGCATGGAAAAGAAACACATTGCACGGATTTTTTTGTGGGAAACGCTGATGCTGTTTGGCGGTACGCTGTTGGCGGGGTTGATATTCGGACTGGTGTTTGAAAAGCTCGTTATGCTGGTGCTGTTTAAAATTTTGCATCAGGCGGCATCTTCCGTACAGTTTGAATTCAGCTTTTGGGCGCTTATGGCAACAGTACTGGAATTCGGCGCGGTGTTCTTTTTGAATCTGCTGTTTAATATGATTCGTGTGGCAAGAGCAAAGCCGGTAGAGCTCCTGCATGGCGGGAATGCCGGCGAGCGCGAGCCGAAAACGAAGTGGGTAATGGCAATTCTCGGACTGCTTTCATTGGGCGGCGGTTATGCAATTGCCATTGTGGAGAAAAACCCTGTAAAGGCATTGGCGCTGTTTTTTCTTGCGGTGCTGCTGGTGGTACTGGGGACGTATCTGCTTTTTACGGCGGGCAGTATTGCGCTGTTAAAAATATTGCGGCGGAATAAGAAGTACTATTATAAACCCAAGCATTTCACGTCCGTTTCGGGCATGATGTACCGCATGAAGCAGAATGCCGCAGGTTTGGCAAGTATCTGTATTCTCTCCACCATGGTGCTGGTGACGGTTTCCACAACCGTTTCGCTGTATGCGGGGCTGGATGATATTCTCGACAGCCGCTATGCGTATGATTCGGATATGGTTGTTTATGTAAATAATACTGAACAGGGCAACGGTGTGGAAGACGCTACGCTGGCGGTTGTGAAAAACACGCTCTCGAATTCCGGATTAAAACTCAACAACGCAACGGAGGTTACGAATCTCGTCCTTTATGGTGCGTTTTCAGGCAGCGAATTTATGCCGGACGGTTCTGGAATGTCTGTAGATGATACGGTGCTGAAATTGATAGCGGCGGACGATTATGCAGTAATGACGGGTGACACGACAACCATTTCGGACAACCAGATGATAGTGTACAGTAAGTCATTTCAGTCTAATACCTTGCAGGTTTACGGACAGACCTTTACCGCCGTAAAGCGGCTTTCGGCAAATCCGTATGCGGATTCCTCGGAAACTTACGTTGAAAACTACTGTTTGGTGGTTGTGCCGGAGGATGCAATTTGGGCGGTTATGGATTCTTATAACCATGCGATGAACGCCGGAAAAGGGGAGGACGAGGGCTTCATCATGCAAACGATGTCCACGGCATTTTATCTGGACGTGAACGGCAGTGATGCACAAATCTTATCCTGTTATGCAGATATGAAAACCCGTTTGGCTGCGTTTGAATCAGAAATTGCAGAAAACAACACTCAGGAATTTGCGCCCGCGTCGGTCATGTTGGAGTGCCGGCAGGAATCCCGCGACAGCTTTTATGCCATGTATGGCGGATTGTTGTTCTTAGGGCTGTTTTTGGGAACGCTGTTCTTGCTTTGCGCGGTACTGATTATTTATTTCAAGCAGATTTCCGAGGGGTATGAGGACAGGCGCCGATTTGAGATTATGCGGCAGGTGGGCATGACGCGCACCGAGGTGAAAGCCTCCATCCGTTCGCAGGTGCTGATGGTGTTTTTCCTCCCGATTCTCATGGCGGCAGTGCATTTGCT
>DBRO01000059.1:20804-33169 GCA_002306005.1 Ruminococcus sp. UBA1366 | reverse complement strand
CCCTTAAACAGGGGGTATGGGGGACGGAGTCCCCCATATAGGCTTACCACATAAAGTACAATAAGGGAGCAGCGCCCTCTTACAAAGGCTTTTTGTCTTTGAGGGAAAATCGCCGCACGGGACTTTTTAAAATTGCCACGCAGAGAAAACCGGTGAAAAGTCCGGTGACAATGGCGGCAATGCCCAGCACGGGCGTATAGGCAAGGACGCTTGCGGTTTTTAACAACACTGCCGCCGCGCCAAGCTGTCCGGTATTGTGTGCCAGTGCGCCGAAAACGCTGACCACCCAAATTTGGTTGTCCTCAAACAGCGCACAGGTGAGTGCCATGACTGCCCATGCCAGTACGCCTCCGGCAAGGCTGAACCAAAACGTCAGGAACGTGCCGGCATAGAGGTTCCCCAGCAGGACGCGGATGAATACCACGGCGAGGGCTTCTTTTCTGCCAACCAGCCGCAGGGTAAGCAGCGTGATGAGATTGCTAAGTCCCAGCTTTACGCCTGCCACGGGAATGACGGGGAGTTGGGCTTCCAGCACAAAAATGGTGAGCGCACAGCAGGCTAGCACTGCGGTGGTGGTTAGTTTGCGAATTTTGATATTTCTCATGTGGTTTCCTTTTATAAAAATCAGCCGGTTTGCAGGTCGTAGTCCTGCGCCTTTGTGGATTTGATGATGATAACAAGCTTGTTTGGCGCACAGATAATCGTGCCGGACTGCACCGCGCCGGTGTGCACGCAGATTTGGTTTTTGCAGTCGGATTCGGTAACAGCAATTTTCCCGCCGCGCACGGTCAAGGCGTTTTCGCCGCCGTTCGGGCTTTTTATAGTAATTTGCGTGTCCTCGTTCAGCGGCAGCGTTTGCACCAATGCGCCGTCGCTGTACACATAGGCGGTTTTTTCGCCATTGGGAAATACCTGCATTGCCAGATATATTGCCAGCAAAACCAATGCCAAATTCAAAAAAATCAGCATCCAGAATAAATTGCCGCGCTTGCGGGGTGCTTTTTTCATGTTGTGCCCCTTTTTTTAGAAACATTTTTCCTCTTGTTTACGTGCTTTGCTGAAATCATTATAACATTTTAACAGAACACTGTCCAGAATATTTGTCAAAAACAATCGAAAGGTCAGTGCAAAATTGTAATAAAAGGGTTTTGGCATGAAATTTTCAGGACAAAGCAGGAATTCATGCTTGATTTTTTGACAAAAGTGTGGTAAGATAGTTGCAGGCAAGTTGTAAAGAGAAAGAAAGCTTGCCCGGTGAATGAATTTACGATGCGTTTTTTCGCAAGAGCATTCGTGCGGAAAAATAGCAATTTTTTATATCGCATATCACGGAAATCACCGCGTATCCGTTGTTTGACGGCCACGCAGGAAAAAGATTGATTCTTTTTACGGGATTTTTACATCCGTACTATTATTTCTGGACGATCTGCGGCATAATAAAGATGCGCGGAGAAAACCGACGCTTCTGAGGAGAGTGCAGTTTTGGAAAAATTTGTGATACACGGCGGAAAACCCTTGCGCGGCGAAGTGACGGTAAGCGGCGCGAAAAATGCGGCGGTAGCGATTGTTGCCGCAACAATTCTCTGCGATGAGCAGTGCATACTAGAAAACGTTCCTGAAATCAGCGACATTGCAATTTGTGTAAAAATTTTAAAAGAAATGGGCGCTGCTGTCAGCTTTACTGGCAAGAACACCCTAAAGGTGGATACCCGGCAGATTAAAAATCCTGTAGTACCGTATGAGCTTGCACGCTCCATGCGGGCTTCTTCCTATTTTATTGGAACATTGCTGGGCAGGTTCCATGATGCAAGCGTACCGACTCCCGGCGGATGTGATTTGGGCGACCGCCCGATTGATCAGCATATTAAGGCGTTCAACGCGTTGGGCGCAAAGAACGAAAACGCCAATGGCGTGATTCGCGTTTATGCAGATCATTTGGTGGGCGCGCAGATTTATTTTGATTTCAATACCGTAGGCGGCACGATTAATGCGATTTTTGCCGCGGTGAAAGCCGATGGTTTGACCATTATTGAAAATGCCGCGAAGGAACCGCATATTGTGGATTTGGCGAACTTCCTGAACTCCATGGGCGCGGATATCCGCGGAGCGGGTACGGATGTGATTAAGATCCGTGGCACAAAATTCCTGAAGGGCATTACCTATGCAATTATTCCCGACCAGATTGAGGCGGGAACCTATATGGTTGCGGCGGCGGCAACGCACGGGGATGTGTTGGTTCGCAATGTGATTCCAAAACATTTAGAATCCATTACCGCGAAGCTGCGCATGATTGGCGCAACGGTGGATGAATTTGACGAGAGCGTGCGCGTATATGTGGAAAAACCGCTGGTGAAAACCAATGTGAAAACACTGCCGCACCCCGGTTTTCCCACGGATATGCAGCCGCAGCTTTCTGCCTTGCTCAGCATTTGTGAGGGGACAAGCTTTGTCACGGACGACATTTTTGATAATCGCTTCCGCTATGCGGGGGAACTGCGCCGGATGGGTGCGGATATCAGCATTGAGGGAAAAGTTGCCGTGATTCAGGGCGTAAAGGAACTGACCGGCGCACCCGTAAAGGCGACAGATTTGCGCGCAGGTGCGGCGTTGATCATTGCCGGGCTTTGCGCAAGCGGAATTACGGAAATTGAGGATATCTATCACATAGAGCGCGGTTATGAGCAGATTGATGAAAAACTGCGCAAGTTGGGTGCGGATATTCGGAGAGTTTATTATAACAATGCGGAAATCGCTTTGAGTGTGTGATTTTTGCAAAAATACGGACTGCGTTTTCAGGACGGATAACCGGATTGAAAATCATTTGCTTCCCGTTGGTTTCCTGCGGGAAAACCAAGTCAGCCGGCTGTAATTTGCGGCTGGCTTTCTTTCTTATGAGGTGAGAAATATCGCACGTTTTTATCCGCTTTTTTCCTCCAGCAAGGGCAATGCAGCTTTTATTGGAGATGCCGGCGGCGGGATTTTAATTGACTGCGGGGTAAGCTGTAAACGGCTTGTTACGGCGCTGGAGCAGTGCGCCATTCCGCCGGAAGCCGTGCGCGGGGTGTTCATCACCCATGAGCACAGCGATCACATTAAAGGACTTTCGGTCTTTACGAAAAAATACCATGCGCCGGTGTTTGCACAGTCCGATAATTTGGACTATCTGTGTTCCGCCGGTGTTTTGCCGGAGGATGCCGATACCTATGCGGTGGACGGTGCTGAGGTGGAGCTGGCGGGTTATGAAATCCGGGCGTTTGCCACGCCGCACGATACGCGCCAAAGCTGTGGGTATTCGGTAACAACGCCGGACGGCAGGAAGATTACAACCTGTACGGATTTGGGGAAAATCACTCCTACGGTTCGGAGATATCTGTTTGGCAGTGATTTGGTTTTGCTGGAATCCAATTACGATGAACGGATGTTGCGGCACGGCGGGTATCCGGATTTTTTAAAACAGCGGATTTTATCCGCCCACGGGCATTTATGCAATGATGATGCGGCGGAAATTCTGCCGGAGCTAATTGAAAACGGCACCACACGGATTGTGCTGGGGCATTTAAGTCAGGAAAACAACACACCGAACAAGGCGGAAACCTGTGCGCTAACCGCACTTTCGCATTTGCGGCGCGGGGCGGATTACATATTAGAGGTCGCACCGGTGGAGAGTTGCGGCGCTGTGGTGGTATTATGATTCGGGCGGAAATTATTTGCGTGGGAAAATTGAAAGAATCCTACCTGCGGGAGGGTTGTGCGGAATATCTCAAACGGCTGGGTGCGTTTTGTGAAATACGTGTCACGGAGCTGGCGGAAAGCCGCTTGCCGGAGCGTCCATCCGAAAAGGAAATCGCTGCGGCGCTGGAGCAGGAGGCGGGCGGAATTTTGGAGAAAGTAAATGCTGCGCCTGCATTTTGCGCTGCACTTTGTATTGAGGGAAAGTCTATGCACAGCGAGCAGCTGGCGGCGTTGCTGGAAGAAACCGTGCTGCGAACAAGCAGCCGGTTTTATTTTATCATTGGCTCGTCCTATGGGCTTTCTCCACGAGTAAAGCAACGGGCGGACTTGCGGCTGTCTATGAGTGAAATGACCTTTCCGCATCAGCTTGCGCGGTTGATGCTGCTTGAACAGCTTTATCGCGCATTTTCTATTTTGGGCAATGCGAAGTATCATAAGTGAGGATGGAATTATTTTATTCGCAACGGGTTTAGCAGGATTAGCGGTCTTGGCTTGACATGAAAATTTTCTTGTGATACGATAATAGAAAAGGAACCGAGCGTGGAAAGGGGCAGGGCAGTGTTTGATATGGTGGAAACCGGCAAGCGGCTGGCGGGGTTTCGGCGCAAGGCGAACCTAACACAGATGGAGGTCGCAGAGCAGCTGGGCATTAGTTTTCAGGCGGTGAGTTACTGGGAACGTGGGAAAACTATGCCTGATTTATCTAACTTGGTGCGAATCGCTGAGTTGTATCGGGTCAGTATTGATGAAATTTTGCAGAACGAACGACAGACAAGGGCGATCCGGAACTTGATGCAAAACCATGATGCGGCGGATTTGCTGGAAATTATTTCGATTGTCAAACCCAATGAAGTTCTGGAGGCCATTGAACGATCCGAAATCAACGTCCGGAGCTTTGACCAGATGATCGGTGCGGCGCCCTATTTGGAGGAAGAAGTGCTGAGTAAGCTGGTACGGAAAAATTTGCACTTGCCGGAAAGCTTTTCGCAGGTGTGCGCGATTGCCAGCTATATTGATGCACCAACGCTGAATGCATTGGCAGCGGCAAATGCAGAAAAAGTCAGCAGTTTTGCGCAGCTTTGCGAGATTGCGTATCGGATGGAGCCGACAGTGCTTAGCAGGATGGTATCGAATTTTACAAAAGCAGAGAGCTTTACGCAGGTGTGTAATATTGCGTGTTTTGTTGAACGGGATTGCCTGATCCGGCTGGTAAATGCCAACGCCAAAACGGTGGAACAGTTTTCGCAGGTGTGCAATTTGGCTTGTTTTGTTGATCAGCCCACGGTTAGTCGGCTTGCGGTATTACATTATGACAAGGTACGGGATTTTCGACAGGTGCATATTTTGGCATGCTATGTGGATGCGCCCAGCCTTGCAAAAATTGCAATGCAGAATGTGGAGCTGATTACTGCGGAAGAAGAACAGCGCAATGTTGCATATTACTTAACGGAACCCGTAAAATCAGAATTTCTGGAAAAGTCGCGGGCGGTATTAAAACAAAAATCTTCGTCATAATCATAAATTTTTATCAATTTCAAGTAATGCTTGTTGTACAAAACGATTCCTTTGCGTTATACTTTAGTTAAATTAAGTTATATTTAGCTAATATAACGAATGCGAAGGGATGGTTTTATGAAAATCTTACAAAGACTCACGGCGGGCATTTGTTCGGTGTGTGTGGGACTGTGCGCGGTGAGTGTTTCGGCGGCTGCGGAGACCGCACTGGAAGAAACAGTGCTGTATAGTGGCAGCACGGCAGTCGGCGCTGAATGGACACTGGGAACATCCACGTACACAACCAATGCCAATGGCGATTTTGATCCGTATTTGATTACGGAGGGCGGCTATTTTGAAGTGGAATACACCGGTACGGAAAATGGCGTGTATTTGGCGTTTTCCGAATGGGCCACGGAAAAATGGGCAAGCGTAACGGCGACGGAAACCGGTACGACAGCAGAGGGCTATTACTCGCGTTTTCGCTATGATGCGTGTGAAGCAGCTTACGGCACGGCGGATTTTACCGATGTAGATGCAATTTGTACCGGCAGTACCACCGGACCTGTGACAATCACAAAAGTGTCGTGGTATGGCACGCCGTTGGAAGATGACCTCCATGCGGATGCTTTGCTCTATAAAGGATCAGCGAGTGCCACTGCAAAAGATACCAATCTAACGTTCTTTTATACCAAACACGTCGGCGGGGATTTTGATGCGGCGCAGATCAATGAGGGCAGCTATTTTTATGTGGAATACACCGGTGCGGAGGATGGCATTTATTTAGCGTTTTCCAGCGCATCCGGTGCAACGCAGTGGGCAGCGGTTTATCCGGATGAAATCGGCACGGCAGAAAACGGCAAGCAGTATTCCGTTTACGCATACGAAAGTGTTGCGGCGGCGTTTGGAACTAATTTCGCGCGGTTGGATGAAATTCTTGCGTATTCCGCTACAAACAGCGAAGTCACACTGAACCGGATTGCATATTTTGCAGGCGAGGGCGAACCGGTGGATACAACCGATGGAACGTGGGATCGTCCCACGGAGGGGATTGCTTTTATTGGTGACAGTATTGTGCAAAATGCATTGCTGCGATACGGGGACTGGAACGAAATTCTGGATAGAACAGATTGCGTAAACTACGGTATCGGCGGACAAACAACGGAGGAATTGGTGCCGAGAATCGGCGATATTACTCGTGGAAATTACAACACAGTGGTGTTCCTTTGCGGGATCAATGATATTGGACACGGGCTCACTGCGGAGGAGATCGTTGCCAATTACGAAACCATGTTTGATGCGATTCACACTGCATTGCCGGACACAAGCATTGTGGTGATCAGCGTGCTGCCCACTACGCCTGTGTTTTATACCAATGCGCAGGATCTAATTGTGAATTTGGATACGGCGCTGAAAGCCATGACAGAGCGGTATGATTACGCACAGTATGTGGATGCTTATTCGCAATTTGTACAGGAAGATGGTTACTGTGATCCGGATTTGGTGTTTGACGGATTGCATCCCAACGAAACCGGATATGGTGTAATTGCTTCCGTGTTGAAAGAGTACTTGCCGGAGGAATCGGAAGAACCTTCCGAAGAACCTTCCGGAGCGTCTTCGAACAACTCCAGTGGTTCTGATAGTGAACCGGCAAACAACAGTTCCGATGAGGATCCCGGTGTAAACAGCGGCAATGCGGCACAGGATACGGATGCCAATACTGATAACAATGCCGGTCATTCGGAGGCAGATAGTGACAGCGCAAAAACAGGCAGCGCCGCAGCTGGATTACTCTTGCTTTGTACAATTTCGGCGGCTGTCGTCACAGCATCCGGGAAAAAGCATCGCTAGTTTTTGAAATAACAAACTTCCTTTTTCCTAAAAAAGAACCGCTTGTGGCAGCACCACAGGCGGTTCTTTTTGTTAAAAAATCAGGAGCTGCGTTCGTTGGCGGCCGGCATTTTATATCCGACACCGATGATGGTTTGAATCAATCCGGTTTCTTTGGTATCGTGCAGTTTGTGCCGGATATTGGTCATATTTACCCGTAGGATATTTGCCGCTTTAATGGGGTTGCTGCCCCAAACATTATGTACGATATAATCGTGGGTCAGCACTTTTCCCGCGTTCTTTGCCAACAGGCAGACAATGCGGTATTCATGTTTGGTCAGTGAAATCTTACGCCCGGAAAGATAAACCTCTTTGGCATCAAAGTCTACAATAAAATTTTTAAACCGGTATTTTTTCACTGCGGCGCGTTGGCGTTGACGCCGCCGCAGGCATACCCGTACGCGTGCAAGAAATTCTTGCTCCTGATAGGGAATTTGGATAAAATCATCTGCGCCGCCATCCAGCGCTTTGACTTTGTGCGCCTCGGTGGTATCGCGGGAAATGGCAAGAATCGGGATATCAAAATCCAGATGCAATTCGTGCAGTACGGAGTAATCCTCAGTGTTTTCGGGGCGAAATTCCATTAAAATCAGATCAGGAGAGAAGTCCCCCAGCTTATACAAAGAGGCTTTTTTATCCGTGCGGATGCACTGCACGAAGTAATCGTTCATCTTCAGCAGATAGCTGATGCTGACTTTGATGTTGATATCTTTATACAGAAATAGAATGACAAACTGATTCATGGTATTCACCTCACAATCAAAAGAACAAGCAACGGTCGCCCGGGTCCGGAAGCGTCATTGCTTGTTTTCGTTACAATATAAATTCCATCCCGGAATTTGCTTTGATACCCGGTAAAAACGCATTTTTTTGACGGATAAAAAAATAAAGGGCAAAGAGCTAAATAGCTCTCCACCCTCAAGCTGCAATCTTGAACAATTCTTCGAAAAGGACATACACAAAAGAATTGCCAACCGGAATACATTATCTGATTTAAAAAAATAATAGCATTGTTTTTCATGAAATGCAAGGGCTCGACTTTGATTTTGTAATAACATACAAATATGAATTACAAAAATATCGAAATTTTGTGATGTTGGATAAGGAAAGACGTTGCACGAATCGGTAGCCACAAAATGCTGATGAATCTTCTTCAAAAAAACAAAGATTAATGAGTTCTTAGCGAGGAATACGAAAAATTAATGCGCGCTTAGCAAGTTTTTGTAGGAAAGATACAGAGAAAGGCGGCTGTATTCCCTGAACAATATCTTTTATGCACAAAGTTTTTTTCGGAATATTGCGGATTTTATTTGCCACGTATATAATCATAGCATACTCAATCAACGATGACAAGGGTGTCAGAAGAGAGTTCTTCTGGCATTCTTGTTTTTTATTGCGGTAATCACATTGCCGGCAAAGCCCGGCGAGATGATTATAAATATTATTCATATTATTGGAGGTTTGCGTTATGGATGCGAATATCTTAGAAGCGATTGACGGTCAGGTATTCGGCGTATGGTTCTTGATCGGTGCCGCACTGGTATTCTTCATGCAATGCGGCTTTGCAATGGTGGAAACCGGATTCACCCGTGCAAAGAACGCCGGCAATATCATCATGAAGAACTTGATGGACTTCTGTATCGGTACTGTGGTCTTCATGCTACTCGGCTTTAGCTTATTGACAGGCGAAACTTTTCACGGTCTGTTCGGTAAACCGGATTGGACAATTTTTACGGACTATCAGTCGTTTGACTGGTCCAGCTTTATTTTCAATCTGGTGTTCTGTGCCACAACGGCAACCATTGTTTCCGGAGCAATGGCAGAAAGAACGAAATTCATTTCTTACTGTGTGTACTCGGCAATTATTTCGCTGGTAATTTATCCGGTGGAAGCCCATTGGGTATGGGGCAGCGGCGGCTGGCTGGTCGAAAAGGGCTATATGGACTTTGCCGGTTCTACGGCGATCCACATGGTTGGCGGCTTAACAGCACTGGTCGGTGCGGCGATGCTTNNAGTGCCATTCCCGGTCACTCCCTTACGTTGGGCGCACTCGGTGTGTTCATCCTCTGGTTTGGCTGGTACGGATTCAACGGCGCGGCAGCAGGTTCGATTGAGCAGTTGGCTTCGATTTTGGTTACCACTACCATTGCGCCGGCGCTGGCAACAGTGACCTGCATGATTTTCACTTGGGTGAAATACGGCAAGCCCGATGTTTCCATGTGCCTGAATGCTTCCCTCGCCGGACTGGTTGGCATTACGGCTGGCTGTAATGTTGTAGACAGCGTTGGCGCAGCGGTAATCGGTATTGTTGCAGGACTGCTCGTGGTATTCGGCGTTTGGCTGCTGGACCATGTACTCCATGTGGACGATCCGGTTGGTGCGGTTGCAGTTCACGGCGTAAACGGTATCTGGGGCGGTCTGGCAGTTGGCCTGTTCGCTACGGATACAGCACCCGGCAATGATGTAAACGGACTGTTCTATGGCGGCGGTGTTTCACAGTTGGGCATTCAGTCTCTCGGTGTTGTTTCGATCCTTGCGTGGACAGCAGTTACAACGGCAATTATGTTCTTCGTCATTAAGAAAATTTTCGGCCTGCGGGTTTCCAAGCAGGAAGAAATCGTTGGTTTGGATATCGAAGAGCATGGTTTGGTTTCCAGCTACGCGGACTTTATGCCTGCGGTAGATTCTGTGGATTATGCTATGGAAGAAGACGTAACGGGCGATGTACCGATGGAGACGGCTGTTCCTACCAAGGTTGTTCCGGTAGAACCCGGCACAACGATTGCAACGGGCATTTCCAAGGTAGAAATTATCTGCAAGCAGGAGAAATTCGAGTCACTCAAGTCTGCACTGAACAAGATTGGCGTGATGGGTATTACGGTGACGCAGGTACATGGTTGCGGAACTCAGAAGGGCCGCACGGACTTCTATCGCGGTGTAGAAGTTGAAATGACGCTTCTGCCGAAAATCAAGGTTGAAGTTGTGGTTTCGGAAGTGCCGGTGGACTCTGTGGTTGCGGCTGCGAAGAAGGCGTTGTACACAGGTAATATCGGTGACGGCAAGATCTTCATTTACAGCATTCTCGATGTTGTCCGCGTAAGAACAGGCGACACGGGCGTAAGCGCACTGAAGTAATTCCTTATTTTTAGAAAAGTAAAATCCCGTACTGGTGAACGGGTCCGATCAAACGGATGGTTCACGTTGGTACGGGATTTTTTTGCGTTATTTTGCGGTGATATCCATACTTGCGCCGGTGGCGGCGGAAGACCCGTCATCCACTTCGCAATATTCCGAAAAACGGGAGATGTTTGGTGCGGTATTCCAGACCGGAATGACAGCGATATCGCCGGTTGTTTGGTAATTTAAATATAAGGTCGTACCCTCTAGCGTTGCGGTGAGTGTACCGTCCATGTAGTCGGAAACGCGCATACTTTCATAGGTGGAGAACATCGGTGAGTAGGTGATTTCCAGGTTGTGTGCACCCGTGATTAACGGTTCGGAGGTGTCATAATAGATTGCCGCCATATCCACGTCCTCGTTCTCAAAGTCAAGGCCTGCAGCATCCACCATTTTGCCGGAAAGCTTCACCGTTAGTTCAGTTCCCGCAGGAAGGGAGGTGGTGTCCACGGTGAACGTGCGGGTTTTGCTTTCGCTTTCGCCGAAATCAACGGAGCTGTTTGTGTTTTGTTCGCTAACAGATAAAACAAGCTGCGGGATTGAAAACAGAGCAATGGAAATACCGATCAGAATGGAAAGTGCTTGCAAAGCGGCTGAGGCACGGGTGGGGTTGCTTTCCTTTGCGTAATGGTTCAGCACAAAGGCGGCGGCGGTCAGCAGAACAATCAGCAGGCTTGCTTTTAGGAGAAACGGCGGCAGGGTGCTGTCCGCACGAATGAAATCAAACCCATTGTGGATGGTATGAAGCAGGCGGTTGCTCCGCATGGCGGCAAGAGCAACGGCGGCAAGCCCCGCTATGAGGAGGATGGTATATTGCCGGAGAAATCGAAAAAGTGCCAGCAGAAAACCAATCAGCGCAGTGCAAAGCCAAAGCTCCAAGGCATAATGGACGAGTCCGTACAGGAAAAATTCTTTGTTTGTACGAAAAACAAACGTGCCGATGATGTCGTTGTGCTGTAAGATTTTGCACGCGAGATATTCCAGAAGATAGTAAACCAGCAGAATGGCTGTGGAAGCCAGCACCAGAAGAAAATTCAAAATATATTCTGTAAAAAAACGCTGTTCGCGGGTTTGCGGGTAAATCCGAAAGGGAATGCTCCGGCTTTTGTAAGAAAAGGCAAGCACTGCGGAGCTAAATACCGTCAGGAAAAACAAAAGATTAGAAAAATCGTCCAGAATATGCGTGTATGAGTCATTGAAATCGTTCTGTTCAAAAAATTCGCTGGAAAGAATGGCGGCAAGGGAGTACAGGCTGACAAAGGCGAAGGTGAAAACCATAATCCAGAGAATTTTGTGCTTGAACCGGAATAACCGCATTGAACTGCGGAGATTTTCTTTTACCATAAGCATTTGAGCAACTCCTCCTTGTTTTGTTTGGTCAGCAGAATGCAAAGTTCCTCCGCTGTGACGGAAGAAAGCGTGATGTCCATGCTTTCGGCGCGTTTGATGTGTTCCGCCGTGAGGCTGCCTTGATAAATGGCATAGCTTTGCAGGGGTGAATCTTTTTGTTCCAAGCACTGTAATCCGCTGCCGAACACCGCAAGCTGTTCGCTTGTGCCATCTGCCCGGAACGCGCCCGCACGGAAATCATCAATCGGCATATTCGCAAGCACACGTCCGTCCTCGATGAGCAGAATGTCCGAAAGCACGCCCTCCAGCTCCGCGATGAGATGACTAGAAATAAGAATCGTGCGCGGCACTTCCGTAAAATCATGCACCAAAATTTCATACGCTGCTTTGCGAACGGTGACGTCCATGCCCAGCATGGGTTCGTCCAGCAGGGTAAGCGGGCTGCGTGTTGCCAGCGCAAGGGAGAAGTTCAGCGCGGCTTTCATTCCCTGCGAAAGCGCACCGTATCTTGCGCGGGCGGACAGGTCAAAATATTGCAAAAGCCGTTTGGCAAATTCAATATCAAATTGTGGAAAAAACTGCGCGAATCGTTCCAGCAAGGCTTGTATTTTCACCGTGCCTTCGTGGGGTTCTGCGTGGGTGGTGTAAATGATTTTTTGCAAAATGGGATAGTTATTCCATGGCTTTTCGCCGAAAACACGCAGTTCGCCGGAAGTGGGTTT
>DBRO01000059.1:17832-20730 GCA_002306005.1 Ruminococcus sp. UBA1366 | reverse complement strand
ATGCCTGTACAGGATATTCCTGCATATCCAATCAATCCTTTCCGTTGTTTCGGTAGTTTTCCTGCACAAGCGCAAGCAAGGCTTCTTCACTCATGGCAATTTTTTTTGCCTCGGCGGTGAGTTCCGCGGCAAGGCGGTGCAGGGCGGTGGTGCGGCGTTCTCCAATTAGGCGTTCCTGCGCACCCGTGGCAATCATCATAGACTGCCCGCGCTGCTTTACCAGAATCCCTTTTGTGACAAGCTGGCTGATGCCCTTTGCAGCGGTGGCGGGATTCACACTCAATGCCCGCGCGATGACAAGCTGGGAATAACAGCTTTCGCCTTCTTTGAGCTTGCCGCTGAGAATTTCATCCTCAATGGCTTCTGCGATTTGCTGGTAAACGGGTTTGGTACTGTCAAAGCGGATTTTCATAGCGGCTCCTCTCCTAAGCAGTATACTACATTAGTTATGTAATGTAGTATATCACGCAAAGCAACCGTTGTCAAGTGGTTTTCAAAAAAAACTTTGTAGGAATTTCCCGTAAAAAATCCATGCGCTGTTGCAATTTTACCTGCCATACGATATAATAAATGAAACGGACAAGCCGAGAGGAGGGGATTGCGCTGCTGCTTTCAAGCATTACATTTGTGTATTTTTTTCTGCCGCTGACGCTGGCGGCGTATTATCTGGTTCCCTTTCGGTACAAAAACGCCGTGCTGCTGCTTACAGGACTGATTTTTTACAGCTGGGGCGAACCGGTTTACGTCCTGCTGATGATTTTTTGTGCCTGCCTAAATTATGCCGCGGGGATTTTCCTTGATCGGGCGGGCGAACGTATGCGCTGGCGGAAATGGATTCTGGGTGCCGCGTTGGCGGCGGATTTGATAGTGCTTTGCAGCTTTAAGTACTGGGGTGCGTTCACGGAAAGCCTTGCAAGCGTGGGTGTGCATACGGCGGTGCGGCATTTTGCATTGCCGGTGGGCATTACGTTCTACACCCTGCGGTGCATGTCCTATGTCATTGATTTATATCGGGGGAAATTCGCGGTTTGCCGCAGTATTGTGACGTTTGGGGCGTTTACGGCAATGTTCCCGCTGATTTCAGCCGGTCCTGTGGTGCGGTACAGTGAGATTTCTGAACAGATGGAGCGCCGGACAATTTCTTCCGAAAAAATTTCCGCCGGAATTGCGCTGTTTTTAGGCGGAATGGCAAAGAAAGTCATTCTGGCAAACAACATCGGAGAGATTTGGAATCAGGTGTACAACACCAATACGGGCGAACTTTCCGTGCTGTCGGCATGGCTGGGGGCGCTGGCATTTTCCTTTCAGATTTACTTTGATTTTTCCGGCTATTCTGATATGGCGCAGGGACTGGGAAAAATGCTGGGCTTTGATTTTCCGGATAATTTCCGAATGCCCTACACGGCGGTCAGCCTGCGGGATTTCTGGTCGCGCTGGCATATGACACTCACAGCATGGTTTCGGAGCTATGTTTATGAACCGCTTGGTGCAGATACCAAAAGCAGAACCCGGTGGATTTTCAACTTATTTGTGGTTTGGCTGCTGTTTGGAACGCTGCATGGGGCAACGCTGAACTTTATTGTCTGGGGGCTGTATTTCTTTGTGATGGCATTGATAGAACAGTTCTGGCTGGGCAAGTATCTGGAAAAACTCCCCGCGCTTGCGGCGAGTATGATCACGTTCCTGGCTGTGGCTGCGGGTTGGGTGATTTACGCCACCGGCACATTGGGAGAAGCCGTTGGATATTTTGGTTCGTTGTTCGGTGCGGGTGGCAGCTTTGCTGACAAGCAAGCACTTTCTTTGCTGGCAAAGGGCGGACTGTTCTTTGTGCTGTGCGCATTTTTTTCCTGCAATCTTCCGGCACGGATTATGAAGCGCTTTCGGCAGAACCGATTTGAAATATATGAAATTGCAAAGCCGTTTGCACAGTTGGTAGTGCTGATTCTTTGCACGGCGTATCTGAGCGCGAGTGAGTACAATCCGTTCTTGTATTTTCAATTCTGATCGTTTTTCAGAAAGGGGAGGTTGCGGTGAAAAAGCTGAACATGGTGTCGGACAGGCTTTCCATGGTGTTTTTCTTTGGCTTTATTCTGGCAATTTTCATCGGTTCTGTGATGGTGCGGTTTTCCGACGGAAAAGCGGAAGAATCATTGAAAGACGAAGCGCTTACTTTGGAAAATTACAAATCGGGTTCGCTTGCTAAAGAAGTGGACAGTGCGCTTTCCGGCAGTTTGTTCTTTCGCGAAAGTTGGACGTCCTTGAATATCCGGATGCGGCTGGGTGCAGGAGCAACCAGCGTGAACGGCGTGTATTTTTTGGATGAACGCTACGCCGACCAGACAGAAAGCCTTTCTGCAGCCGGTATGCAGCAATCAGAGGAGGAACTTGGCAAACTATCGGTACGGACTACCACGCCGGTGTACCTGATGTTAGTGCCAAGTACGGCGGGAATTTATGCCGCGGATTTGCCAGCGCTGAGCACCAATGCAGACCAGAAAAACGTAATTCTAAATGCATATGAAGCATTGAACGGGACAATCACGCCAATTGACGTATATAGCGTACTGTATTCAGCACGGGATGAGTATGTGTATTACCGCAACGACAGCCGGTGGACTTCTCTGGGCGCTTTCTATGCGTATTCGGCGGCAACGCTGAAACTGGGCAATGCGGAGGCAAGCTTTTCTAACTATAATATTGAATATGTAACGGACGGATTTTACGGGGATTATTTTCAAACAGCACCGTTGTATCGCTATGACGCGGATACGATTGATGTTTATCATTACCGGCAGGATGCGGGCATACAAAGCGTCCGGTTTTACCGAGAGGACGGGAGCAGCTGGGTGGAAAATGATTTGTATCAGCCGGAATGGCTGGATTCTGACAATTGGTATT
>DBRO01000059.1:2362-17827 GCA_002306005.1 Ruminococcus sp. UBA1366 | reverse complement strand
AAAGATTCCTATGCGCAGAACCTGCTGCCGTTTTTTACAAAGGATTATGACCGGATCGATGCGGTGGACATCACACAAACAACCAAGTCCCTACAGGAGTTGGTGACGCTGGACGATTATGATCAGATCCTAGTGGTGTGTTCAGTGAAGACCTTTGCGAATGACAGCGCACAATGGGCGTTTCTTGTTCAATAGAAATAGAAAAGCAATCGAAAAATTTCAAATACAGGAGAGTTGGGTTTTATGAGTGAAAGCCATGCAAATTTTATTGATTTAAACGATTATCCGGTGGAATGGTGGAACAATTTGCTTGCACTTGCCCATGATATTATGCAAAATCCTGCGGATTACGCACAGGTTTGCAAGGGCAAAATCATGGCAACGTTGTTCTATGAGCCGTCCACACGTACGCAAATGTCATTTCAGACGGCAATGCTGCGGCTGGGCGGAAATATCATCGGGTTTGATAATCCATCCTCCTCTTCGGTTTCCAAGGGGGAAAATTTGAAAGACACCACCAAAATTGTGAGCAGTTATGCGGATGTGTTGGTCATCCGGCATCCGTTGGCGGGTTCGGCAAAAGCAGCGGCGCTTTCGGCGGACTGCCCGGTCATCAATGCCGGCGATGGCGGACATTTGCACCCGACTCAAACCCTCACGGATTTGCTGACACTCAAAGAACTGAAAGGCACGTTAGAAGGATTGACGATCGGGTTTTGCGGGGATTTAAAAAACGGTAGAACGGTGCATTCTTTATTAAAAGCGATGAAATGCTATCCCAAAAATCGTTTTGTGCTGATTTCCACGAAAGAACTGGGTATCCCTGCGTATCTGCGGGACATGCTCCATGCCGCGGGCGCGCAGTTTGCGGAAATGCAGAGCCTTGAGGAAGCAATTGGCACGCTGGATGTCCTGTACATGACACGGATTCAGCGGGAGCGATTTTCATCCGAGATGGAATATCTG
This sequence comes from Ruminococcus sp. UBA1366, assembly GCA_002306005.1. Classification (GTDB taxonomy): domain Bacteria; phylum Bacillota; class Clostridia; order Oscillospirales; family Ruminococcaceae; genus UBA1366. Next base: position 16,861 of record DBRO01000059.1, on the reverse strand, counting down.
CGGCAAAAGGATGTGTATGTGCTGGATCATGCAAAAATGCTGCGTGCCAAATCCGATTTGGTTGTACTGCATCCGCTGCCCCGTGTGGATGAAATTTCCACAGAGGTGGATGAAGACCCGCGTGCAGTGTATTTTCAGCAGGCAAAATTCGGCGTGTATATCCGAATGGCGTTAATTAAAACTTTGTTGGATGCCAATGCGGCTGCACCTGCGCTGCTGCCGGGCAGAACGGTTCCGGGGGCAGTGTGTTCCAATGAAAAGTGCATTACCAATTCTGAGCACTATTTGCCAAAATCATTTGCCGGGCTGGGGGATATCCTCGAATGCGATTACTGCGATGAAAGAACACTGATGTAGTCCATTTTTTTGGATACCAACAGCGCGTTGTTAGAAACACCAAAGCTGGAGATTTATTTTTATGCGAAACTACTAAAACTGTGCCGATTAGGTAAAAAATAGGATCAACGCTTGATTTTATTTCGGCGCTATGTTATCATTATGTAAGCAGCTTGTAATCATTGTGTCATGATTCAACAGAATTTGACACCGCAAGTAATACATAAGATACGAAACGAATGTAGAAAAATAAAATGGGATACATAAAAATGGAAAACAAAAGAACGGTTCGAACGGTTATTTATTGGGATAGAGTCTTTATTGCCGCATCCATTTTGGTGCTGGCCATTGTTGCTGTTGCAAATTTCGCGCTTTTTTCCGCTGCGGAAGCACAGACAGCAGAAGCAGCCGGCACAAAAGAATCGGCGGCTGCCATTACGGGTGCGCAAAGTCCGGATACAGCGCAGACCGGTGTGGTGGACAAAGAGGATTCAGCATTGGGACTTACTGTTGTGGTGGATCCCGGGCATGGTGGGGATTCTATCGGTGCAACGGATTGGAGCGGTACCCGGCTGGAACAGGATGATACTCTGCGGCTGGGACTGAAATTACGGGATGCGTTGGAAGAACTTGGCGTAACCGTGATTATGACACGGGACACAGATGTGGATGTTACCCTAGACGAGCGCTGTGCCGTTGCAAATGAGAATGATGCGGATTTGTTCGTTTCTATTCATCGCAACAGTTCTGAGGATCATGCTTACGGCGCGGAGGTTTGGGTGGATAACGATATGCCGGAAGAAGATACCCTGCTTGCGCAAAATATTCTGGATGCTTTGGTTTCTGTTGGCGTTTCTGATGATCGGGGCGTGCAGTACGGTTATCGCGGCGATCAGACCGTGGATTATCAGGTCAACCGCGAAACGAATATGCCAAGTTGTCTGGTGGAAGTCGGATTTATGACTAACGATACAGATAACGAATTATTTGACGAGAATATTGATGCCTATGCCGAACAAATGGCAGAAGCAATTCTGAAATCCGGGGTAGAGTTGGGACTGGTAGACAGCAGCACGGATTCTGAATGATGTGATCACAACGGCGGGGCGAAAGCTCCGCTTTTTATTTCCCGAATTCGGGGATATTTGAAAAAAATGAAAGCAGGTATGATATGGATACCAAAGAAATCCGGCTTTTACCGCCGTTTAGCTATTTTGAACAGGGGAATTGTTATTCCGGCTGCAAGGGAGGGCGATTTCAATTCAAGGTGTTTGCAAACGAAACGTTGGATGCTGTGGTTTGGATGGGCGAAAAATGCCTGAAGCTGACACCGGAGAATGAAATTCATGCGCGGGAAAGTTTCCCGATGTCGCCGGAAGGATGTGCGGCATTGGCGGTATGGCTGCAACAGCAATATGAGAGTATGAAAGTAGATTAAATCCGGAATGATGAAACCGCAGTACACCGCAAAATGGGTGGTGCTGCGGTTTTCCTTTTGTACAATCGGACAATTTTATGCAGTTGTCCGAGAAAATTCTTGACATTTTTCTTGTGTTGTGATATTATCTTTTTATGAGAATATGAAATTCTCCATGAAAGGACTGAAAGCCGGGGAACCGGCTTGCATTGAAGGAGCGATGCGGTATGACGGATTTTTCTTACCCGATACTTGGCGACGAGATTAACCTGCCGTTTTATGTGGTAGGCACCGGCGCGATTGATAAGGAACATCATATTTTGCGTGAGCAAGGGTATCCCTATCATCAGTTTATCTGCTGTGTGCGAGGATCGGGGATTCTGCGCTTTGGCGGCAAGGAATATACAATTAAAGAGGGCGAAGGATTCTACCTTCCGCCGGAGTTTCCACATGAATATCTTCCCGCGGAGGAAATCTGGGAAACGCACTGGATTACCTTTGGCGGCAGTGAAGCGGCGAATGTGCTGAAGTTGATTCGCTTTGATCACGCACGGGTGTTCCATGTTTCAGACATGACTGCTTTGGATGCGATTTTTAAGAAAATTCTCTATATGTTAAAAACCAATTATTTTTATAGCGGACATCAATGTTCGGCGTTTCTGTATACCTATCTGCTGGAGGTCAACCGGCTTGTGAATCTGCAGAGTTCGTCCAATGATTCGTATAAATTGGGACAGATCCAGCCGGTGATTGATTATATTGATGAGAACTACATGAAGGACTTAACGCTGAACACGTTGGCATCTGTAGTGAATCTTTCGCCGCAGTATCTGTGCAGACTGTTTAAAGACTGCCTGAACCTGCGCCCGTTTGAATATCTTTCAAGACGGCGTATCCAGCAGGCAAAAATTTTGCTGATTGAGGAAAACGATACCATCAATGAAATTGCTGCGAAAGTGGGCTATAATGATTGCAGCTATTTCTGTGCAGTGTTTAAAAAGCATGAAATGCTTTCTCCTGCGGAATTTCGTTCCTTGCATAAGAAAGTTCGCAGCAAAAAACACGGATAACCTGTTTATACCCCGTAAATTTTTGAAAACATCATAGGATTTTTACCCGCAGGTCACATTTGCCTCTTACAATACAATATTATATATCGTATAATATTGCGTAGAGATCAATACAGGACAAAGAATTGTATTGATTCGGAGAGGAAAGGACTGATGCTCTGTGGCTTTTCCGATTGGTTCCGGATTGCTGGAGGCGATGGTGCTTGCGGTGGTTGCTCGCGAGGATACCTACGGCTACAAAATCACGCAGGATATCCAAACTGCGGCAGGAATTTCGGAATCCACCCTGTACCCTGTGTTAAGGCGCCTACAAAAGGATGAGTGCCTGACTGTTTATGACAAGGGGTACATGGGAAGAAACCGTCGGTACTATCGGCTGACGGAAAAAGGTTCGAGGACATTGGCGCAGTTCAGGAACGACTGGGTCGCACACAAACAGACTGTGGACCGGATTCTTTGCGGCGGGGTGGATGAATGATGAATAGAAATGAATTTCTTGCACGGCTGAGCGAGCTGATTGCGGCGTTGCCGACGGACGAGCGGGAAAATGCGATTCGCTATTACGAGGAATATTTTGACGATGCGGGCCCGGAAAATGAGGCGCGTGTCATTGCCGAATTGGGCAGTCCGGAGGATTGTGCCCAGCAGATCCTGTCTGCTGGGATGTTGGAACCGCAAGCGGCAAAACATAAGCACGATACGATGGACGGCGGAGAGGCGAATTCGGCACAAACAGGTACCGCGCCGCGCCGGAGAGATTCCCACGGGTTGCTGATTTTTGTACTGGCCATTTGTGCGCTGCCAATTTTACTGCCGCTTGTGCTTGCGGCGATTGCCGTAGTACTGGCTCTGGCGGTGGCAGCCGCGGCAGTGCTGTTGGCTTTGGGCGTAGCCGGCATAGGCTGCACGCTGGCAGGTGTGGCGTTATTCTTTCGGTCGGCAGTTTTAGGCGCGTTTGTACTTGGTATCGGACTGATTGCGGGCGGGCTGACATGGCTGCTGCTGGTTCCGTTAGTGAAACTAATGGTGAAGGCCTGCGTCGGNNTATGAGCGCGTTTGTGAAATATACCCTGCCAGGAATTTTTGTTGCGGTTGGAGTTGTTCTGGTCGCCGGAAGTGCGGTTTCCATGCATTCCGGCAGTCTTGCAAAATCACTGGATTTCGAGGACAAGAGTGAAACAATTGCAAGCGCCGAGGAAGTCGATTCCATAGATTTGGATATCGACATGGGCGATGTGACAATCCTGCCCGGAAATGAGTTCCGCTATGAGGCAACAAATATTGATCCCGATTTGCTGGATGTTACAGTAGTCGGCGGAAATCTGAAATTTGAATACGGCGAACAAAGCTGGTTTCAGTATATGGGCTTTACGAGCCTGTTTGGTACAGATACGGAAATTGTGGTGTATATGCCGCAAAAATTGTATGAGCAGATGACGATCGCATACGGTGCCGGCGATTTTTCCATGAAGGGTGTCCGAGTTTCTAAAGCGAATATTACCGGCGGTGCGGGAGATTTTCTGGCGGAGGATTTCCGCGTGGAGCAATCGGCAGAAATTGATTGCGGTATCGGTGATGTCACGTTCCGGAACTCCACTTTGGTGAATCCGAAAATCGAAGCGGGTGTGGGGGAACTTTCTTTTGAAAACTGTTCGATTACAGGCATGAATTTGGATGCCGGCGTCGGGGATGTGGATATGGAAAATTCCATGCTGCTGGGGGATACAGAAATTGAATGCGGCGTGGGTGACGTAGATTTGGCGCTTTCCGGAAATCCGGAGGAATACTATGTGGATGTTGACAAAGGGGTTGGGGGGTTCCGCAGCAACGATACGGGTAACCAATCCGCACAAAACCACATGAAGATTGAAGGCGGCGTGGGCGATATTGAGGTTAACATTTCACAATAATATTGTGATTGAATAATAAATATTTGAATGGAGGAGAGCAGTATGAAAAAACTGTATAAAGTTGAAGATGGAAAGATGATTGCAGGCGTTTGCGGCGGAATTGCCGAATACGCAAATCTGGATCCCACAGTGGTGCGCGTGCTTACGGTTGTGTTATCCTTGATGTTTGGTGCCGGCATTATTGCCTATATTATCGCGGCAATTATCATGCCGCCGAAAAGTTCGGTCATGTAAAAAAGAGAGCTGTCCTAACAGGGCAGCTCTTTTTGAGAGAAGATGCTCAGCTCATCATAAAGCCGAGTCCTTCAATGACATCGCCGACAGCTTTCATCGCTTTACCAGCGCTGTTTTTCACCTTTTTGCGGGATTTGGAACCGGCATTAACCAGCGCATACGTCGCCGCGCCCGCCGCGATGCCGACAGTGATGCCTTTTGTGAGTGCAGAAAAGCTCATTTTCTAAACAATCCTTTCTTTTATGAAAATTTGTCCGTACTTTTATTTTTCACCGCAGTTCCGGAATTATCAGTACTAAAATCTGGCTTTCAGAAAATCAGATTCTGGTTGATGCGCAGGTTGATTTGGCATAAAAAGGCATGATTTTCGACAGCGAAAATGGGAAATCTCCGATTTTGCGAAAAATGTTTTTTGAACCTCTTGACTATTTTTTCGGAATATTGTATAATAATAATGCAAATCGGCTTCGGTGAACAGCCGGCATTGTGCAAATTCATAACGGACAGAGGAAAATCCTTGTAAACCCAAGGGAGAATTGCGGGAATACCTTCACGAATCACCGTTTGCAAAATGCTTTCACCGGAACAGCCTCTGTTACAGGTGGCAAAGGGAGGGAATGAAATGGCGGAAATCCGTGTCGGAAAAAACGAAAGCTTGGATACGGCGCTCAAACGCTTTAAAAGAAGCTGCGCGAAGGACGGCGTAATTGCTGAAGTTCGCAAAAGAGAGCATTATGAAAAGCCTTCGGTCAGACGGAAGAAGAAGTCCGAAGCTGCTCGTAAGCGCAAGTATTAATACGCAAATTATAAGACATGGCGTGATGTCTGCGCCGGTAGTATATTCGTATTTCACAAAGTTCAATCACAGCCGAACAGGATAAATCAACCGTTACGGGCTGTTTGATTGAACGGGTATTCAGACCTCGGCAGGGCGGGCAAGGAATTGTCCGCCTTGTTTTCTATATGAAAAACGTCCGCCTTGCGGAAAAGGCAATAGAAAGGATTTGCTTGCATGGTATTTGCACCGAAGTTTCTGCTTTCGTCCGTAACGGAGATTACGCCGGAGTTTTTGCAAAAATACAGGATTTGCGGGTTGCTTTTAGATCTGGATAACACCCTGACCACGCATAACAATCCTGTGCCGGCAGAGGGCGTGCTGGACTGGATTGCACGCATGAAACGGGCGGGCATCCGGCTGATGATTGTTTCGAATAATTCGCGCGTGCGGGTAAAGCCGTTCTCGGAATTGCTTGGCATTGATTTTGTGCCGCGCGGGATGAAGCCAATGACGTTTGGTTTTACGAAGGCAATGAAGCGCATGGGGTTGACGAAGCGGGATACCGCTGTGGTGGGTGACCAGCTTTTTACGGACATTCTGGGCGCGAATATCAAGGGAATCCGCACAATTTATGTTTTTCCGATTCAGGAAGAGGACGGGCCGTTCTTCCGCTTGAAGCGCAAGCTGGAAAAGCCCGTTTTAAAAGGCAGAGCCATGACAAAAACAACGGGGAAGGAAGCGGAATTATGAGAGAGGATAAGAAAATTCTGGTGATGAACGGGCCGAATTTGAATTTGCTGGGTGAACGCGAGCCGGGCATTTACGGCAGTGAAAGTTTGGGGCAGATTAATGCGGAAATCGCCGAGCGTGCGTTGGCGCTGGGCTTTGCGTGCGATTTTTATCAGTCGAACCACGAGGGGGATTTGATTGACAAGCTGCATCACGCGCGGGGAGAGTACAATGCGATTATCCTAAATGCGGGTGCGTACACGCATTACAGCTATGCCATCCGCGATGCGATTGCGGCAATCCGTGTGCCGGTGGTGGAAGTGCATTTGAGTAATATTCATGCGCGGGATTCGTTCCGCAGTCAGTCGGTGCTGGCGCCTGCCTGCATGGGACAGATTTGCGGCTTTGGCAAGGCAAGCTACTTTGCGGCGCTTACGGCTGTGGCGGAAATTATCAAGGATTAGAACGAATGCAACTGCTTTTTGAACGGAAAGGAGCTGCGGCATGGACGAAATTTCAGTAGAAGCGTTGGGGAACGGCGTTTCAGTTTGTGTGAATACCGAGCACCGGTTTGGCACGGATGCGTTTTTGCTGGCGGATTTCGCACAGGCAAGGCACAAGGATTTTGTGTGCGATTTGTGCGCAGGAAACGGAATTGTCGGGTTGTTGGTACAGCGGAATTTCCAGCCGCAAGCGATTACGGGGGTGGAAATCCAGCCAGCCGCGGCGGCGCTGATGGCGCAAAGTACCGTGGTTTCCGCATTGGAAAATTACACGCCGGTTTGTGCGGATTTGCGCGAATGGAAACCGGACAGGCAGTATGACTTGGTTACTTGTAATCCGCCGTACAAAATTGTTGGCACGGGGAAGGAAAGCCCCGTTGCGGCAAGTGCGGCGGCGCGGCACGAATTGTTTTGCACGCTGGAGGACGTTTGCGCAGCGGCGGCGCGAGCGCTGCGGTTTGGCGGGCGGTTTTGTGTTTGTCAGCGACCGGAGCGTTTGTGCGATGTGCTGGTTGCAATGCGAAAGCACGGATTGGAGCCAAAACGCATGCGCTTTGTCATGCAGACACCGGAATCCGAACCGTGGCTGGTGCTTGCGGAGGGACGGCATGGCGGAAAGCCGCATTTGCGCGTGGAGGCTCCTTTGTATATTGAGGGCAGAACGCGCGATACTTATTCTGACGAGATGAAACGGATTTACGGATTGGAATCCGAAGAAGAACTGCGCCGAAACGGGTAAGGAAGGTTCGCGGATTGGGAAAGGATAGCGTATGAGAATTCTGGCGGTGGATGGCAACAGCATCATGAACCGTGCGTTTTATGGGATTCGTTTTCTGACGAACAGCAAGGGGTTTCCCACCAACGCGCTGACGGGTTTTCTAAATATTTGGCTGAAAGAAATTGAGGCGGTTCAGCCCGATTGTGCAGTGGCGGCGTTTGATTTAAAAGCACCGACCTTCCGGCACAAGGCGGCGGCAAGCTATAAGGCAACCCGCAAGGGTATGCCGGAGGAACTCGCTGTGCAGATGCCGAAAATCAAGGAAATCCTGACGGCGATGGGTGTACGGGTACTGGAAGTGGAAGGCTTTGAGGCGGACGATATTCTGGGGACTGCGGCACGGATTTTTTCCGGCGCGGGGGACGAATGCTTCATCGTAACGGGCGACCGCGACAGTTTGCAGTTGGTGCGGGAAAATGTCACAGTGCGGCTGGCAACCACCAAGGAAACGGTGATTTACACGCCGGAAAAAATTCACGAGGTGTATGGGATTACCCCGTCGGCGCTGATTGAAGTGAAGGCGCTGATGGGGGATACGAGCGATAACATCAGCGGGGTGCCGGGAATTGGCGAAAAAACCGCGTTGAAATTGATTCAGCAATATGGCACGGTGGAGAATCTTTATGCCAATCTGCCGGATGCGGCGCTGACAGCAAATGTGAAGTCCAAACTGGAATCGGGCAGGGAACTTGCCGAGCAGAGCCGGTTTTTGGGAACCATCTGCACGCAAGTACCGATGGACGAGAACCAGGCTGGGTATAAAATCATGCCGCAGGACAACGAAACCTTGCGCGGGCTGTTGGGCGAGCTGGAAATGGTCAAGCTGGCGGAGCGGCTGAACACGGGTGCGGTGACAGTTTTGCCGGAGAAAACAAAAAGCACCGAACCTTTAGCGGCATACGAAATCCAGCCTTTGCGTGCGGAGATGATTTCGTCCTTGACAGCACAGGCGCAAACGTATTTTGTGCGGGAAGAAACCGGATTTGCTGTTGTATTCGATTGCGTGATTTATATGGGCGCGGCGGATGCGCTGTTTTTAGATTATCTGGAAACGCCTTGCGAAAAGTTCTGCTTTGATGCCAAGGCGGCGTATCTGCTGGCATTGCAGTCGGGCAGGCGCGTGGAAAACTTGAAATTCTCCTGCGATTTGGCGGGGTATCTGCTGAATTCGCAGGCGGCGGATTACACGGTGGAAAATTTGTGCGCGGCGCACGGGGTACAGTATCGTTCGGATTGCACGTTTCATGCGGATGCGGCAAGCTTGCCGGCGCTGTGCGGGGTGCTTTCGGCGAAAATCACCGACACGGGTATGGAAAAATTACTGTATGAAGTGGAACTGCCTTTATGCGAGGTGCTGGCTTCCATGGAATGGCTGGGCGTGCGTGCGGATACGGACGGCATTCGTAGCTTTGGCGAACAGCTGGTGCGGGATATTGCTACCATAGAAGGGCAGATTTATGCGCTTGCCGGACATGAATTTAACATTGGATCGCCCAAACAGCTGGGCACGGTGCTGTTTGAGGAACTGGGCTTACCGGCAAAGAAAAAAACTAAGAGTGGCTATTCCACCAATGCGGAGGTGTTGGAGGAACTGAGCGACTACCATGCGATTGTGCCTTTGGTGCTGGAATACCGCACGCTGACAAAGCTCAATTCCACTTATGTGGAGGGCTTGCTGAAAGCAGTGGGCGCGGACGGTCGGGTTCACAGCGTGTTTAAGCAAACCGAAACCCGCACGGGGCGGATTTCTTCCACAGAGCCGAATATGCAGAATATTCCCGTGCGAAAAGAACTGGGCAGAAATATGCGGAAATTTTTCATTGCCGCAGAGGGTTGTACGTTGGTGGATGCCGATTACAGCCAGATTGAACTGCGCGTGCTTGCCTCGGTATGTGGGGACGCGCATATGCAGGAGGCGTTCCTGCAGGGCAGGGATATTCACAAATCCACGGCGGCGCAGGTGTTTGGTATGCCGGAGGATTATGTAACGCATGAAATGCGCAGTGCTGCCAAGGCGGTGAACTTCGGCATTATTTATGGCATCGGGCCGTTTTCGCTTTCTAAAGATATTGGCGTAACGGTGGCGCGGGCAAAGGAATATATTAAAAACTATCTGGATAATTTCCCGAACGTGGCGAAATTTATGGAGGAAACCGTTGCCGGCGGCGTGAAGAATGGCTATGTAACAACGATGTTTGGGCGGCGGCGGTACATTCCGGAGCTTTCTGCAACGAATAAGAATGTGCAGGCGTTTGGCAAACGTGCAGCGATGAACGCACCGATTCAAGGTGCGGCGGCGGATATTATTAAAATTGCCATGGTGCGGGTATATCGGCGGTTGCAGTCCGAAAAATTGGACGCAAGGCTGATTTTACAGGTGCACGANNGCGGCACTTGCGGTTCCGCTGACGGCGGATGTGCATACCGGACAGAGCTGGTATGATGCAAAAGGATAGCCGATTTCCCGTTTTGCTTGACAAGACGGGGAATTTTTCCTATAATGAGAGAGAAAAATGAAAGGCGGGAATGCAAAATGAATTTATATGACGTTGTGCCTGAGAATTTGTTTTCCATTCTTGCCTCCAAAAACAAGGGGCTGTACGCAAAAGCGCTTTTTGTTTTACTGGAGGCGTTCAAGCGCCAGTTAAAAATTCAGAAAACCACCCTGACGGCGATGATTTCTTCCAAGTTGGAGGATGAAATTCTAACAGCGGATTTTTCTGAGGAAGCGCTGCTGGATACGGAGCAAAGCTTTTCGGGAAAGGCGCATTTTTTGGTGCGAAAGCTGAAAGCGACCGGCTGGATTTTGGTAGAAACAGAAGCGGATTTTGAGGAGTATATTACCCTGCCCAGTTACAGCATAAAAATCATTCAGCTTTTATATGAACTAACGCATATGGAGGCCGGTGAGAATTTCGCCTATGTGTATTCCACGTATTCCTCCCTGCGGACGGCGGATGAAAGCCGGAATGTTTTTGAAATGGTAACAGCGCTGTATGATGGCGCCCATCGCACGGAAAAACTGGTGGAGAGCATCAAGGCGGTGTATCATAATATTACGTACTATCATCAGCAGCAGATTGATATGATGAACGTCAACAACGTGTTGGATTCGCACTATACGCAGTACCGCGAGGAGGTTGTGGCGAAGATTTTACGCCCGCTGAAAATCAAGGACAGCGTACCGAAATACAGAGTTCCCTTAGCGCAGATTTTAAAGAAATGGCTTGCCGATGAGGAAGCACTTTCCCGCATGGGGGAGTACCTAACAGAAACGCAAAAGGTGTCCTCAGCTGAAGAAGCCCACATGGAGCTGATTACAAAGATTCATTACATTCTAGAGGTATATGACGGGCTGGAGCGGGATTATATTCGTGCGGTGGATGCCAAAAACACACAGTATACCCGTGCCACTACGCAGAAAATTGATTATCTGATCAATTCGGACCAAACCGTAAAGGGCAATCTGATTACAATATTGAAAGCCATTTCCGCGGATGCAAAAAATGCGGACTTGCTATCCGATTCGTTTGAACTGTATCAGTGTCTGTATCTTGCTGAGGAAAGCCTGTTTGAGCGGAAGAAAAGCACGGTACGGACAAAGATCGAACCGGTGGTGTTGGCGGAGGAGGACCTGGATTTTCAGATTCGTGCCAAAGCGGAGGCATTACAGCTGCTCAACAGCCGGTACGGAAAAAAGCAGGTCAATGCCTTTGTGGAAAACTTATTTGGCGAGCGGGAGGAGTTTTGTACCGATGAGATTGAGATTCCCGATGATGAGACCTATATTTTGACACTGCTTTCCGCAGTACAGGCAACCGATCGGAATTCGCCCTATAGCGTGCGGCAGAAGCATGCCACCGTGGCGTGCGGGCCGTATCAGATTCCGTTGATGACTTACAGAAAGAAGAAACGCGTATGAATTTTGATGCCTTTACACAGATGTCCGACCGTGAAATGCAGGAGTTTTCACGCATCTGCAATTATTTGCTTTCCTGTACTTTTGTGATGCGCGAAGACCAGAAGAAATTGATTTCCAAGGACTATCGCTATATCGAGCGGAATTTCGCATTGTTTTCGGATTATCTTTCTCTCAGCGGCTGGCGGATTTATAAGGATTCGCAGTACGGCATGATTTATGTTCGCAACGAAGAAGGCTACAATAAGCTTTCGCTCAATAAACTTGCCACCGTGATGTTGATCACTATGCGGCTGATTTATGAGGAGCGCCGATTGCAGGCAAGCAATACCAACGATGTTTGCATTACGGTTGCAGAGTTGTTTGGAAAAATTGTAAATGATTTTTCTGTGTATCCCAAAAAGCCGCCGCAAAAAGAAATCAAGGATTGCTTTCGGATTTTTGAGAGCCATAATATTTTGTACAAGCTGGATGACAGCTATGATAATCTTGACTGTCGGTTTGTGATTCTGCCTTCCATTTTAATTGCGGTTTCCAATGAAAAATGCAAGACCATCTGTGATACGCTGACGGTGGATGATTTGGATTCCGAATAGGACGTGCGTTTGGGAAAGGGGAACCGGATATGAAAAAAATCGCCAAGCTTTTGCTTGTGAACTGGCATTATTTCAGTCACCAGCTGATCGAATTCGGGGATATCAACTTTTTAACGGGAAAGAATTCTGCCGGAAAATCCACGATTATTGATGCGCTACAAGTGGTTTTAATGGGCGAAACGCGCAGCAGTGCGTTCAATCGTGCGGCGAGTAAGCGTTCTGACCGTACGCTGAAAAGTTACTTGATTGGTTCCAAGGGAGAGGATATAACCGACGGCAAGCAGAGTTTGCGCGGCGGGAAGGATTTTACCAGTTATATTGTTGCGGAATTTTTTGATGATGAAAAAGGCGAGGCGTTTTGTCTTGGCGCAGCGTTTGATAGCTATTCCGACGGCAGTGATGAGAGAAAACGATTTTTCTACCTGAAAGCGGAATTGCCCGAGCAGCATTTTTTATTGCGGGAGAACGGCAAACAGCAGGCGATGGATACCCGCCAAATGACACAGTTTTTTAAGGAGCATTACAACACCAACCGATACGAAACGAAAGATACCAATGACGGCTATCAGCGGCTGCTGCTAGCAAAGCTTTCGGTGTATGAGCGCAAATGGTTTACCATGTTGAAAAAGGCAATTTCGTTTGAACCGATTCATGATATTGAAAAATTTATTACCGAGAATGTGTGTGATATTCCCGATGATATTCACATCACGGATATGCAGGAGAACATTCTGTATTACAAGCAGCAGGAGGAAATCGCGCAGAAATTTGAGGAGAAACTGACGGCGTTGGAGCAAATCTGTGCGTTATATGAAGATTTGGAACGGCTGCGTGCGTTGTTGAAAAAGCAACAGTTTTTGATTGATTACGGCAGATACGGCGACCTGTGCGACCGGCTTGTGCAAGCGCAGCGGGAGGCAGAACAGTATGATGCGGATATTGCCGAGTTTGAAGAGAAATATCAAAAGCTGGCGGAAAAAATCATAGCACTCACGCAGGAAAAAGATCATCTTGTTGCGGAAAAACAACGCTTGCTGACGGAATCCGGTTTGGAATCCTTACAATATGAGCAACAAAGCTGTACGGAGAAACTGAAAACGATTCAGGAGCGCATGGAGCGTTTTTTACTGGAATGTAAAACCAATGCGGTTCGGTGGAATGCCGCACTGAAAGGTTTACTTGCTGTGCCGTTGGCGGAATCCGTGATGCAAGGCACCCAAACAGTGATGCGGGGGCTTTCTCGGCTGGAAGGCTTGCAGGAAACGGATTTTGCGGCGCTTTCAACGTCGTTCTTTTCCGGCATCCGCGAGGAGTTTTTGCGGATAAAGGAGAAACTGAATGCGGATTTCAGCCAGATTACCGGCGAATGCAAGGCGCTTTCGCAGCGAATGGAAACCCTGCGGGCAGAGATTGCCCGGCTGGAGCGCGGGATAAAAACCTATCCGGCAAAGGCAGTACAGCTCAAACAAGTGCTTGCCGAGCAGCTTCAGGAGAAATATCACAAGGAGATTCCCATTGCGTTTTTTGCGGATTTAATAGAAGTGACGGACGAGGATTGGCATAATGCGGTGGAGGGGTATCTTCACACCCAGCGCATGGATATCATTTTGCCGCCGGAGTATTTTGAAGATGCGTATCAGATTTATAAACGCGTGCATCTCACGAATCATATCCATGGCTATCGGGTGGTGGATACCGGCAAGGTGCTTGCTGCACAGAAAAACCGCGTGGCAAACAGTCTGGCGGAGGTGGTTACCAGCCAGAATCCTTATGCGCGCGCCTATGCGGAGTATTTGATGGGCAGGGTAACACGGTGCACGGATGACAGCAAAATCCGAGAGGCAAGGACTTCGATTACGATGGATTGTATGCTGTATCACAATTTCGCGGTGAGTTCTATTCATGAAGAAATTTATCTTACGCCCTATATCGGCGTGAGTGCAATTAAGCGTCAGCTGGAAAACGCCAAAGCGGAGCTTGCCAAAACAGAATCGGAATATCAAGAGAAAAGTGCGATACAAAACGTGGTGTATCCGGTGGTTTCCCGCGAGTGGTTCCTAACGGAAACTTATATTTCCTCTGCTGTTGCGCAGTCGCTGGAGGATCTTCATAACAAAAAGCAGCTTGCAGCACGGTTGGAGGAAATTCAAACGCAGCTGGACCAAATTGATTTGTGCTGGATTTCGGAAATGGATGAGAAAATCCATGCAAAGGGACTGGAAATTCAAG
>DBRO01000059.1:0-2351 GCA_002306005.1 Ruminococcus sp. UBA1366 | reverse complement strand
TGATTCCTGAACTTCAGGCGCTGATTCAAGATGCGGACAGGCAGATTCATACGGTGTATGAGCCGGACTACATGGAGAACATCGGCTTGCGCAGCTATCAGCAGGAGCTGTCTTCCAGAAAAACCGCTGCTGCCATTGCCGCAGCGTTTGAGTCACCGGCAAAAGGCACGGCAACGTCCGTCCATCAAAAAGAACAGGAAGTCATGCAGACACGCGGGGAGTATAATCGCGTTCAGCAGGTGAGTTTTGATTTCAGTAATGTGCAAAGCAATGACGTTTACCGGAAAGAATTTGAAAAAATTAGGGACTATGAGCTGCCTCGATATCGGGAACGGATTGCCAAGGCAAAAACCGATGCAATGGAACAGTTCAAAAGCGATTTTTTGTATAAATTGAAAAACAATATCGAAATGGCTTATGAGAAGATTGAAGAACTGAATCGTGCGTTAAAGAAAGCTTGCTTTGGCAACGATACTTATCGGTTTGAAGTCAAGCCCAATCCCGCCTATCGGGAATACTATGATATGATTCTTTCGGATTTGCTCATCAGCGGGGAGAATGATTTGTTTAGTTATGACTTTCTGAATAAATACCAGAGTACGATCGATAACTTGTTTGCCCAAATTATGAATCTTTCCGGCAACAATTCCACTGCGCAATCGGTGGAACTGTTCAGCAAGTATAAAACCTATCTTTCGTTTGATATGCTTTCCACGGATCGCAACGGAAAAACAGACCGGCTGTCCCGTTCGATTTTCACAAAATCCGGCGGTGAAACGCAAACGCCGTTCTATGTGGCGGTGCTGGCATCCTTTGCACAATTATATCGAATTTATGAGCATGATGAATCTGCCAATACGGTTCGGCTGGTGATTTTTGACGAGGCGTTTAATAAAATGGACAGCGAGCGGATTGTGGAAAGTGTCAAACTGTTAAAACAGTTTTCCTTGCAGGCGGTGATCTGTTCCCCGCCGGAAAAGGCGGCGGATATTGCAGGGATTTCCGATAAAACGCTGTTGGTTTACAAAGACAATTACCAATCCGGCGTGGTGGTGTGGTCCAAGGAAATGGAACAACTCCATGGAGATGATCGGGCGCTATGATGTATGAACAAATGATTTTGACCCGGCTGCTGGATAAGTACGAAAAGAGCGCGCATTTTAAAGGCAGTGCGGTGGCAAATCGGCGTGTTTTACTCCGTTGTGATGGTCAAACGCTGGGATTGGATTTTTCGGACTATCACGTTTGCGAGGAATTGAAACAGAATGTACTGGCGCTGGCGGAGCGCGGTTGGATTCAGTTTAGCTGGAAGCGTAAGAACTATTTGGTGGATCAGGTCTGGCTGGAAACGGACAGGCTGGAAGAAATCTATGCGTTTTTACATCGTCCGGATAAACGCACACAGATTGATTTGCTGTTGCGAGAAATTCACGGCTGTTTGGAAAGCGTTCATACCGCGTGGATTCAACAATATTTAAGCAGCGCTTATGAAGATATTTTACAAAAGCAGCGGCTGTCCGGCATTTGGAACAGCGAACCGGAGGTGGTGCGGGGGCTGCTTGCTGTCCTGCGTGAAATTGACCAGCTGGACGGGCGGGAAGTTTCCATGCGTGCGCTGAGTGTTGCGTTGTTTTCGGATTCCAAATATTTTGAGCGGAATCTGAAAGCTCCGTTGCTTTCGATTATCCGGCAGTATGAGCCTTCCGTGGCGGATGCGGAGGAAATTGACGACCGCGAAGCGCTGGCACAGGTGGGAATGATCCTGATGCCGGAAGTGTTTGAATTCTGCGGGCCGGTTTGCGTAAAGTTTTCGGGCGGAACAACGGATTTCACACCGATAAAAATGGGTGCGTGCCTTTCCGGTGCCTGCGTGCCGGATCTTCAGCAGATGCAAATTCGCGGTGCAAAACGGGTGCTGTTTCTTGAAAACAAAACAAACTATTCCGAATATGTTTTGAATCAGTATCAAGGCGATGAGCTGGTGATCTATCACGGTGGGTTTTACAGTCCGGCAAAAGCACAGTTTTTTCGCAGAATTGCACAGGGCGCGGCGGGGTTGCCGATGTTTTTCTGGGGAGATATTGACCTTGGTGGCTTCCGGATGTTTTGCCGTCTGAAAAAGAATTTGATTCCCGAATTACAGCCGCTGAACATGGGAGTGACAGAATACCGGCAATACCGTGGGTTCGGCGTGCCTAAAAGCGACACCTACCTTTGCAAGCTGAAAGAGCTGTTGCAGGACGAAAGCTATGCGGTGTTTCACGCAGTCATCCGTGAGATTTTACAATATAAGTGCATTGTGGAGCAGGAAAATTTCCTGAACCGAACGGAGTAAACCGGCGCAGAGCCGA
>DBRO01000061.1:6318-6450 GCA_002306005.1 Ruminococcus sp. UBA1366 | reverse complement strand
GGCGGTTGCGCGTTCGATTTTTGACAAATCCGTGCAGGCGCAAAAAGCACGCGAGGCGGCAAAGCGCGCAAGGGAACTCACCCGTCGCAAATCTGCACTGGAAAGCGCTTCCCTGCCGGGCAAGCTGGCGGA
>DBRO01000061.1:917-6143 GCA_002306005.1 Ruminococcus sp. UBA1366 | reverse complement strand
CTGCTGCTGACGTTTTTCTTCCGGTTTATGAAAAAACTTGTGGAAGAAGGCCATGTGTATATCGCTCAGCCGCCGCTGTTTAAAGTCAGCCGCGGAAAACAAGCGCGCTATGCGTTCTCCGATGAGGAGCGCGATGTGTATATTCGGGAGCTTTCCGGCGAAAACAACGCAAAGGTGGATGTCCAGCGGTATAAAGGGTTGGGCGAAATGGACCCCCACCAGCTGTGGGATACCACCATGAATCCCGAAACCCGCACGATTCTGAAAATTACCATGGAGGATGCCGTGAAAGCGGACGAAACCTTTACAATTCTCATGGGAGATAAAGTCGCACCGCGGCGGGATTTTATCGAGCGCAACGCAAAATATGTCATGAATCTGGATATTTAGAATTCAAATTTAGTATTCAAAAGACGGGAGGGCGCGGTTTTCGCGCAGAAAACGATGGCTTATATTTTAAAAAAAGAAGACGGTGGCGACGGCGAGCTGGATGAGGACGTGCTTGTCGGCTCAGATGCGGATTTAAACGGCGAAATTGAAAAAATGCTTCGTAAAAATACCGGTGATGAAAGTTTGCAAATCGAATATGATCGTCCGGCAGAGGCAGATGCGGACGCGCCTTTGGTGCGGCTGGAAAATTACCAAATTACCGAAGACGAGCAGGCGGCGGCGATCCGGCTGTTTCATCATTCCGTGCTTTTTAAAAGAAGCGTGCGCAATACCGTGATTTTAGGGTTGCTGATTGCTTTTGTGTTTATCGAAAACTTAACTTCCACCACGCAGTCCGGCTGGCTGTGGGCGGCGGCGGGCATGTGCGCTTTGATGATTCTTTTCGTTTGGGTGAACCCTGTGCGTATCCGCAAAATTTACATGAAGGCGTTCCGCGAAATTCAAGACGACCGCTATAATTTCACGCTCTATCAGGATTATCTGGAAATCAGTACTGTAACTGACGCTGTGTTCGTAAACGGGATCCGTGCCGAAAAAAAAGAGCCGGATGAGGACTTCGATGAGGATTTTGACGAGGACGAGGACGATTCCGAAACCCCGAATATCGAACCCCGCCGAATTTATTTCGAGGATAAATCCTTGGATGTCACGGAAACATCGGATATCTTCCTCCTGCTTTACCAGAAAAGCCTTCTCTATGTTCTCCCCAAACGTGTCATGGATTCCTACACCGAGAAAAAATTAGCTGAGGAGTTCGATGTCCACCTCGATGAGCATTATACTTTGTTGAATTAGAACTGCTTTGTAAGGGGTGGGAACTCGTAGAGTTCCCGTGTCCCTTTACAAAAGAAACGCAAAAATAACGAAAGGACAGGTATAAAAAAGCATGGAAATCGGAGAAAACGGCGCGTCAAAGGTCATTTTGACGGATATTGAAAAGGAGATGAAAGACAGTTTTCTTGCCTATTCGATGTCTGTTATTGTAGCGCGTGCGCTTCCGGATGTGCGGGACGGATTAAAGCCGGTACACCGCCGGATTTTATACACATTACATGAAAACGGCTTGACGCCGGACAAGGCATACCGCAAATGCGCGGACACGGTAGGTTCGGTGCTGGGACGGTACCACCCGCACGGAGATGCTTCGGTGTATGATGCGCTGGTGCGGATGGCGCAGAGTTTTTCGTTGCGTTACCCGCTGATTGACGGGCATGGAAATTTCGGCTCGGTGGATGGTGATCCCGCGGCAGCTTATCGTTATACTGAGGCAAAAATGTCGAAAATTTCGGTAGAAATGCTGACCGATATCAATAAAGAAACCGTGCCGTTCCAATCCAACTATGACGACCGTTTGAAAGAACCGGTTGTACTGCCCAGCCGTTTCCCAAACCTGTTGGTGAACGGCAGTACGGGTATCGCCGTGGGTATGGCAACAAATATTCCGCCGCATAATTTAACAGAAGTGATTGACGGTATGCGGCTTTTGGCGGAAAATCCAGAGGCAACGCTGGATGAGCTGATGGAATGCATCCACGGACCGGATTTCCCGACGGGCGGTATTATTATGGGCAGGGCGGGCATCCGTGCGGCTTACGGCACGGGCAGGGGAAAAATTACCCTGCGTGCCAACACCAGCTTTGAGGAAATCAAGGGCAGAAACTGCATTATTGTGCATGAAATTCCCTACATGGTGAACAAAGCCCGCCTGATTGAAAGCATTGCCGGATTGGTAAAAGACAAGCGCGTGGACGGCATTCACGATTTGCGGGATGAATCCGACCGTACCGGTATGCGGATTGTGATTGAACTGAAAAAAGATGCCATCGAGCAGGTGGTGCTGAATAAGCTTTTCTCCTACACACAGCTGCAGGAAACCGTCGGCGTGATTATGCTGGCGTTGGTGAACGGCATTCCGAAAGTTTTAACGCTGAAAGAAATGCTGGAAAAGTATCTGGATTTTCAGGTGGAAGTGATTACAAACCGTACGTTGTACGATTTGCGGAAAGCAAAGGAACGCGCACATATTTTGGAAGGTCTTGTCATTGCGCTGGATTACATTGATGAAGTCATTGCCATTATCCGGTCTTCCAAAACGCCCGCCGAGGCAAAACAGCGCTTGGTGGAACGCTTTGCGCTGTCGGATATTCAGGCGGAGGCCATTGCGCAGATGCGCCTGATTCAGCTCACCGGTTTGGAACGGCAGAAAATTCTGGACGAACTGGCGGCACTGGAAGTGAAAATTAAGGACTATGAGGATATTTTGGCTAGTCACGAGCGCATTTTGGAAATCATCCTGACCGAAGCGGAGGAGATTAAACGCAAATTCGGCGACCCGCGCAGAACAGCAATTGAAAACGTCAGCGGCGAGGTGGATATTGAGGACTTGATTCCCGTGGAGGATAACGTAGTTGCCTACACGAACAACGGCTACATCAAGCGGATGCCCGTAACCGTCTATAAGGCGCAGAACCGCGGCGGACGGGGCGTTTCCGGCATGAAACAGCGCGAGGACGACTTTGTGGACGAAATGTTCATCTGCTCCACGCATGATCATGTACTGTTTATTTCCAATAAAGGCTTAATGTACCGGCTGAAATGCTATGAAGTTCCGGAAGGCTCGCGGGCTTCCCGCGGGGTAAACGTGGTGAATTTGCTGGCACTGGGCGAGGGCGAAAAGCTTGCGGCAATGATTCGCACCTGTGATTTTTGCCCGGGCAAATATATTGTGATGATTACCAAAAACGGCAAGATTAAACGCACGCCGCTGGAGGATTACCGCAACGTCCGCAAAAACGGACTGATTGCGATTGGTCTGGACGAGGGCGATGAGATTGCCGCGGTTCGCATGACGGACGGCACAAACAGCCTGATTGTCGCAACGCGCAACGGCATGGCAATTCACTTTGATGAGAATCAGATTCGCTCCATGTCCCGCTCTGCGCACGGTGTAAAGGCAATCAAACTGCGGGACGGCGACTATGTGGTTTCTATGGCTAGGGTGCGCGAAAACGCAACCGTGCTGACCGTGACCGACCGCGGACAGGGCAGACGAACCGCTTTGGACGCCTATCGCGAACAGCGCAGAGGCGGATTCGGTATGCTCAACTACAAGGTTTCGGACGAAAAAGGCTTTGTTTGCGGAATTAAAGTTGTGGACGAAACGGACGATATTCTAATGATTTCTTCCGATGGGATTGTCATTCGGATTCGCTGTGAGGATGTCCGCGTGATGGGCAGATATGCTACGGGCGTGCGCTTAATGCGTATCGCAGAGGGCGAAACTGTGGTGACATTCACCCGAGCCGAGCATGACGACAGCGCCGAAATTGCCGAAATTGAACAGCCCAGCGCGGAAGAACTGGAAAAAGAACTGGCAGAATCCGCAAAAGAGGAGCAGTCCGAAGTGATTGTGGACGACGCGGATGACGAGTCCTCCACGGACGAAACAGAGGAAAATCAGCCGGAAGAAACACCGGAGGAATAAAACGCACAAAGTTCTTACACAAAACAGAAAGGATTTGAACTGTATGGCAGGACTAATTAAGAAAACCGTTTCCAAGGAGGGCTATGCCAAACTGGAAAAAGAACTGGAATACCTCATTACCGTTCGCAGAAGCGAGGTTGCCGAAAAGCTGAAAGAGGCACGGAGCTACGGCGACTTGTCCGAAAACGCAGAGTATGACGAGGCAAAGAACGAGCAGGGTATTCTGGAAGCGAAAATTAACGAATTGGAAAATATTATTTCCAATGCGATTGTGGTGGACGACGAAAGCATTACCACGCACGAAGTCAGCGTGGGTTCGATTATCAAAATCAAAGACCGCGAAACAGGGGAAATTGAAACCCTCCAAATTGTCGGCTCAACAGAATCTGATCCCGATAACGGCAAAATCTCCGACGAATCTCCCATCGGTGTCGCCGCACTTCGTAAAAAAGTCGGCGATGTCATCGAGGTGGAAGTCCCCGATGGTATGATTGAATTTGAAATTTTGGAGATTAGCAAGTAGGTTTCACTGGAGACATTGTCAACGCACGAAGTGGATTGCTTTCTTATATTTCTTATCATTCATAAAGCGCAAAGCTTGTAACCAAACATGAGCAATTCAAAAGAAGGAATGATATTACAACACAACCTAGAAAGCCAATATAAGAGCACCTAAAATATGGGATTCCAAAGGGTCGTAGACCCTTTGGCAGGGGATCATAAGGGGGCAGCGCCCCCTTACAAAGCGCCCAGCGAAACAAACGCAAAGATACGGAAGGAGAAACAAAGCAGATGAGTGAGCAAGAGAATCTGGCAGAGGGAGAAGAACTTTCGGCGGAGGAAGTACACAGCTTAAAGAAAATCCGGATGGAAAAGCTAGCGGATTTAAAAAGCGCGGGGAAGAATCCGTTTGAGATCACGAAATACGATATCACGCTTTCTTGTGCGGAGGCGAAGGCGCAGTACGAGGCATTGGAGGCACGTTTAAAAGCCGAATGCGGAGAGGACGAGGCAGCGCTGAAGTCCGCACTGGAAGAAAACCGCATCACGTGTCGGGCTGCAGGCAGAATGATGAGCCGGCGCGAT
This sequence comes from Ruminococcus sp. UBA1366, assembly GCA_002306005.1. Classification (GTDB taxonomy): domain Bacteria; phylum Bacillota; class Clostridia; order Oscillospirales; family Ruminococcaceae; genus UBA1366. Next base: position 1,123 of record DBRO01000061.1, on the reverse strand, counting down.
ATGGGCAAGGCAAATTTTGTGGACATTCAGGACGGCACGGACCGGATGCAGGTGTATGTGCGAACCAATGATATTGGCGCGGAGGAATTCGCAGAGTTTAAAAAATGGGACATCGGCGACATTGTGGGTGTTGCGGGGTATGTTTTCCGCACACGCAAGGGAGAAATTTCCATACACGCGCAAAGCATTACTTTGCTTTCAAAATC
>DBRO01000061.1:0-783 GCA_002306005.1 Ruminococcus sp. UBA1366 | reverse complement strand
GTCGGCGGCTTTGATAAGGTTTATGAAGTGGGCAGGGTGTTCCGCAACGAGGGCATGGATACTTCCCACAATCCGGAATTTACCAGCGTGGAGCTGTATCAGGCGTACACGGATTATCACGGCATGATGGATTTAATCGAAGAAATGTATGTCGGGCTGACGCGCAAGGTTTGCGGCGGCGAGGTGATTTCCTACCAGGGTACGGAAATCAACATGGGTTCTCCGTGGGCGCGGCTGACGATGGCGGAGGCAGTGAAACAATACGCGGGCGTGGATTACGATACGTGGCCGGACGATGCCGCGGCGCGTGCTTGTGCCAAGGCGCATAATTTGCATTTGGAAAACGGCGAAAATGCCACCAAGGGCCATGTGCTGATTGCGTTTTTTGAAGAATACTGCGAGGATAAGCTCATTCAGCCGACGTTTATTTACGATTATCCGGTGGAAAATTCTCCGCTTGCAAAGAGAAAGCCGGAAAATCCGGCATTCACAGAGCGGTTTGAGTTCTTTATCTATGCGCGGGAGATGGGCAATGCGTTCTCTGAACTGAACGATCCGATTGACCAGCGCGACCGGTTTGTCAAGCAGGTTGCGGCAAAACGCGCGCAGGGCGCAAATGCCGAGGTGGACGAGGACTTCCTAACGGCTTTGGAGTACGGTATGCCGCCGACGGGCGGACTGGGCTTTGGGCTGGATCGGCTTGTCATGCTGCTCACCGACAGCGCATCGATTCGGGATGTGCTGCTGTTCCCAAAAATGAAGCCCCTCGACAAGTAAAAGTCG
>DBRO01000014.1:19606-21108 GCA_002306005.1 Ruminococcus sp. UBA1366 | reverse complement strand
ACGCTTTCGCCGGAAATGCTTGTCATTGCCGATGCAGAAAAGCCCGTTGCCGTTGCCGGCGTTATGGGCGGTGAGTATAGCGGTATTATGGACGACACCACCACAGTAGTATTTGAATCCGCCTGCTTTGACGGCACGTCCGTCCGGACAACCGCCAAAAAGCTTGGAATGCGTACGGATGCGTCTTCCCGCTATGAAAAAGGACTGGACCCAAACAACTGCAAGCCTGCGATCGAACGTGCTTTCGAACTGGTGGAACTGCTGGGCGCGGGGGAGGTTCTCCGCGAAACGATTGATGTGTACTGTACGGAGAAAAAGCCCGTCCATGTGGCATTTGAACCAGCAAAAATCAATGCGTTCCTCGGCACGGAAATTCCCGAAGCAGATATGCGCGAATATCTTACCCGGCTGGGATTTACCTTTGCTGGCACGGATGTGGTTGCGCCTACGTTCCGCATTGATATTGAATCCATGGCGGATATTGCGGAGGAAGTTGCACGGATTTTTGGCTACAACAACATTCCCGTGCGGGCGCTTGCCGGCGAAGCGAAGGCAAAGCTCACCCCCGCACAGCAGTTTGAACGCAAAATTTCCCGCACCATGGCTGCGCTCGGCTACTCCGAAATCATGACGTACTCCTTTATTTCGCCAAAATATTTCGATAAAATCAACCTGCCCCAAACCAGCGGGCTTCGCCAAACCGTGACCATCACCAACCCACTGGGCGAAGACACCAGCGTGATGCGGACAACCATCCTGCCCAGCCTTTGCGAGGTGCTGGCGCGGAATTTCAATTTCCGCAACGCCGAAGCGCTGTTGTTTGAACTGGGCAACGAATATCTTCCGGATGCGGACCAAACCAAGCTACCGGAAGAACCAGTACGGCTTTCCATTGGTGCATATGGCGAGCGCATGGATTTCTTTGCGCTGAAAGGCGCGGTGGAGGAACTTTTGGATGTGCTGGGTGTCACGGATTACGAAACCGAACCCGCCGGCGCGGACTGCGGTTTCGACGAGGTTTGTGCGTTCCATCCGGGCAGAACGGCGGTGCTTTCCAAAGACGGCAAGGCGTTTGCGATTTTGGGTGAACTTCACCCCGCAGTGTGTGAAAATTACGGCATTGAAACCCGCGCTTATGCGGCAAAACTGCTGGTTCCTGAACTGCTGGAACTTGCTGTTACGAACAAAATCTATCAGCCCCTGCCGAAATTTCCTGCCATCACAAGGGATATCTCCATCGTGTGCGATGAGGAAATCCCCGCGGCGCATTTAGAAAAAGCCATTCGTGGTGCGGTGGGCAAAACGCTCGAAAGCGTCCAGCTGTTTGATGTGTACCAGGGCAAGCAGATTACAGCGGGCAAAAAGTCCGTTTCGTATTCGATTGCTATGCGCTCGCACGATGGCACACTGACGGATGAGCAGGCAGAATCTTCCATGAAACGTGTCCTGAAAGCACTCGCTGCGCTGGGTGCCGAACTGCGAATGTAAGCATTCGCGAATGT
>DBRO01000014.1:18482-19598 GCA_002306005.1 Ruminococcus sp. UBA1366 | reverse complement strand
GAATTTCCACTTCCGGTGCTGTTTGCATTTCACTGTTACTGCCATTTATTCTGTCATCTAAAAGGCACAGTATTTTGTCAAGGGAAAGAATGCTTCCGAGAAAAGTAAGTTGATTTATAACTTTAATGTTCCGCTCCCTAATACAGTTTTGAGATTGAACATGCCTGCCCGCAGGGGTGATTAACCCCTAAGAGGGCATTTGTTCTACCATCGGATTTGCATCGAATCCTACATGCTTTGATATCAAAATACCGTCAAAGCTCTTTCGAATTGCCAAATTGAAAAATAAAACATCCATTCATTTGTCAAAGCAGTACATAAATGCAGTACATAATTGTCAAGCGAATTCTTTCCCATAAGCTCTGATTTTCTCCGTGTTTATGCGGGGTTGGAAGACTCTTCGGCTCTTTTTAAGTGGCAAAGATGGGAATCAGCTCAAAAATTGAGCTTCCCTCCTTTTGCGTTTCATCAACCGGACAAAATCCGGTCTGTATTATTCTATGCCAAAGGCGGGCAAGTTGTTTTTACGATAAAAGTAGCGAACAAACGTTCGAGCGTCGGCGCAAAATTTCCCCCTTGGGGGGAAATTTTGCGCCATTTTTGCTTGATTAAGTTGAATAAATTGAATAAATTGATTTTATGGTTTTCCGTTTTTGTTTTGAATTTTGTTGAAAAATAAAAAAATGCAAATTTGCTTTGAAAAAGCCTTGCTTTTTCAAAGCAGGGATGTTATAATATATGAATAAATAACAAATCATTCATGCATGACAGGGAGCTGTTTTCATGTCCAAAAAAATAAAAATCATTCTTGCGTCCATTATGATGGTCCTGCTGGTGGGCAGTGTTACGGTAATTGGCATGATGGTAACGAGCAATTCCGACATTGAAACGCAGAAAGCAAACTCTACCGAAACCAGCATTACCACAACCACCGCACCTGATTCCGTGGTTGCAAACAAAGAAACTTCGGTCACAACTTCTGTAACTAAGGCAACAACTACCCCAGAAGTAACGACTACTACCGAAGAGGCTACCACGAAAGCTAAGACCACAACAACTGTAAAGTCAACAACTACTAAGGCTAAGACGACAACTGCAAAGGCAACTACAAAGGCT
>DBRO01000014.1:15439-18421 GCA_002306005.1 Ruminococcus sp. UBA1366 | reverse complement strand
AAGACGGTTACCCCAAAGGCTACACCAAAGCAGAAAAGAAACTGTATGATTATGCGGTAGATATTCTTGATGATGGTTATACTAATCCTGATATTATCGACTTTTGGGCTACTATGTATGTGCAAATTCTTAAAGAAAGAGACGCAGAAGATGTGGTTCTGGCGGATATGCAAGGTTGTGGCACAGCTCAGGTATGGTACACAGAAGATGGCGGCACAACATGGTATATGTACTAATGGTAAATAATTTTTAGAGGCATTCCATAATTCTATGGGGTGCTTCTTTTCTTATGTCACTTAGTTTTATAGTATTTAATAACAAGGGTANNAAAAAGGTACTGCTGTTTATGGTGACATTAATAGTAGTTATCGGAATGGTAGGTGTTATCGGAACATCTGAGAGCAGTACATCCGTTTTCGCAGAGGGCGGAACAAGCACCGGTTCGGGTACATATGGTGGTGGCGGTTCAACAACGTCAACCGGTGATGGACAGTATAAAGAAAATCCGTCCCTAACTGTCTGGGCGTCAATTGAGAAAATACCAAAGGATTGTAAATTGTATTGCGTATTCCTCGATTTCTGTGGGTTGCTCCCGAATAAAAGCGCCCATATAGGCGATGCGCTTTGTGGGAACACGTCCAGAGGACGGATTGTGCTCGCACATAGCACATGACAGATGATCAGGCGGAGACTTTTTTGAAACGTGTTCTGACGCTGGGTACCTTGCGAATTCTCATATTCGCGAATGGAACCCTTCACGATTGTAGCCCATCGCGAATGTAGCCACTTATGTTAAGATAACAATAAACAGCACCGGTAATTCCACTTCCGGTGCTGTTTATTTCTCCAGAATAAACCGCCATGGTTTTTGCCTGTCCTCCTCGGCAGCGTAATCAATGCCAACGCGGGGAGCGGTTCGGATTGCAAACCGTTCGCCGTCGTCCACAATGCGGATTTCATCCTGCCCGCACAACGCCATGCCGTTCAAGCGCCCGTCAATCCCAAGGAATTTCGTCAACCGTGCAGGTCCTGCATACCCCACACCCGCACGCAACAGCACTGCCTGCGGTTCGCCCTCCTCGCCCGTAACCATATTCATCAGCCAATGAATCCCATAGCAAAGATACACATAAATCACGCCCGGCTTGCCATAAAGCAGGGCGTTGCGTTTTGTCCTGCCGCAATGCGCATGGCAGGCGGTGTCCGCCTCCCCGCGGTAGGCCTCAGTTTCGGAAATTCGCACACAAAGCGCCTCACCCGTTTTGGGGTTGCGCCGCACCAGCAGTTTTCCAACCAACTCCGGCGCAACCGCCAGCACGTCCCGCGCAAAAAAATCCTCCGTCAAAAATTTTCCCTGCATAAGCCCTCCTGCTACGCCTTTAACTTTGTAAGAATTTCCTCATCCGGCGTGACAAAGAGCGTGGTGTTGTTTGTGAAAATCACCATACCCGGCCGTGCGCCGGCAGGTTTCTTCACAAATTTCACCGCGGTATAATCCACCGGCACCTGCGAACTTGCTTTCGCTTTGGAAAGCGCCGCTGCAATTTGAGCCGCTTCCGCCAATGTGCGTTGGGGCGGTTCTTTTCCCGCGCAGGAGAGAATGACGTGCGCCCCGGGAATGTTGTGTGTATGAAGCCAGATGTCCGTTTTTGCCGCCGTTTTGCAAGTCAGCTGATCGTTCTGCCGGTTATTTCTGCCGGCAAGAATAGTAAATCCATCCGAGGAAAGAAATTTCATCGGCGGTGCGGTTTTTGGCGGCTTGCCCTTGGCACGAAATTTCTTTAAATACCCCTGCTGTGCCAGTTCCGCCCGCAGCTCCGCGATATCATTTTCGCTCTGCGCCCGCGTAAGCGCTTCAAACACGCTGTCCAGATACACCAGTTCCTGCTCGCCCTGAGCAATCAGCTCCGTAAGCTTTTCCTGTGCCGCCGCGGCTTTTCGGTATTCGGTGAAATACTTCTGCGCGTTCATGGCGGGTGTCAGGCGTTCATCCAGCGCAATTTCTACCTCCGGCAAGCCGTCCTCATAGAAATTTTCCGCACGCAGCACACGCGCACCTTTTTCCATCCGCCAGAGATTTGCCGTAATCAGTTCGCCCTTTACACGCAGCAAATCCCGGTTTTCCGTTGCGGAAAGCTCCTGTTTTTGCACCGCAATTCGCCGTGTAATGCGCTCAGTCGCGCTCAGCAGCAGCCGGAACAAATCCCCCGCACGCTGGTGCAGGCGGGCGGTCGCGTCCCGCTCAGAGAAAAATCCGTCCAGCAGTGTGCAGGCGCTTTCCTCCTGCCTTGTTACCATCAGCGTGCCGTATTGGTGAATGGCACAAAAGCAGAAATCCTTCGGCAGTCCGTCCTTGGTTTTCAGCACAGTAAATGCATTCGTTCCCGCACGGATTTCCCCCGCGGTTTTTCCCAAATAAAAACACAGCCGGTCAAAGCCCTCCTGCGAACCGTTTTCCGATATTTTCAGCAATTCCCCGCAGGAAAGCGCCGCGCCCCTGCCCGCAAAAAATTCCGCTTCCTGTGCAAACACGGGCGAAATGCCCTCCAACGTTTTCACCAGCACTTTCGCAAGCGGCTTGTCCGAACGTTCCGCCAGCTTTTGCGCCAATGCAGTTTTTTCAAAAGAAAACAAATTCAACCGCGCATCCCTCGGTGGCAGTGTGTACGCCATGCCCGGCAGCACCATCCGCACGCTCATATCCTGTCCCACGCGCTTAATGCTGTCCAGAATTTTCCCGTCCGCACCGATGAGAATCAAATTGGAGCGCCTGCCCATAATTTCCGCCGCCAAAGTGAGCCGGCAAGTGTCGCCCATCTCGTCCGTGCAGTCAAAATCAAAATACAAAATCCGTTCAAAGCCGTCCTGCCGAATTTCCACCAGCCGACCGGAGGACAAATGCTTGCGCAGCAGCATGCAAAACATTGGCGGGACTTTCGGATTTTCGATGTCCGCCTGCGTAATATGCACCCGCGCGGAGGC
>DBRO01000014.1:15160-15339 GCA_002306005.1 Ruminococcus sp. UBA1366 | reverse complement strand
TTTTTCTACACCGTGTGAATCCATCCCATGCCGCCAATCTGCGTATCCACCTCGGGGAACCATTCCCGCAAATTTTGCCGCATGGCGGCACAAAAAACCTGCTCCGTATCAAAATGTCCGGCATCCATCAGCGTAAAGCCGGCATTTTCCGCATCCGCAAACTGATTCTGTTTGACATC
>DBRO01000014.1:12067-15067 GCA_002306005.1 Ruminococcus sp. UBA1366 | reverse complement strand
TTCGCCCCCACTACCCGCCGGCAGTGCTGCGCTCAAGTATTCGCCCCCACTGCCGGGGCATATAGCAGCCGTCCGGATTTTTACGCCGCCGTCCGTGAACCGCACCGCGCCGCAGCCCAGTTTGGTTTTTAGCAATTCCGCCAACGCCTGCGCCGTGTAGGCACGTTCAAACCGGAGGAACCCGCCAATCGGCTTGCCCTCATCATACGCCAACGCGCCCGGCAGCAGCTCCGCACCAACCGCCTGACTGAANNGCCAAACACATTCCCTTCGGCGCACTGTCATAATTTGTATGCGCACAAATGGCACCAATGCCTGCCGCCGCTAAAATCACTGCCGGATGCTCCGGCGAAAGCTGTTTTAGCCCATGAAAAATAACCGGATGATGTGCCACCACCAGCTCAACGCCGTTCGCTTTCGCTTCCAGCGCGACTGCTTTGGTTATATCCAGCGCCACTAGAATCCGCCGCACCGGCGTTTCCATCGCGCCAATCAGCAGCCCGCTGTTATCCCAGCTTTGTTGATTTTCAAACGGCGCAAGCGCCTGTATTTTCTCATAAATCTCCCGAATGGTCGGCATGGTTTGTTCCCTCCTGTCGTTCTACCCATGTGCGGATTTCCCCCGCTAGCGCCATGGACTGCTCGCCCTGCGCTTGCTTCCCGCCGGTCATCATTCCCTGCGCTGCGGCTGAAATTTTTTCCGCCGTGCGAAGCAGCAATGCCTTNNTGGATTTCACCCGTATAACGCACCTGCATGGCGGTGTAAAGGAATTTTCCTTCCCTGCTGGCGATTTCTCTTTGAATTTTAAATCCCCGTTCGGCAAGCCATTCGCGCAAAAACGCCGCTCTTGTCATTGGCTGCAAAATAAAATTCAACGTACTGTCCCGTGTCCACGGACAGTTTTCCAAAATTGTTGCAATCAGTTCCCCGCCCATACCGGCGATGATAATATCTCCCACGCCGTCGGGCGAAATGCCTTCCAGCCCATCGGACAACACTACTGTGATTTGCCCATCCAATCCCTGCGCGCGAATGTGTTCCCGCGCCGATTTTAACGGCCCTTCCCGCACATCAGCGGCAATGACATTCGGAGAAATTCCCGCACGGACNNCGGACCAGTTCCGCGCAGCTTTGCAGTCGGTTTCCCAAAGCCTCCGGCACGCACATCCCCCCAAGATCCTCATAATACGAAAAAAGCGCAGCTCACCGCGCGAGCAGACCTCCGCTCTCACGATGCCGCGCGCTTTTTTGTTTCCGGTTACGCGTTCGCAAAATGGTTGTTCAACTTTTCAACCAGTTCTTCGGCATCCACGCCATGTACGGCGCAAGCCTGTGCCACGGTTTCCCCGCGGGAAGCCGGACAGCCAAGACAATGCATCCCCATTTCGAGGAAAAACGGTGCCGTATCAAAATCCGTATCCAGAATATCCCCGATAATCGTATCCGGTGTTACTTCGAAAGCCATAAAGCAAGCTCCTTTCAAAATCGTTTGATGTGGTTCAAGCATAATTTTCTGTAAAAAACGCTGATTTTCGCTTGTACGAATATTATACCCCATCGCGTAAAAAAAAGCAAGTCCCGGTAAAAAAACATCCGGCACAGCTGTAAAGCCGTACCGGATGGAAAGAGCTACGAATTTCCTAGGAAGTCCGTATGAAGCAATGCTTAATTGCCTTTCATTTTTGCAAAGCAATCGCTGCAATATACAGGACGATCCTCGCGCGGTCTGAAAGGAATTCTTGCCTCGCCGCCGCATGAAGCGCATGTAGCTGTGAACATTTCTCTTTCCTGTTTTACGGAATTCTTTCTTGCATCTCTGCAATTTTTGCATCTCTGGGGTTCATTTACGAAACCCTTTTCCGCATAGAATTCCTGCTCTCCCGCAGTGAATACGAAATCTTCTCCGCATTCCTTGCATACCAGTGTTTTGTCTTCGAACATAGATTTTACCTCGCTTAAAGTAATTTGTGCCTAGTCGGACTTTCACCGACACCTTTGAATAAACAACGCTCTGTAATTAAGCTACATGGCCATAAATAAACGCAAGCACTTGCGGCGCTAAGGGATTTTGCCAGGGGTACTCAGCCGGTTTTCAGGACGGATTTCAACTTGCGTCTGACTCGTTGCATCGCGTTGTCCGTTTCTTTGCGCGAGATGTTCAGTTCCCCGGAAATCTGCCCATAGGACAGTCCGTTTAAAAACAACTGGAAAACACGCCATTCCTTTTCCGAAAGAGATGAGATTATTTTCTGATAGATTTCGTCTGTTCGTGCTTGTGCGAGCACGATCGTTTCGGGATTTTCCGGCTGTGCCGGCTCAGATCCCGCCGCAGCTGTCTGATAAATCTGATTGTCATTCTGTACGAGTCTGGCTGCTTTCTGCAGATAATTGAACATCCGGTTGCGGATACACGCATGCGCGTAGGTATCAAACGATGCCTCCCGCTCCGGGTTATACGTTTTTACCGCTCTCATCAGCCCGCACAAGCCTTCCTGCGAAAGATCGGAAACATCCGACGGATTCACGGCAAGAACACGNNGCTTTTGCTGCCACGGCAAGTTCGTCCATATCCAGTCCGGCAAACTCATTCGTATGCATCGCAGCCCCCGAATCTATAGGTCTGTTATTAGCACGAAAGTCTCTAACTCTGGTATTTTCAGACTTCGCAGACATAACGACCTCACCACCAGCTGTTTTCACCCTCTTATCATACCACGTGCTAAAAAATTTGTCAAGCATTATTTCGAAAAATTTTACAAGAATTTTTTTGCAGTCCAAATCGATCCTTCCGAAACTGCCGGAAACCCCCGTCAATTCGCGCAAACGTACTGTTTTCTGCCGATTTCAAAAAGGTCTCCGCCCATAGAATCGATTGCCACAACCAGCGGAAAACGATCAAATTGCAGCCGTTTGACGGATTCACAGCCGAGATCTTCAAACGCCACGACGGTGCATTCCGTAATTTTGCTGCTGGCAAGCGCACCCGCGCCGCCGATTGC
>DBRO01000014.1:4208-11964 GCA_002306005.1 Ruminococcus sp. UBA1366 | reverse complement strand
GCGCCCCGGATGGGTATGGGCAACGCCTTGCCTTGCCGCAGCAATGCGGCAAATCGCTTATGTGCGGCATCGCGGGCGGTATAGACCGTACCCGACAACAAAATCTTATCGCCGCAGACCAGCTGCTTTGCAAACGCCGGATTGCTCAAATCCTCCGTGTTACATTCATAAACCAATGCCATTTTGATTCCTTCTTCAAAAGAACGGCTGCGGCAAACAATCCTGCCGCAGCACGGTGATCTATTTCCATTTTACCAAAAAGTCTTCATCGCTGATGCCGTCATCTTCTGTTTGGTTCCCTTCCTGCAATTTTTCCGTCAACTTTGCCATAATATCCGCGTCCACAGGATTGACCTTCGGGATCTGCTGCTTCTTCGGCTGCTCCGGTTTGGGATCTGCCGGCTGCGGTTCCTCCTTGCTGCCAATATCACGAAAACGCACTTCGGAAAGCTCCGGATCTTTTTCCGGAACCGTTACCGCTTTTTGCACCGGTTCGGGCTGTTTTGCCTTTACGGGTTCTACAGATGCGGCTTTGGCCTGCTCCGCCATCGGTTTTGGTTCCGGCTGACGGAAGCCGCCCGTGGATTTCGGCGACGACTTTTCGGTTAATTGCTCTTTTTTCGGGGTTACAACTACAAGATTCTCTGCATCACTTCCTTTCGACCTACCATTAAAATCCTTGTTATCCTCTACCAGTTTCAAGCCTTCTCCAATTAAGCCCTTTGCGGTATCCGCTTTAATCAAGCTATCGCCGAACAGTGCGTTGAGCACATCGGTAAGCTTTTTCATATTCGAATCCAGATTCGTAAATTCAGATTTCACCGAACTCCGCAGGCTGCTGGATTTTTCCCGAATGGTGGATGCTTCCGTTTTTGCCTTATCCAAAATGCTGGCAGCCTCCGCCTTGGATGCGGAAATCATCGCCTCCGAGGTGGATTTTGCGGTTGTCACAATGGTTTCAGCTTCCTTGTTTGCATCCACAACAATGCGTTCCGCCTGTGCGTTTGCCTCATCAAGCATTTGATTCTGGAGATCCTTTGCCTCAGACTCCATTTTCTTTGCTGCTTTTTTTGCTTCCTGCACGATTTTATCGGCAGAATTCTTTGCTTCAATAAACACGCTTCCGATATCAAAGCTTGATACGTCGCTGCTGCTGCCGCTATTGGCTTCCGCATTGCTGAGTTTTTCCTTCAGGTCCTCAACTTCTGCTTTCAGCTTGTCTAAATCGGCATCCTTCTGCTCCGCCTCGCCCATCAAGTTGGTTAATTCCAACTTTGTTGTATCGGCAGTAGCCATCAGTTCGGAAATTTTCTTTTTGCTGTCTTCGAGCTTTTTTTCAAGCTCTTCCTTGCCCTTGAAATTTGCCTGTGCCTTGCCCCCGGAAGTCTGCATTTTTTCCAGTGCTTCGTTCTTCTCAGTAAGCTCTGTTTCCAAGCGGTAAATCTTTGACGTAAGATCATCAATGTAATTCAAAACATCTTTCTTGTCAAACCCGCCGAAGCTTACTGTCTTGAGATAACCGTTTCCGGCCATAGTTACTACCTCCCATATTCGATTGATTTCATTAATTATACATTATTATGCAAAACGTTTCAATGCTTTTCGGAAAAAGCGAAACATTTTCTACTTATCTAACAAATTCACTTTTTACTTTTTAGCAATATTATCGAAACTACTGTGGTTAAAACCACTGCAATCGCCACCGGCACCCATGTATACGGAAAAGGCAAGTCCGTATTCATGCCATAAAAACTAAACACCATCGTCGGAATTGCCATGATAATTGTGATGACCGTCAGCCGCCACATTACGGTATTTAAGTTGTGTGAAATTACCGATGCAAAGGCATCCATCATGCCGGAAAGAATGCCGGAATAGATGCTTGCCATTTCAATTGCCTGCTTAATTTCAATCAGCAGATCATCCAGCAAATCCTGATCTTCCTCATAGAGTTTAATCACCCTGCCGCGGTGAATCCGCTCCAGTGTCACATCGTTTGCCTTCAGCGAGGTCGAAAAATACACCAAGGATTTTTCCAGTCCCAAAAGCTGAATCAGTTCTTTGTTTTTCATCGAGCCATGCAGCTGTTGTTCCATCAAATAGGAAATCTTATCAATCTGCTTGAGGTATTGCAGAAACCGTGCGGTAATCCGCAGCAGCATCTGCAAAACAAACCGCGTTTTCAGGTTCGTTTGCAAATTCTTAATCGCGCCGCCCGCAATTTCAGAAAGAATTGCATTTTGCTTGAGCGAAACAGTAAACACATACTCCTCGGTAATAATAATGCCGACTGGCATGGTATAATACACCAGCGTATTTTCGCTCTGCGTTTCGGCGACAGGCGTGTCCACGATAATCAGCGTCTGGTCATCTTCCAGCTCCACGCGGGAGCTTTCCTCCTCGTCCAGAGACGAGCGCACGAATCCGCTGTCCAGCTTATAATCCGTAATCAGGCTGGAGATTTCCTCCTCCGTGGGTTCCACCACGGAAATCCAGCAGCCGCTCTCCGGCTGTTCCAGTTTTTTTAGCGTATTCCCGGCAGTTTTGTAAAAAGTAATCACGCAATCAGACCGTCCTTTCCGCGCGGCATCCACGAGCATTCCCTGCCCGCAGCCGCAGAAAATCAAAGGCTCAGTCTAATTGCCGCGATGAGCCCTTGCTGTATTCTGTTTGGTTTCCCGTAAGGGTCGGAGCTCATCTCGCACCTCCAAAAATTTCATCCTAAAACTGTTTCTGTCCTTCTCATACGACTCGCCGATGGCAAGCTTGCACATTGCAAGCTGGGCATCGAAAAACACAAGCCCAAACTCGGCTTTGTTTTTGTCTGTTTTCAACGCAAATTCGTATTAATTTCATTATAACAGAAAATTTTTATAATTTCAAGTGCTGATTTCAAAAATATCGTCAAAAAAACAAGCGTGAAATACCGCGGAAAGCAAAGCTCCCCGCGGTAAAAATCAACGTGATTCCGGCTCTTTCGGCAACGTTATCACAATTTCTGTTCCCCTGCCCGGTTCGCTTTCCAAAGCAATCGTACCGCCATGGAACGCCACCGCGTGCTTGACAATGCTCAGCCCCAGTCCCGTACCGGCAGTTTTACGGCTCCGGCTCTTATCCACCCGATAAAAGCGCTCAAAAATCCGGTTCTGCGCTTCTTTCGGAATCCCAATCCCCGTGTCTTTTACGGAAATCACGCCGTTTTCACCGCCGTCCGTGATTGTAATTTCCACACTGCCGCCGGGATTATTGTACTTCACCGCATTGTCCGCCAGATTAAAAAGAATCTCCGAAACATAGCTTGCCAGCCCCTGAATCTGCACATCCTCGCCGGAAACCGTAAGTGTCACCCCGTGTTCTTTTGCCTTGCGCGTCAAACTCTCCGCAGTTTCGTTTGCAACCGCAAGCAAATGCACTTCGGACTTCTCCGCCGACTTGTTCTCCTCAATTTCCGTCAGACGGATAATGTCGTTTATCAGCGTCAGCATCCGGTCACTTTCGCGAAAAATTGTGCCGCCGTATTTTTCTAAATCCTCCGGCGCGGTCAGCATTCCGTCCTTGAGCATTTCCCCAAAGCCTTTGATTGTGGTCAAGGGCGTTTTTAATTCATGCGAAACATTTGCGGAAAACTCCCGCCGGATCTGCTCGTTTTCCATGGATTCCGTCACATCCACCAGTAAAATCACCAGTCCAAAGCCCACCTCACCCTGCGCGGCGGTTTTGTTTAGGAATGCCCGAACAAAGCGTTCTCCGCAGGATAAGACCACGTCCGCCCTGCCTTCGGCTTTCGCCGTTTCCGCCGCCTCTAACAGCTTTGGCAGGCGGGAAAGTTCCGGCAGGGTTTTGCGCACGCCCTCACTTTCCCGGAAGGCCGGATTGAGCATCCGNNCCAAGAATCACAATGCCCTCCGTCATGTTGCGCGTAATCACCGCAAACATATCCCGTTCATGTCGCAGCTGTGCCATGCGTTCCGCCGCCAGCCGTAAAAATCCGTTCATCGAATCCGCAATGGGCTTTAACTCCTCATACTTACCCGGCACGCGCAGATAGGTGCGGTCATATGGGTTATCCGTCACGGGAATCTGCCCGATTAAATCCGTAACCGGCTGGATCAGTCTGCGCGAAAGCCATGCCGATGCCAGCGCCGCAATCAAAATCGTTGCAATCCCAATTGCCACAGTCACCGGGATCATCTTCACAAATACCGAAACAATACTGTTCATATCGCGGGAAAATCGCACAATACTGCCGTGATACTGCAACGCATAATAGTAAGTCGTTTCGCCAAGCGTGTGCGAATACCGCAAAGCCTCCCCCTTGCCGGACTGCATTGCCTCTTTGAATTCCTGCCGCGTGCTGTGATTTTCCATCTGCGTCGCATCGGTTTCGTTATCAAACAGCACCGTGCCGTCCGTGTCAATCACCGTCAATCGAATCGGATAACTCAGGTTGTCGTCCCGCAGGATTTGCGTCATCTCCTCCGTGGTGTAATCAGACTGCACAATCGTATCCGCCACCGTCCGCAGTTCGCCCTCGGCGTTTTCGCGGTAAAAATTATAGCTTACAAACGTTGCCGCCGTACCAAACAGCAAAACGGACACCAACACCGTCAGCATGATGATATAGTAAATTTTTCTTCGCAAGCCCCCACCCGCTCCCTACTCGCACCCTGCGCTAAATTTTATAACCGATCCCCCGCACAGTTTTTATCAAATCCACACAGCCTGCCTGCTCTAATTTCTGCCGCAGGGTTTTCACGTGCATATCCACCGTACGGGTTTCGCCCTCGTAGTTAAATCCCCAGACCTTTGTCATCAGCGTATCACGCGATACGGCAATCCCGCGGTTGCGCAATAAATACGCAAGCAGCTCAAATTCCTTAAAAGTCAGGGCAATTTCCTGCTCCTGATACACAACGGTATGGCGGGCAATATCTACTGCCAGCCCATCCGCGGCAAGCACCTCCACTGGTGCGGTTTTTTTTGCCGCACGCCGCAGGACGGCTTTGATGCGGGAGAGTAGTTCCATCACGCCGAACGGCTTAGTGATGTAATCATCCGCACCCTCCTCCAAGCCGCCGACTTTGTCCAGTTCGGAGGTTTTTGCCGTTACCATAATCACGGGAATTTCCGCCGTGGCACGGTCGGATTTCAATGCTTTGAGCAGCGTAATCCCGTCTGTTTCCGGCAGCATAATATCCAGCAGAATCAAATCCGGTGTTTTTTGCCGCAGTGCACGGGTAAACGCATCCGGTGTTTCAAACGCGGCAGCGCTGTACCCGCCGGATTTCAGCGCGCAGGTAATCAGCTCCCGGATTCCCTCATCGTCCTCAACGCAGTAAATGAAAGGCATGGTCAGTTTCCTTTCCAAAAAAATTTGTTTCAACCCCATTATAACCCAAACTCCGTGCTTTCACAAGCAAAATCAAAAGATTTTCTCATTTTTATGCACGCCGGTAATGGAAAACACCACCCATTCGGCGATATTCACGGCGTGGTCGCCAATGCGTTCGAAATATTTCGCAATCATAAACAAGTCAATCGCTTGCTCGCCAATATCGCTGTTTTGGGAAATCAAATCAATCAGCGACTGCTTTTCGCGGTTGAAAAGCGCATCCACCACATCGTCCGACTCAATGACTTGCTCGGCGGTTGCGGTTTCCAGATTGACATAGGCGTTAATGCTGTTGGTGACCATGTTTTTGGTTTCCTCCGCCATGGCGCGGATATGCGTGAGGTTTGAGGTGTATTCCTGCGGTGCCAGCCGAATAATCAGCTCGGCAATATCCGCCGCTTGGTCGCCAATGCGCTCCATATCGGTAATCATTTTCAGCGCGGAAGAAATCTTCCGCAAATCCCCTGCCACAGGCTGCTGTTGTAAAAGCAGTTTCAGACAAAGCCGTTCAATCCGGCTTTCAGATTCGTTAATCTGATAATCATAGGCAATCGCTTTTTGTGCAAGCGTAATGTCTTTTTCTATCAGCGCTTTGATTGCCATATTGATGATTTCCTCCACCTCGCCCGCCATTTTCAGCATCTCCAAATTCAGCTCGCGCAGCTGGTGTTCAAAATTCGTTCTCATGCGTTGGTGTACTCCCCTCTTTTACCCGAATCTTCCCGTAATGTAATCCTCCGTGCGCTTATCCGCCGGCATGGAGAACAGTTTCTGCGTCTGGTCGAATTCCACAATTTCCCCATGCAGAAAAAACGCCGTCTTATCGGAAATCCGCGCCGCCTGCTGCATATTGTGCGTGACAATCAGAATCGTATAATCTTTTTTCAGTGCAAAGCAAAGCTCCTCAATTTTCATGGTAGAAATCGGGTCCAGCGCAGAGGTAGGTTCGTCCATCAGAATAACCTCCGGTTTCACGGCAAGCGCACGGGCAATGCACAGCCGCTGCTGCTGTCCGCCGGAAAGCCCCAGTGCAGATTTTTTCAGCCGATCCTTCACCTCGTCCCAGATGGAAGCGTGCCGAAGGCTTTCTTCCACAATCTCGTCCAGCCTGCTTTTTTTGCGAATCCCATGTGTGCGCGGTCCAAACGCAATATTATCATACACCGACATAGGAAACGGATTCGGCTTTTGAAACACCATCCCCACATTTTTGCGCAGTTCCGTGACTTCCATATTCTTGTACACATCAATGCCGTCCAGATAGATATTCCCCGTAATCCGGCAGCCCTCCACCAAATCGTTCATGCGGTTGATCGATTTGAGCAGCGTGGATTTTCCACAGCCGGAAGGCCCGATGAACGCTGTCACTTCATTCGGTAACACCGAAAGATTGATGTTCTTGAGCGCCTGAAAATCCGAATAGTACAAATCCAGCCCCGTAACCTTGATTTTTTCTGCCATTTATTTGTTTCCTTTCGTAAAGCGTTTTGCAATCAGCGAAGCAAGCGAGTTGATAACAATCACCGTCAGCATCAACACCACAGCGGTAGCCGCCGCCTGATTCATAAAAAGTCCCTCGTTGGAAAGTGTGTACATATGCGTAGAAAGTGTCCGCGCCGAGGAAAAGACATTTTTCGGAATCTGCGCAATTGTACCGGAAGTGTAAATCAGCGCGGCGGTTTCGCCCACAATGCGCCCAATGGCAAGGATAATGCCAGCTAAAATCCCGTTCATCCCCGCCGGCAGAACAATTTTCATCACCGTGCGGAGTTTCCCCGCGCCCAGTCCGTAGCTTGCCTCCCGATAGCTGTCGTCCACAGCTTTGAGCGCCTCCTCCGTGGAACGGATAATCACCGGCAGCACCATGATGGAAAGCGTCAGCGCGCCGGCAAGCATGGAATACCCCCACTTTAGATACGTCACAAAAAACAGCATTCCGAACAATCCGTACACGATGGAGGGAATTCCCGCCAGTGTTTCGGTCGTCAGGCGAATGGCCCCCACCACACGGTTGCCGCGTTTTGCGTATTCCACCANNNNGAAATAATCGCCGGCATCATGGAAACATTCTCGGAGTTGTACTCCAGCGCAAACAGCTCCGGCGTAAGATACGGCACGCCTTTCACGAGAATATAAATAATTAACAGAAAAAATGTTGCCGCCGAAATCAACACCGCCAGCGATACCAGCAGGAAAAACACAAACGAAAGCGGATGACTGCGGTATGTCATCATTTTTTGCCGAACTCTGCTCATGCTATCTGCCCCCCTGTTTTCTTGCCGTAAACACACTCAGCGATACGTTCAGGATTAAAATAAACACGAACAGCACCACGCCCGTCGCAATCAGTGCGTCATAATGCAG
>DBRO01000014.1:0-4137 GCA_002306005.1 Ruminococcus sp. UBA1366 | reverse complement strand
GAACGCGCCGCCGGCACTAAAATTGCCGCCACCGAACGCTCATGTGTTGCCCCAAGCGCCAGTGCGCCCTCGTAATATTCCTGCGGCACAGAGCGTATCGCGCTTTCAGAAAGCCCCACCACCGTGGGGAGAATCATCATGCCCAGCAGGATCGATGCGGTGAGAATGCTGTTGCCGTTGCCGCCAAAGAAATTCCGGATAAACGGCACCAGCACAATCATTCCGAAAAAGCCGTACACAATCGAGGGAATTCCCGCCAGCAAATTAATGGCGGGCGAGAGGAGTTTATACAGTCCTTTCGGGCAGAATTTCGCCATAAAAACCGCCGTCAGCACGCCAATCGGCACACCCAGCAGCACCGAACCTGCCGTAATGTAAATACTGCCCATAATCATCGGGAAAATCCCGTAGCTTGCCGGAACATCCTCCGGTTTCCACTTTTGTCCGCCGATAAAATCGAAGAACCCAATTTCGCGCATGGCGGGAATCCCGTTCACAAACATAAACACGCAAATCAGCACCACTGCCGTCACGGACACCAGCGCCGTACATAAGAACATCACTGAGGCGGCTTTTTCCAGCATGCGCTTGCCGCTGTATTTGTGACTTTTGCGTTCCTCCTGTAAAGCTTGGGGTTCGTTTTCCATTTCCGGCATTTGATTTGTTTGCAGCAATTCGCCCGCTCCTTCTTGTAATTTCATTGCATTTCCTCTCCGTCCGTGATGATTTCAAACCGCACCGAGCCTCCGGCTCTTTTTGATGAAAACCGGAAGCCCCGCACACTGTATTTATGGAAATGTTTACTTGATGTCCGACCAGTTTTCCACTTCGCCGGTGTAGATTTTCTTCACGTTTTCCGCACTCATTTCATCGGTTTCGTTGTCCTTGTTCACAATAATCGCAATACCGTCAATCGCAATTGCCGTTGCTTTCACGCCCGTTTCCGTGTCTTTCAGTTCGCGGGAAGCCATACCGATGTCGCAAGTGCCTTCAATTGCCGCTTTCACGCCGGCAGTGGAGTCAATTTCCTGCACTTCAATCGTCAAATCCGGATTGATGACGTTGTACGCTTCTTTCAGCTTTTCCATCAGGGGAGAAACTGAAGTTGAACCAACCAGTACAACTTTTCCCGTGGGTTTTGTGGAAGTAAACGCCGCCGCAGTATCCGAAACCGCAATGTACTTGTTATCCGTCACAACCTGCTGACCTTCTTGGCTCAGGATATAGTTCATAAAATCCTGCGCCGCATCAGAAACCGTGTCTTTTGTTACAATATTAAAGTTTCTCGAAACCTTGTATGTACCGCTTTTCACGTTCTCCGCCGTTGCCTCTGCCCCGTCAATTTTCAGTGCCTTTACCGTGTCGTTCAGCGCACCCAGCGAAATATACCCAATCGCATTTTCGTCCCCGCTTACCTGCGTAATTACCGCGCTGGTGCTTTTTTGCGTGACCGCATCGTCCGTGGTTTTATCTACCTTGTTGCCGTCCGCGTCCTTTTCCTCAATTTCAAACAGCTCTACAAACGCGCCGCGTGTGCCGGAACCCGATTCTCTTGTAATAATGGTAATCGCATCGTTATCCGCGCCCTTGTCACCGCAGGATGCCAACACACCCGCGCTGAGTGCCGCGGCAGTCATGACCGCCAGAAATTTCGCTATGCTTTTTGTTCTCATCATAAAATTACTCCCAAACCTTTCTTTTTCGTTTTCATTAAAATCAATAGCATCTTTGCTATACTCCCATCATAAACCTGCTATGTAAAATCCAAAACCCGGCTTTTGTAAAATCCATGTAAGATTTGAAATTGCCGTTTTACAAAAAAAATTACCCTGTAATTTCACATAATTTTATGCAAAAAAAAGCACATTACGGTTTTCATCGCCGTAATGTGCCGTGTTTTTCAATTATTCGTCCGTTACCACGCCGCCGTAAGCCAGTTCGTTGTCTATGTCCGCGCTAATGACGGAAACTGTCGCCGCATAAGTGCCGTCCGGCATGGGATTTTGTAAAAGCTCCTCATAAGTGTACTGCATTTCAAAAATGGCAGTGGAAGAATAATAAACCTGCCCGAAAATATCCGTAACCGCGTACACATACTGATAATTCTTTTGCGAAAGCGGAATTTCCGAAACAACACCGCCGTCCGCACCGATGGTAATGGTTTCGCCGCGTGTCAATGCCGTCATATAATCGCTGGCATCAATCTGCCGTGAGAGAATGGTAATCTGGTCGCCGGCTTTCAGTGGCGTAATCTCCTTGGAGGCAACGCCGTCGGTGTCCACACCATCCCAAAGCCCGATGAGCTGATAGTATCCTCCGTTTTCATAGCTATCATCCCAGATAAACGAAAACCGCAAGTTGGTTTTCACCCCGTTTGCCAGCACCGGCGCGGAAAACATAATTCTCTGCTGATTGCTTTCCGTCACCGTATAGCTGAGCAGATTGCCGTCCAGCCCCAGCCAGATTCCGCGGAAATTACTGCGAAACGTTAAGGTATCCCAATCTTTATCAATATCGTTGTCCGCACCAAGTCCGCGAATTTCATCTGCTCCGCTGTCGTCTTCGGCAAATTCAATCAGGTAGAAATCCACCGACTTCACATATCTTTTGCTGTCGGGCGAAAGCACAATCTGAAAACTGCCGTCCTCAGCAACGCTGCCCGTGTCAGTGAACTGAATCGTCTGTGCGGGAATATCCGTATAAAACTGATTCAAGTACGTTTGATAAGCACCGGAATTGCACAGGGTTAAATAAGTATCCAGCTGCTGCTGGTCAAACACCGAGGGGTAGTACAGCGAAATCCCGCCGGCGTTGCTCCTGTTTGCACCGCGAACCTGATAAGCAACCAGAGAATCCAGCGCGTCCAGCAATGATTCGATCCTCATATTCATCGGACGGAAGCAGATTCCATACCGGCATTAACCCGCCGTTGGTAATCCCGATAAACGTCCATTTTGAGCTGTCGCTCAAGCCATTGTACCATGCCTTGTAACCGGTGGGAAAATTATTCAAATCCGTAATCAAACTGGCGGTGGAATTGCTTCCGCCATAGGTTTTAATGGTGGTTTTAATCGAAATATTACTCTCCTGAATCGACTTGAGTTCGCTGTCCAGATAGGACGCTTCCACTTCGCCTTTAATGCTGCCGATTTTCGCGTTCAGCTGTCCGGCAATATCCAGCAGGTTCTGTTCTGTCAGCTTGGAATTATCAGAAGTCATTAAATAATCCAGTTCCACACGGCCGCCCATTCTTACGCCAATGACAATGTGCGTGCCGTATTCCTCAAAGAAATCCTCCACGGAAGTGCCGTCCTCGCCGGTCAGCTTCTTCCATGCGGTTTTGTTTTTCTGCGCCATTTCCGTTAACGTTTCATCGCTGGCATCCAGCGAAAAAGAAATGCGCTGGTTCATTGAGAAAACCGTGTTGTAAACCTTTTTGGTGTTTTGCTCCGTGTCGGTGGATTCCGTAAATTTTCCGGTAACGTCCACGCCCGCAATACCATTCGCATCCAAACCGAATTTTCCGGCAATGTTTTTGGTATAATTTTTCTGATAATCACTGGTCGTGCTTCCCTGCACGCTCACAAAGGTATTTTCCTCAGAGGTATTCTGCATAATCAGCATGGGATCCTCGGATAATTCCTGCGAAATATATTTTGCCCGAATGATGGTTCTTGTGAGATTGATTTGATTTGACGTGGGATATTCGTCAGAGTTAAAAGCATTGTAGCCCGCGCCGAGATAGACATTCACATCTTTGACATCGGGCGCAACCAGCAGCTTGCTGTCCTCTGTCATGGGCGAAACCGTCACATTGAAGGTTTGTGTTGTGCCGTCTGCCGTGACCGTAATTTTCGCCGTGCCTTCCGATACGCCTACAATGTACTTTCCGCCCCGCACAAACGCCGCAGTCGGATTGTCCGAAGTATAGTTCCAATTCGTATCAATCTCAGTGTCCGCCGTATCGCTGAACTGATAGACTTCCCCCGCGTTGACAGAAACGCTCTGCGCACCGTCCGTTGTAGTTGCGGCGGCGGTTGTTTGCGCGGTTGTGGTCTGTTCGGTTTCGCCGGACTGTGACGACTGGTTTGCAGAACCGGTGCAGCCTGCCATGGATGCCACCAACGCAAGGCATAA
>DBRO01000005.1:21112-24053 GCA_002306005.1 Ruminococcus sp. UBA1366 | reverse complement strand
AGCAACGGGTATAGCTTCTGAAGATGAACAAAACCGGAAGCCCTTCCCAAATTGCCGTGAAAGTGCGGGAACTGACGGTACGCGCGCAGAACAGCGGGCATTCTGCTTTTTCCTTCTTTTTGGATGAGGGGGAATGCGCGGGTGTCGCAAAACTGGACAGGCATTGGGATGATCGGTATTTGCTGTATGGCGGATATACAGGCGCACAGCGGTGTATCCTAGGCGTTTTTCCGGCGGCGCAGGAACCGGACACGACAGGGTTTCCCATTGTGGGCATGACTTTTACTTACCGCGCAGCAGATTTGCTAACACATCGGGACTTTCTTGGGGCGTTTATGGCGCTGAATATCACGCGCGAGACAGTGGGAGATATCTTGATCAGCCGGTCTGGCGGCCGTGCAGTGGCTTTTTTCTACACTACAGTGGCAGATTGTGTGATGCAGGAAATTACAAAAATCGGCAGTGTGGGTGTGAAAGTCAGTGCAGGTGCCGCCGTAACCGAGGATATGTTGCCGCGCTTTGAGGAAATTCATGCATTTGTTGCTTCGGCACGACTGGATGCTGTGCTGAGTGCAGCGGTCAAATTGAGCCGCGGTAAAAGTGCGGATTTGATTTCCCGCGAGTTGGTGCGGGTAAACGCTGTTGTCTGTACAAAGCCGGAAAAGCTGCTGGATCCAGGTGAAGTGCTTTCGGTGAGAGGATACGGGAAATTCTGCTTTGCGGAAATCTGCGGAAAATCATCAAAAGAAAGAATCCATATTAGGATTAAAAAATATCTGTAACGCGCACGTTTACGAAACATACGGAACAGGTGCTGCAGTACAATTTACGAAAAGGACGGTTGTGTCAATATGCTGAGTGCAAGGGAAATTTCTGAAAAAAGATTTGAGAAGGACAAATTCGGCTACCGTATGGATGAGGTCGATGCGTTTTTGAAATCAGTGGCTGCGGATTATGCCAGTTTGATTCACACCGCAAAGGACAGCGAGGAGAAAATCATTCGGTTGGTGGAGAAAATCAACGAATACCGCGAAGATGAGGACGCTATTAAAATGGCATTGATCACCGCGCAAAAAGAAGGCGCGAAAATCATGAATTCTGCAAAAACAGAAGCGGAAAAGATGATTGATGAAGCCAAGCAGCAGAAGGAAATTATCACGGAGCAGAGCGCTTCAGAATGTGAGAAGATTATTAATGAACATCGGGATCGCTGCGCGTTATTGATTAAGGAAAACACGGAGATTACAGAAAAGAAAATCAACGATTCGCATAAAAAGATGGAGCAGGCTCAGGAACAGTATGATCAGCTGCGCCGCGAAATCTCGAAATTCAAATCCGTGCTTTTGGAAGTGTTCAACAAGCAAATGGAGCATATTCAGGAGTTACCGGAGCTTTCAGAAGAAGAGTTAACCGAGATGGAAGCCCCGAAAGTTGCACAGGTTATTCCCGAGCAGGAAGCGCCTGCAAAGACAGAGAAAATGACTGCTGAGCCGGAAGTGGAGACTGCCGCTGAAGAGGAACAGGCAAACGCAAAAGTTGTCGATTTTTATCAGGATCGCAGTTATGTGGAGAAAACACAAAAGTTTTCGGACTTGAAGTTTGGCAAAAATAACTAAATATAATGCAGTGTAAGTTGCCATCATGGTTGATGGCAGCTTATGTTTGTACATTGGGGAGATTGCTATCACGCAGGAAAAATTACAAAACGTTCCATCCGCAGCGCGGCAGATCAGCAAGAAATTTTGGATTGGAATTTCGATGGGACTGGTAGCGGTGCTGGTTGTGACAGACCAGTTGCTGAAAGCGCTTGTAGACAAGCATATTGCGCTGTATGAGGAAAAAGATTTCTTGAAAATCGGCGGAAAAACACTACTGGAACTGACACACGTGCGCAATCGCGGCGCGGCATGGAGTATCATGGAAGGAAATCGGGCGTTCCTCGTTGCTTTACCGGTGGTTTTTATTACGGCGGCGCTGGTGTATTTGTTTGCTGCAAAGCTAACCAGCCGGTGGGAGTATGTGTCGGTGGCGATGATTATTGCCGGCGGTATTGGTAATTTGATTGACCGGATTCGCTTGAAAGAAGTGATTGATTATATCCAGCTGGGGTTTATGGACTTTCCGGTGTTTAATTTAGCAGATATTTGCGTGGTTTGCGGATCCATTCTGTTCTGCCTGCTGATTATTATTTTAGATATCAAGAAGAAAGACAAGCAAACAGACAAAAGGCAGGAGCAGGAAAATGCCTGAACAGCGCTTGGAATTCCAAGCACTTTCTAAGGACGAGAATTTGCGGTTGGATGTCTGGATTTCCGGCAATGCGAAAGGTCTGACGCGCGCGGCGGTGCAGAAGTTGATTGAAGACGGTGCAGTGTGGGTAAATGATAGCCCGCAGGCGAAGAATTACCGGCTGAAAGCGGGCGATTGGGTACGGGTGGAGATTCCCGAACCACGAGCGTTGACGGCAGTTGCACAGGATATTCCGGTGGAAATTGTGTACGAGGATGACGAGCTGCTTGTGGTGAATAAGCCCAAAGGCATGGTGGTGCATCCGGCGCCGGGAAATCCAGACGGTACGATGGTAAACGCCCTGCTTTATCAGTGCCGTGGCAAGCTTTCTTCCATCAACGGCGTGATTCGCCCGGGCATTGTACACCGGATTGACAAGAACACCAGCGGACTTTTAATTGTCGCGAAAACCGATGCAGCGCATTTGTTTTTAGCCGAACAGATTAAAAATCATAGCTTTATGCGCGAATACCGCGCAGTGGTTTGTGGGCAATTCCGTGAACCTGTGGGAACGATCCAAGCGCCGATTGGGCGCGATGTGCGCGACCGCAAAAAAATGTGTGTGACACAGCGCAATTCCAAAGAAGCAGTGACGCATTATCAGACGGAAGAACTGCTGGCTGGCGGGAAATATTCGCTGGTACGGTTTTGT
>DBRO01000005.1:0-21093 GCA_002306005.1 Ruminococcus sp. UBA1366 | reverse complement strand
TTGCAGGGGCAATGCCTGCACGCGGAAAAAATCGGGTTTGTTCATCCGGATGGGCAGTATTTGGAATTTACGGCGGCATTGCCGGATTATTTTGAACAGGTGCTAAAAAAGCTGCGGTAAACACGGCATTCAATTTACAAGAAAACTGAGGAAATGATATAATAAATGAGAGATTTGCAAAAGGTTTTACTGGTTACGGACATGGACGGGACATTTTTACCGGACAATAAAATCCCAACGCAGGGAAATTTGACGGCGGTGCGGCGCTTTATTGCAGCAGGTGCGAAGTTTTCCATAGCAACGGGGCGGGCATTGCAGGCGGCACAGCAGTATTTTCAGCAAATTCCTGTGAACGCGCCGGCGATCCTTTGCAACGGCGGTATGATTTATGATATTCACGCAAAAAAATCTCTGCACGATGTTTTTTTAACGCCCGTTGCAGCGGAAATTATGCAGGATTTACTGGTTCAATTTCCCGATGCGGGGTGCGAAATTTTAACCGAACGTGAGGTCTATGTACCGCAGTTTAATGATTTAGAGCACGAGCATAATCAAATCTGTCAAATTATTCCGGCGGAGATTTCCATAGCACAGGCGTTTGACTTGCCGGCGGACTGGTACAAAGTGCTGTTTGCGAACACACCGGAGCGGATTCTTGCCATGGCGGAATATGTAAAAACAAAGTCCTATGGCAAAGCTGCGGAATTTGTGATTTCCGCACCGGTTTATTTTGAAATGCTGCCGCATGGGATTTCCAAAGGAACGGCGCTTGAAAAACTCCGGACTGCCGGCGGGTTTGAAGATTTTACTATTTGTGCGGTGGGGGATTTTTACAACGACCTTGAAATGCTGGAGTACGCCGATCTTGCGTTTTGTCCGGCAAACGGTGCGGACGAGGCAAAAGCGGTGAGCGACATTGTTCTAACAAAAACCAACAACGCCGACGCAGTAGCGGAAGCGATGGAATATTTGATGAATTCTTAGATTTGGAGGGCTATCATGGACGCAGAAATCAAAAAACAGCTTGAAATCACTGCCTGTAAGATTCGTATGGGCATTATTGAAGGTGTTTTCAATGCAAAATCAGGACACCCGGGCGGTTCGCTTGCGATTGCCGACCTGCTGACGTATCTATATTTTAACAAAATGAACGTCTATCCGGAGAATCCGGATTATGAAGACCGCGACAGGCTGGTGCTTTCGAAAGGACACTGCGCGCCGGGCTTGTATTCAGCATTGGCGGAGCGCGGATTTTTCCCGAAAGAGGAGCTGAAAAAACTGCGGCATATCGGTGCGCTTTTACAGGGACACCCGTGTATTCATATCCCCGGTGTGGATATGTCCACCGGTTCACTGGGACAGGGAATTTCTGCGGCTTGCGGAATGGCGCTTTCCGGCAAGATTTCTTCCAAGCCGTACCATGTGTATGCAATTTTGGGCGATGGCGAGCTGGAGGAAGGCCAGGTTTGGGAGGCTTCGATGTTCGCAGCGCATAACAAGCTGGATAACCTGACAGCGATTATTGATAACAACAATCTGCAAATTGACGGTTGTATCAGCGATGTTTGCTCGCCGTATCCGATTGTGGATAAGTTCGCGGCGTTTGGTTGGCACGTGATTACCATGGATGCGCACGATTTTGATTCGATTGAAAAAGCGTTCCATGAGGCGGAAAAAATTGCGGAACAGCCCGTTGCGATTGTGCAGAAGAGCGTGAAGGGCAAGGGCGTTTCGTATATGGAAAACAAGGCAGAGTGGCACGGCAGCGCGCCGAATAAGGAACAGTACGATATTGCAATGGCGGAGCTTTCCGCGGCGTTGAAAAGCTTGCAGGATTAGCGGAAAGGATGAATTTTTTATGGCTGATGTAATCAAAAAGGCAACGCGTGAAAGCTACGGCGAAGCGCTTGCGGAATTGGGCGATAAGTACGAAAATCTCTATGTGCTGGACGCGGACTTAGCGGCGGCAACAAAGACCGGCATTTTTAAAAAGAAATTTCCGGAGCGGTTTTTTGACTGCGGCATTGCCGAGGCAAATATGATGGGTGTTGCGGCTGGTATGGCAACCACAGGGAAAATTCCGTTTGCCTCTACGTTTGCGATGTTTGCTGCGGGCAGAGCGTTTGAAATTGTCCGCAACTCCATTGGGTATCCGCATTTGAACGTGAAAATCGGTGCGACGCATGCAGGTATTTCCGTGGGTGAGGACGGCGCATCGCACCAGTGCAACGAGGACATTGCGCTGATGCGGACGATTCCCGGGATGACGATTATCAATCCGGCAGACGATGTGGAGGCAAGAGCCGCAGTAGAGGCGGCAATCCTGTATCAAGGCCCTGTGTATATGCGCTTTGGTAGGCTGGCTACTCCGATTTTCAATGACAAAACAACCTATAAGTTCGAGCTAGGCAAGGGCGTTCGCTTGAAAGAGGGCGGAGATATTTCTATTATTGCAACCGGATTGATGGTTGCCGAAGCTTTGTCAGCGGCGCAAACACTGGCAGGCGAGGGGATTCACGCATCCGTAGTGAATATCCACACGATTAAGCCGATTGACCGCGAAATCATTTTGGAGGAAGCCAAAAAAACCGGTAAAATCGTCACGGTAGAAGAACACAGCATCATTGGCGGACTTGGTTCCGCGGTTTGCGATGTGGTGGCGGAAGCCTATCCGTGCCGGGTGAAGAGAATCGGTGTTAACGATGTGTTTGGACATTCCGGTCCTGCGGCGGATTTGCTCAAAGAATTCGGACTGTCCGCAGAAAACATTGTGAAGACAGTGAAGGATGTTCTTGGCAAGTAATTTACTTTTTAAACAAAAAACCCGCTTTCTGCATTTGCAGAAGGCGGGTTTTTTTTATATCTCGTTTAGCTTGCAATGGTTGTGTCGTCGTTGATGGCATAGGCAGATGTGGAATCATTCATGAGATCACTGCTTGTGTTGAACAGGAGCCCAAAAAGATCTGCGCCGAGCAGAGTTTGCAGATTGCTTTCAAGGCCTTCTAAATCTAACGTTTCAGCATAAGCTTGCATTTGC
This sequence comes from Ruminococcus sp. UBA1366, assembly GCA_002306005.1. GTDB lineage: Bacteria > Bacillota > Clostridia > Oscillospirales > Ruminococcaceae > UBA1366. The sequence continues at coordinate 18,056 of DBRO01000005.1, read as the reverse complement.
GCATCGTCGCTGTAAGAATATACATCACTGCTGGGTAGGGTAATATCGCTGGCGGCGGTTTCTTCGCCGGTAAAGGTAATCTTCACAACGCTTTGTCCGGAATAGCTCAGCTCAGCAGTAAGGTCGGTTTTCTTTTCGGTGGAATTGGAAGTCGCCGTCATGGAAACTTCGCCCACTGCGGGAATATTGGCACTGGCAGTTACTGTTCCGGTAAATGTACCGTTATCCAGAACCGCAAGGTCTTGGATTTCCATATTCATGGTTGTTGTGTCCGTGCCGTCCGAATAGGTTATTGTACCGGCGGCATTGAGCTTGCTGTCATTTTCTGTTCCGGAAAAACGATATTCCATGGTATCGCCGTCTGCTAGCAAACTCAACATGGTAGCGAATTTGTTACCGTCCGCGTATGTGTAGCATTTCAAGGTACCTTCATCCATGGGTAACGAAACACCGGCAATGTCCTTGCCGTCATAATAAACCGTATAGGTAATGGTTTCACCGGTTGCCGTATCTTTTTCGCTGGTCATCTCGTCAATCAGAGATTGGATTTGTGTTTCATAAGCCGTTTGGTCAAACGCACTTCCGGTTGCTTCTGTAAAAATTTCCTGTACTTGTGCATTGTCCAGCAGGGCAAGGAGATCCTCATCGGTCTTTGCTTTTTCCAGTACTTTAATTGCAATCTCAATCGCTTGGCTGTCGGAAAGCTCCGCTTCCTTGGCAGTTAGGGAAACCTTCACATCACCGATGGTTTCGTTTAGATCGTCCGTTGCCTTGCCTTCCGGAAGCTGTTCCAGAATAAAGTCCACATATTCCGGAATCATTTTTTCAATGCTTTCCGCCAGTTCTGCGGAAGCCGCAGTCATATCGGTGGTTTCCGCATCGGCAAGAAAGCCGGATACATCTGCAGTAGTAATTCCCATATCGGCGATTAGGCTATTGAGGTCGCTTTCATTTGCCATTATGTATCCTTTTGAAAGTTCCGGAACCTGTACATAGCCGGTTTTCTGCGCGTTGTCAAACAGCAGGTTCATGGAAACAGCCTGTGTGCCGTTGTAGCTCAGCGCAAGCTCCTGCGCGAACATTCCGTTTTTGGATTTTGAAGTGGAAACGAGGTCAATCGGCTGTAATTCCACGCCGAGCAAGGTGGTTGCCATTGCGCCAAATTCCACATTCATATTGGCGCTGTAAGCGGTGTCACCGTTGCCGCTTATCATCTTCTGTGCGTTCTCCAGCGTTGCGGTAACGGAACTGAGTGCGGAGGCAATGGAAAGTGAACTGCTTTCCTTTTCGGAATCCTCATCCTTTTCTACCTTTCCGCAGCCGGAGGCTAGGACGGTAAAAGCAAGTGCAGCAGAGGTTGCACCGGCAAGGATTTTCTTGGTGTGCATGAATTTCATCAAATCATCCTTTCATCTTATCATTACATATACTGTATGAATCTGTTGGAATGCACTATCATTGGGCAGGTAAAATCAAACAGAAAGATGCTTGAGATTATTATAACAAATGCGTTTGGTTTCGTCAAGAGCAAACCCCATATTGTAATAATTCTGCCGGATTTAAAAATATGTTCATCCGATACGGAATGGAATCGCCAGGCTACTAACGAGATTATTGTCCGCCTTGCGTGAGCGCGAGAAAAATTCGTTCCGTTGCGGTTCCATCACAGGCGGAAAGATAGGTGTTGCAGAATTGTTCTGTTTTTTGTAAGTCCGTTGCCGCAAGTGCGCGTAGGACCGCATGGGGGAGCGTATCTGCTGAATAGACCGGCTCGCCGGGGAGGGCATCGGGTTGGATATTCAAACCGCGTTGCTTCGTATAAGCGGCGAAATCGGGCAAAAACAGTACAATTGGTTTTTTGAGTAATGCAAATTCAAAGATCACACCGGAATAGTCAGAAATCAATACGTCCGCAACCGGCAGTAAACGTTCTGTGGGGATCGCGCAGCCGCCGTGCGCCTTTTTTAAATGTGGGTGCAGGCTTTTCACCAGATAACAATTCTTTGGAAGTTGCTTTTGCAGTTTGGCAATAGCCTCGCAGCCAACCAGCTCCGGTGTACCGGCATTGCCGCGGAACGTTGGTGCCCATAGAATGATTTTCTTTCCGAGTGCCTGCGGGTAGCGGCAAAAAAACTCTTGACGGCATTGTGTAAGATAGGTATGGGAAAAATACACGTCCGTGCGGCTGACGCCAATCGGTTGAAATATCTCTCGCGGCAGTCCCATGGAACGCGCAAATATTTCTGCATTTAAGGGTGCGCTGACCGGCACCAGATCGTAGTTTCGCATCACGGGCATCCGGTAGTAGCTTGGGATATCCACCGCAGTGTCTTTGCCAAATTTTTTAATTGCGCCGCAGGAATGCCAAAGCTGCACCACCCGTGTTTCCGGACGCTTATGCACAGCGGTAACCGGCAGAAAGTAATCACAGATCACAACATATTCTACGCGGGCAAATATGCGAAGAAAGCGCAGGGTTCCGCAAAAAGCTGCTCGTGTACCTTGTTCTTTTGCGTCAAAGAATACTTCACTGATTTGATAATTTTTAGTACGAAATTTCTTTGCAAGCAGCTGCATATCAAACGGCATATGCAGGCTATGCGCATCAGCAAAAACAACTGTGTGCGGTGTTACAGGCTTTGTGCAAAAAATCCGGTACACGGCGGGAAAAATAATTCCTTGCAGCAGCATTTTCCCGTATTGTTTCAGCCGGAAAGACAGGCTGCTCATGTATTTTTCTCCCGCAATTGCTTCAGCGATTCAGCAAGCTGCGCAGGACAGGAAGTTTTCTTATTCTCGCAGGTAATGCCATCCAGCCTGCGAATCACTTCTTCCGCTGGCATGCCCTTTACCAGTGCGGAAATGCCCTTTGCGTTGCCATCACAGCCACCGATAAAGCGCACTTCCTGCACGATACCGTTCTCCACATCCAGCAGAATTTTTCGTGAACAGACACCGTGCGGTGTAAATTCCATTTTCATAACAAATTCCTTTCCGAATTAGAATGCAGGGGTAATTCGCGCACTGCCGGTTTCTACGGCGGCTTCAGCAACGGCGCGTGCTACAGCGACAGGCACGGCACGGTCAAACGAATGGGGGAGAATAAATTCCCGGGAGAGCTTGTCTTCCGGCACACAGGCAGCAATGGCATATGCTGCGGCAAGCTTCATATCTTCGTTAATTTCCTTTGCGCGGACTTCCAGTGCGCCTTTAAAAATACCCGGGAAAGCAATCACGTTGTTAATCTGGTTTGCAAAATCGCTTCTTCCTGTGCCTACGATAAAGGCACCTGCATCCAGTGCATCCTGCGGCATAATCTCCGGCGTTGGATTTGCCATCGCAAACACAATCGGCTTTTCGTTCATGGAGCGAATCATTTCCGGCGTAACCTGATTGGGTGCGGAAACCCCGACAAATGCGTCTGCACCGTTCATTGCATCCGCAAGTGTCCCGGTGATGTGGCTCCGGTTTGTCAGTTTCGCAATTTGTGCATGGGTTTCGCTGAGGGTATGACTTTGTTCGTTAATAATGCCAAATTTATCGCACAGGATAATTTCACCCGTACCAAGAGCAAGCAAGAGCTTTGCGATGGCAATACCCGCCGCACCCGCGCCGTTAATCACAAGCCGAAGCTCGGAGAGCGCCTTTCCAGTTACTTTGCACGCGTTCATCAGTGCAGCGCCCACCACAATGGCAGTGCCATGCTGGTCATCGTGAAACACAGGGATATCCAGTTTTTCTTTCAGCTTTGCTTCGATTTCAAAGCAGCGCGGGGCGGCAATATCCTCCAAATTAATTCCGCCGAAGCTATCGGAGAGTAGCTCAATTGTCCGAACGATTTCGTCGGTATCCTTGGATTTAATACAGAGCGGAAAGGCATCCACGCCGGCAAATTCTTTAAACAGTGTGCATTTGCCCTCCATCACAGGCATACCGGCAAGACCGCCAATATCGCCCAATCCCAGTACAGCAGTGCCATCCGTAATAACTGCGACAAGATTTGCACGGCGCGTCAGTGCATAGGAAAGATCGGGGTTATCGTGAATTTCCGTACAAGCGCGAGCAACGCCTGGCGTATACGCAAGGGAGAGTGTTTGCGCATCTTGTATGGATACACGAGAAACAACTTCAATTTTTCCGTGCCACTCCCGGTGTTTTTCTAAGGATTCCTGCATAATATCTGACATTTGTGTACTTCCTTTCGATACTTTCATTGTGCATCCGCAAGTTCTTCTTCTATTTTATCATATAATTTTTAGTTTGTACAGTGAAAACCGCCCCGGAAATCAGGGCGGACGTTTTCATTATTGTGAGGCGTTTTCTGAAACGGAGTTCGTATCAGCGGTGGTTTCAGATTTTGGTGCCTCCGTGACTGCCGGCGCCGCGGAAGTTGTTTCCGCGGGTTTCTGTGTAGTTGGCGGAGCAGTCGTTGTAACGGTTGTTGGTTCTGCCTGCGTTTTAGACATAGTTGTTGTAGTCGTAGTTGCTTTTGTGGTTCGCGGTGTGGTGGTCTCTTCTGTGTCTACCGCCGGAGGATCGGTTTGTTCTTCTGTTTCGTAATATTCCGGTTCTGTGTAAGAAGGTTCTTCCGTATCTTCCGATTCCGAATCGGTATAAACCGGTTGCGTCTGCGTATAGCTGTTCACAAAGTCGCCGCTGTCGATTTCATTCTGAGAAACATTCGATGAGCCATAAATTGTTTCTTGAAGAATTTTAGTGTTTGATGCAAAATTCGGGCAAAGCACTTGCATGTCACGGATGGTCTGCGTGCTGAATGTTTCCGTTGCGGGAATTTGCAGCTGTTCGCGTGTATAATTTTTATAGCTCGTGAACAAGTCATACAAAAGCTGACTGGCTTCGCTTTGGGTAATATCTGTGCTAACCTGCGGCAGAATGGTTTCCATTAAGTCGGAAAGCTCCGTAATAGAAAGTCCTTTTGCTTTTTCAATCATTTGTTCAATTGCATTGCGCTGCCGCTGGGTTCTGCCGTAATCATCGCCCACGTTATAACGAATCCGGCAATAGGCGAGCGCTTGATTGGGGTTTAAGTGATAGCTGCCGCCGGAAGTGAGATAATCCGTGCCGTAGTCGTTACCAAGCAGCTTATTTTGTTCGGCAAGCGGTGCACGCATGGCATTGGCTTCCGCATCGGAAATTTCAAAATCCAGTCCGCCCACGGCATCAACAATATCCATAAAGGAGTAAAAATTCACAACTACGCAGCGATCAATTTCCACACCAAAGTTTTGCGCAATGGTATCTTTCAGCAAATCCGTACCGCCGATTTCATATGCGGCATTGAGGCGGGTTGCATAGTAGCCGGGAATTTGCAGGTAAATATCACGCATGAAAGAGGTCAGCGTTATTTCCTCGGTGGTTTTATTGACGGAAATCAACATCATTACGTCGGTGTTTCCGCGGGAATCTCCGCTGGTGTCTCGTAAATCCTCTGCCACAAGCAACACATTCATTACATTTTCATCGGACATAATCGCGTTGCCGGTCTTTAAGCTGTTGAGAAGTTCTTGGTCGTATGAATTTGCATTGACGGTGTCATCTGCGCCGATGGCTTCCTGTTCTCGATTTTTCTTAGAATTGTCTAAATCGCCAACCAGCCCATAGAAATGTACAAACAGGGCAATAATCGCGCCAATTAATACCACAAAAACTGCACTGATAGAAGAAATCGTAATGATTTTCTTTTTGTGTCGTGCAAAAAAGCTGCGAGAATCTGTTTCTTCGTTTTCCTCATCGAATGAGGAATCAATAATATCCGCGCTGGTTGCAATTCGTTCCGGTGAAAGTGCCATGGCTGCGAGATTTTTCTTTTTCATTGCGCGCGCGACCATTTGTTCAATGGATAATTCTTCTTCATTTTCCTCCGGGTTTTCCTCTGTGTCCGCAAAATCGTCATCGGGAAGTTCTTCGGGGGCAAAATCGTCATCGGGAAGTTCTTCGGCAGCAAATTCAGCGGAATCCTTCCACGATGAAAGCGTTGGATTGCTGTGTGTCAGCTTTCTATTCAAACTGTTTAGACTATCCAATGCAGAATCGGTGGCGTTGTCCTCCTGTAGCTTTTCCAGCGGACCGGTTTCATAACGAATTCCAGTTTCGCGTGGTTCTATCTTATTTGTTCTACTTCTCAGTGCATTTTCTATCAGGTCATTCAGCGAGAAATCGTCGGCATGAAGAATGCCTTCGCCGTCCGGAATCCTGTTGTTCGCCATGTATCGCACTTTCCTTTCAAAAATGAAGTCTGCCCGCAAAAAAACGGACAAACAAAACGTTTGTTATCTGTTTCTATTTCACATTCTATTATAACGCAAAATACAAAGAATGTCAACAATTTTACAAAAATTAATTATTGTAAATTGAGATAATATCAGGAAAATATTATAGAATATTATAGAATTTTTTATATGATATATCCGCCGTTTACACGCAAAACTTCGCCGGTTATATAGGAGGCGCTTTCCGATGCAAGAAAACATACAGCTTCGGCAATTTCATCGGGAAGTCCGGCGCGCGACAGGGGAACATCTGCGAGAAAATCCGTTTTTTCCTGTGCAGTCAGACGGCTATTCATGGGCGTTTCGATGAAGCCGGGTGAAACGCAGTTCACACGAATGTGACTGGGTGCGTGTTCTTTTGCCAAAGCCTTTGCAAAGCCAATCAGTCCTGCCTTTGCTGCGGAATAAACACTTTCGCAGGAGGCACCGGTTTCGCCCCACATGGAAGTGATAAACACAAGATTGCCGTTTTTTTTGGAAATCATGCTGGGCAAAACACAGCGTGCGGCAAACATCCCGCCAAGAAGATTTTCCTCCAGGCTTTTACGGATTTCATCGAATTCCATAGTATTGAGCAAGCCAAACTGGGATTTTCCCGCACAGTGAACGAACAAATCCGGTGCTTGTCCATGACAAGTGCTTTCCAGAAAATGAAGTGCAGCCGAAATACCTTCCTGTGTGTTTTGGCTGTCAGTAAGATCCGCCTGAAAAAGAAAAGCTGGGGTTTCGTTTGAAGAAAGCGCCTCACAAAGGTTTTGTGCTGCATTGCGGTTGGTGTGATAATGCACGCAGAGTGCATAGCCTTCCCGCGCGAGTTTCTGACAAACAGCAGAACCGATTGCACCGGATGCGCCGGTAATGATGGCGGTTTTCGTAATGATCCCTCCGAGCACAGTTTGTTTTAAAATGATTATAACATATTTTGCTTATCAATTCAATAGCAACTTGTGAGCATTCGCTGAAAACTGCGCGAAAAAACACACGGAGCGGTTCCGTGTGTTCTCCGGCTATTTTTGATTTTCGTCCACCCATTTTCGCGCACAGACCGCGTTTTGTTCACTGCGGTTGCGTACGGTTCCGCTTTGATCGGTGAAATTATCCGTGATGACATTGGTTGCATACACGGAACTGACATGGCGCGGATAGTAGATTTTTGTGCCGTCGGGATGGATGGCGATCTCTTTTTCGTTTTTGGAAAACGCCGGCTGCATTGACTGGTTGGTATTTCCGTTCATAAAACCGCTCCTTTCTCTTTGTAATAGTATCTTCCGCACGAGATTTTTTATACGGCAGCTTTATATGCAATTTCATGGCTTGTGTGCAAAAACTGTCTTGTTTTTTTACAAAAAATCGTTTATAATAAAAAACATCAATACAAAAGCCTGAAAGGAATACTATGGAAAGAAATTTTCGCTTGAAATCTTATTTATCTGTTTTTCTCCGCACGGTGGGTGCCATGTTCTTTACGTTTTTATCGGGTGTGTTCTTTGTGCCGGTTAGTAATAAAATCGGTATTGCTGCAAACTTCATTTTCGGCTTTTGTAATCTGGCGGTGTTTATTTCGCTGATTGCGGATTACACCATGAAAATTGCTGATAAAATTGCGAACAACGTCAAATATCACGGCTGGAAGGACGCGAAAAATTTTGGCTTGGAGCTGGGTGCGGTTGCCGTAGCGCCGAGCTATCTCACCGCACTGTTGGTTGTACTTTCTGCGCTTGGAGCTTTGCCAAATGTGATGACGAGCATTTACAACCTGCTGAATATGTATTATATTCCGATTTTGGCGCTTGCGGCGGATCTTGCCACCCCTGCGGCGGATTTGCCGGCAGGGTATTTTGCCATCATGTTTTTACTGCCGCTGTCGGTGGTGGTTATCACCCAGCTTGTGTATTCGGTGTTTTATAAAAGAATTGATTTAAAACAGAAAATTGTCTACAAAAACAATGCGGAAAACAAGCCGGAGTAGAAAGGGTAGTTTATGAAAATTCTTGTTTTAGGCGGCACACGTTTTTTTGGCGCGCCAATGGTGGAAGAATTGCTCCGCGGCGGGCATGAAATTACAATTGCCACGCGCGGAAAAACGCCCGACCCGTTCGGCAATGCCGTACAGCGGCTCACACTGGATAGAACCAGTGCGGAAAGCATCAAAAACGTGCTTGCCGGCAGGGATTTTGACACCGTCATCGATAAAATAGCGTATAGTTCCAACGATATTAAAGTTTTGCTGGATGTGCTGGAATGCGGGCAGTATTTTTATATGTCCACCACGGCGGTGTACGAGCCCAAACATATCAATACGCAGGAGGACGAGTTTGACCCGCACAAAGGTGCGTTTACATGGCGCGGGAGGCAAGAGGCAAGCTATGCGCAAACAAAGCGGGATGCGGAACGTGCCATCTATCAGGTGTATCCGCAGGTGAAAACCACCAGCGTGCGGTATCCCATTGTTGTGGGAACGGATGACTACACGGAGCGGATTCGTTTTTATGTGGAAAACACCGTGCGCGGTGTGCCGATGTATATTGATAATTTGGACGCGCAAATGAGTTTTCTGCGTTCGGACGAGGCAGGGAAGTTCTTTGCCTTTTTGGTAGAACAGGGCTACCACGGAATTATCAACGGCGCATCGGCGGGTACGGTTTCCGTGGGAGAAATCATTCGTTATACGGAAGAAAAGACCGGCGCACGGGCGGTGCTTGCGCCCGATGGCAAAAACGCGCCCTACAACACCGAAACGGAAAACAGCATCAACATCGACCGCGCAAAAGCACTGGGCTATACTTTCACAAATGTGCGGGACTGGATGTTTGAACTGGTGGATTTTTATCTGGACAAAATATAAAAGAGAATCAACAAGCGGCTTCCGTAATTTTGCGGAAGCTTTTTTTTGATAGAATGATTCTGTTGTTACGGTAAATTAAAATGCAGGGTGTTCTGAAAACCGGCATATACCGGCGAATACAGCTTGCTAGATATCTATAACCAATGTTTTTCATAAAAATATGACAAATATCACTGCTGTTTTTCACAAACAAAGGTTATAATAGAATAACTCTATTTTTGAAAGGAACCCTTTTTGATATGCTCCAGATTCTCAAATACCTCAAAGACTATCTTTTCTGGGCAGTACTGATTCTGATATTGCTGGTGGCGCAGGCGTTCTGCGATTTGTCTTTACCGGACTATACCTCCAAGCTGGTGGATACGGGAATTTCCGCGGGCGGGGTAACCGATACCGTGCCGAAAATTCTGACAGCATCGGAATACGAGGGCATTCGGACGTTTATGACCGCGGACGAACAGGCGCTTGTTACACAAAGCTACAAGCAAACGGACAAGCTTTCGGATTCCGGCTATCAGGTGAAAACGCAAACTGCCGGCGCGGTGTATTATGTTTTAACAGCGCAGGGCGAAAAGCAGGAGAGCAAGCTGAAAGCTGCCTTTGCAGAGCCGATTCTGCTGTACTCGCAGTTTTCTGCCATGGATGAGACGGATTTAGCAAAAATGCTGTCCGACGGCAAAAGCACGGATATTGAAACATTAGCCGCACAAATGGGCGTGGAAAAATCCGGCGAGCAATATACGATTTTTGATTTTATTTCCGCGAAAGTAATCACACCCGCACAGCTGCGCGCATCCGCTGAATCGGAGTATGCCACGCTGATGGATAACTATGCGGATTCTATGGTGGCAGCTTTTTTGGCGGAAAGCTACAAGGCAATGGGGATTGACACCCGCGCCATTCAAAATCATTATCTGTTGGTTGTCGGCGCACAAATGCTAGGGCTTGCTCTGCTTTTGACGGCGATTTCCATTACGGTAGGATTTTTAGCGGCAAGGGTTTCGGCGGATCTTGGTATGAAAACGCGCGACAAGGTGTTTCACAAGGTAGTGCGGTTTTCCAATGCGGAAATGGATCGGTTTTCTACCGCAAGCCTGATAACCCGCAGTACAAATGATATACAGCAGGTGCAGATGGTTGCGGTGATGCTGCTGCGCATGGTCGCTTACGCGCCAGTGATGGGTGTAGGCGGCTTGATAAAAGTACTGAACACGAACACTTCTATGGCGTGGATTATTGGCATTGCAGTATTGGCAGTCGGGTGTGTGGTTTCGGTACTGATGGTGGTTGCCATGCCAAAATTTAAAATGATGCAGCAGCTGATGGACCGTGTGAATCTTGTCATGCGCGAGGTGTTGACGGGACTGCCCGTCATTCGGGCGTTCCGGCGTGGTAATTACGAGGAAAAGCGCTTTGATGAAGCGAATACGAATTTAACAAAAACCATGTTGTTCACCAACCGCGCTATGACGTTTATGTTTCCGCTGATGATGCTGATTATGAATGGCATAACACTGCTGATTGTCTGGGTTGGCGGGCATAAAATCGAGGATGGTTCTTTACAGCTGGGCGAAATGATTGCGTTTATCCAGTACACAATGATGATTGTCATGTCGTTTTTGATGATAACAATGATTTCCATTATGCTGCCGCGTGCGGCGGTTTCGGCAAACCGGATTGAGGAAGTTTTAAAAGTAGAGCCGGAAATAACCGATAAGGAAAACGCACGGGATACGCAAATTCAAACGGGAAAAATCACGTTTTCTCATGTGAATTTTCGTTACCCCAACGCGCAGGAGGATGTTCTGCACGATATTAACTTTTCCGCCGAACCCGGGCAAACCACGGCAATTATTGGCAGTACGGGCTGCGGGAAATCCACACTTGTGCATTTAATTCTACGACTGTATGATGTTACAGGCGGACAGATTTTTCTGGATGGTACAGATATTCGTGATGTGACACAGCATTCCCTGCGTGCGGCAATCGGCTTTGTACCGCAGAAAGCAACACTGTTTTCCGGAACCATCCGTTCCAATCTCCAGTTTGGGGACGAAAATGCACCGGAGGCATGGCTGGAAAAAAGTGCGGAAATCGCACAGGCAAAAGAATTCATCGATCAGAAACCGGAACGGCTGGATAGTGAGATTTCTCAAGGCGGTACGAATGTTTCCGGCGGACAAAAACAGCGCCTTGCCATTGCGCGGGCGGTCGCAAAAAAACCGCCGGTGTATATTTTTGATGACAGCTTTTCTGCATTGGATTATCAGACGGACGTTGCCTTGCGGCGGGCGCTTTCTGAAAATGCCAAGGAAAGTACGGTGCTGATTGTGGCGCAGAGAATTGTCACGATTCTCAATGCTGACCGGATTTTGGTGCTAGATAACGGCCGGATACAGGGAATCGGCACACACCGTGAGCTGATGCAAAGCTGTGAGGTCTATCAGCAGATAGTAAAAAGTCAGCTATCAGAATCCGAGATTGAAAAATCCATGGGAAAGGAGGCGGGCGCAAATGTCTGAACAGGAATTTTCCCGTAGAGAAGAACCGCCGCGCCGGCACAGGGGCGGACCGCCGCATGGCGGTCCCATGGGTCCGATGATGGGCATGGAAAAAGCAAAAAACTTCAAAGCTTCCATGAAAAAGCTGCTCCGTTATATTGCGGAATATCGCATTGGCATAGTAGTGGTTTCTTTGTTTGCGGCGGCAAGCACAGTGTTCGGTATTTTTGGACCAAAGCTGACCAGTAAAATCATTACAAAAATCGGTGAGGGCATTGGTGCGGCAAACGGAATTGACTTCACAGCCATTGCGCGGCTGGTGCTGTTTACGCTGGGACTGTATGTAATATCCGCAGGGTTTTCCTTTGTGGAAGGCTATGTGATGACGGGCATTTCGCAGAAGGTTGCGTATCGCCTGCGAAAAGAACTTTCCGAAAAAATTAACCGCCTGCCGATGAATTTCTTTGATAAGCATACCAACGGCGAGATTCTTTCCCGGGTGACAAACGATGTGGATATGCTTTCCCAAAGCCTGAATCAAAGGCATTACCACTGTGGTAACAAGCATTACAACGCTCATCGGCGTGCTGATTATGATGCTGTCCATCAACGTTTGGATGACGCTGATTTCCTTGCTGATGCTGCCGATTTCCGCCATGTTGATTTCGTTGGTGGTAAAAAAATCGCAAGGGTATTTCCGCCAACAGCAGGAATATCTCGGTCATGTGAACGGACAGGTAGAGGAGGTTTTCGGCGGTCATACGGTCGTCAAGGCATTTAACCGCGAAGAAGCAGTTATCAAAACCTTTTCTGAATCCAACCGTGTGCTGTATACTTCGGCATGGAAATCACAATTTCTTTCCGGATTGATGATGCCGGTGATGGCATTTGTGGGCAATCTCGGCTATGTGGCGGTGACGGTTTCCGGTGCGTTTTTTGCGGCACAAGGCGCCATAGCCATTGGTGATATTCCCGCATTTATCATGTATATTAAACAGTTCACTCAACCCGTACAGCAAATTGCGCAGGTGGCGGGTATGCTGCAATCCACGGCAGCGGCAGCGGAGCGGGTGTTTGAATTTTTGGAAGAGCCGGAAGAACTCGCACAGCCGGCGCATCATGCCGTGCGAGAAGTCGCGCAGCTTGCGGGAGATGTCCGGTTTGAACACGTGCATTTTGGCTATCATCCCGATAAAATCATCATCCAAGATTTTACCGCGGAAGTAAAACAGGGGCAGAAGGTTGCGATTGTCGGCCCGACCGGTGCGGGAAAAACCACGATTGTTAAGCTTTTAATGCGCTTTTATGATTTAAATAGCGGAAAAATTTCCGTGGATGACTGCGACCTTAGTACCTTCACGCGGGATGAGGTGCGGAGTATTTTTGGTATGGTTTTGCAGGATACTTGGCTGTTTAAGGGCACTATCATGGAAAATATTCGTTACGGCAGGCTGGATGCCACGGACGAAGAAGTCATAGCCGCGGCGAAATCCGCCCATGTGCATAATTTTATTCAGACCCTTCCGGACGGCTACCAGATGGAACTCAATGAGGATGCAACCAATGTTTCGCAGGGACAAAAACAGCTGCTGACGATTGCGCGGGCAATTTTAGCAAAGAACAAAATCATGATTTTGGACGAGGCGACTTCCTCGGTGGATACGCGTACGGAAATCCGGATACAAAAAGCGATGGACAATCTCTTGCGCGGGCGCACCAGCTTTGTAATCGCACATCGGCTTTCTACCATTCGGGACGCGGATTTAATCCTTGTGATGAAGGACGGCGATATCATCGAACAGGGCAATCATGAGGAACTAATGCAGCAGGGCGGCTTTTACTGTGAGCTGTATAACGCACAGTTTGATCGGGTATCATAAAAAACAGCGCTTTCCTTGCACAGGAAAGCGCTAGATTTTTTTATTTGGAAAATAGTTCGTATAAAGCATACAAAAAAATCAAACCGAAAAGAATCAGCGCACGCAGCCAAGGGCGGGGCGGCTTTTTCTTCGGCGGGGGCGGGGAGTCCTTATCATGTACAATCATAAAGTCCTCAAAGTCAGAGCGAAACGCAAAGCACAGAAAGTCCGTCATGGTGTATGCTCCTTTTGTACTGACTGTAAGCGCTTGATTTGCTGCTGTTCCCGCAGCTGCTTAAAAAAAATGCGGAGCAGTGCCGCACATTCTTCCTGCAGGACGCCGCCGGTAATTTCGGGCTTGTGGTTTAACGGGTAGTCAAAGAGTTTCAACACGGTTTCGCAAGCACCGGCTTTTTCATCATATGCGCCGAAAATTACGCGCTCCACACGGGCATTGACAATCGCGCCCGCACACATCGGGCAGGGTTCCAGCGTTACGAATAGTTCGCAGTCGATCAGGCGCCAGCCGCCAAGTGTACGGCTAGCCATGGCAATTGCCGCAATTTCTGCGTGAGCAAGCGGGGATTTGTCTGATTCGCGCAGGTTGTATCCCGTGCCAACCACAGCACCGTCAGATTTTCGCACAACAACCGCTCCAACGGGAACTTCCCCCAGCGCGGCGGCTTTTTTGGCAAGCGTTATTGCCTGCTGCATATAAAAAATGTCGTTTTGCATGTGAACTCCTCAGTTAATTAATAAAGCGAATGTTTAAAATTGCTGTGATAATAATGCACACCAGCCAGATAAAAATTGCCGCGCTGGAAAGCAGGATGCCGAGCTTTTTGCCCGTGCTGATGGTGGTGGCATTATCATCCACGCGGAAATCACACCAGCCGCTTCGGATAAAGCGCGTGAGTACCACCATGGATAGCGCACACGCACCCGCAAAAAACGCAACACGTACAAAGGCGTAAGCATTTGCGGAAAGGAATGCCTCGCAGACGGCAAGAGCGGCGAGAACCGTGTTTGCAGACAGCCGTAGTACAATGGCGGTTCGCAAGGAACCACTGCGCAGGGTGAACAGCCCGATGACCAGCGCAAATAGCGCCGCATCGCCCATCATGGCAAGGTTTCCTGTGGCAAGGGCGCTGGCAAGGCAGCTTACGGCAATCGCAAAGGTATCGCCAAACTGCCGGAAAGTCTGCAGAATCAAACCGCGGAACAGAATTTCTCCCATTACCGCGCATAGGATCAATTCACAGAGAAAATTGATAATCGTTACGGCTGGATGATTGGTAATCAGCAAATCCTGATAGGAAAAATCGACGCGGATTTGCGCAAACCCACTGCTCAGCAGCAAGTCGGCTGATTTGCTGATTACGAGTGTCATCAGGATAAAGAAAATCCCTGCCGCCAGCGTTTTCTGCTGGACGGGTTTATGCGGATAAGCAACTTGCCGGGGAATCTTCGAAATTTTGCGAAACACCAGTATAGGCACCAAATAACGTAAAATGTGAAACACTGAGGTAACCAGCGTCGCGGAAAGAGAAACATCCGTATTGTCTTTGAGATTCAGCGAATGGAACAGTGTACTGCTGTGTGCCTGAAAGAAAATGCCTAAAACAGCGCTTTCCGTTAATTGAATCAGCAGCATCAAAATCATCGTCAGCCCCAACAGCGTGGCGCATTGAATCAGGGAAGTACGTTCGGCTTGTTCCGGTGAATTATCCACAAAACCCATGCCGTCAATATAGGCGTGTTCACGGCTGTCATATACATAGGAATACCCAAAGCGATTTCCTTTGCGGGTGCGCCATTCAAAGAAGGAACGATGATACTCAGAATCCTGGTTTTGGTAGGAACTTTCACGTGCGACATCAATCTGATAATCCTGCTCTGAAAGGCGGGAATTCTTTGTGGTGTGTGATTCTGCGCCCATGATATTCCTCCTCTCCGGCACGATTTTGGTACCCATGCCGCAATTTTTATTCTCTATTTATTATAAACGGGCAGGCGCGAGGGTTCAAACATAATTTGTTAATGAATCATAAAAGGATTTCGCGCTGCGAATGCTGATGGCTTGTGAAAATTTTATCAGATTTTCTGAAATGTTCTTGACTTCATAAAGGAAAAGTACTATAATATTTTTATGATTTATTTTGATGGAGGGGTCAAATATATGAGCAGAGTATACAATTTCAGTGCAGGGCCGGCAATGCTGCCGGAGGAGGTGCTCCGCAAAGCAGCGGACGAAATGCTGGAATACGGTACCAGCGGACAGTCCGTCATGGAGATGTCCCATCGTTCTAAGGAATATCAGGCAATTATCGATGCAACGGAGGAAAAGCTTCGTAAGATCATGGAAATTCCGGACAATTACAAGGTTTTGTTTTTGCAGGGCGGTGCATCCTCGCAGTTTGCGATGGTTCCGCTCAATCTCATGACGAAAAACGGTAAGGCAGATTATGTGATTACCGGACAGTGGGCAACCAAGGCATATAAGGAAGGTTCTCGTTATGGCGAGGCACGCGTGGTGGCGTCCTCCAAGGATAAAACCTTCTCGTATATTCCTGAGCTGACAAAGGATATGTTTGATCCGGAAGCGGATTACGTACATATCTGTCAGAACAATACGATTTACGGCACAAAATATGCGGCACTGCCCGATGTGGGCGATGTTCCGCTAATTTCTGATATGAGTTCCTGTATTCTGTCCGAGCCGGTGGATGTTTCGAAATTCGGCGTGATATATGCCGGTGCGCAAAAAAATATGGGCCCTGCCGGACTGACGGTTGTCATCATCCGCGAGGATTTAATCGGCCACGCGAAGGATTTCACCCCCACAATGTTTAATTATCAAACCCATGCGGACAACGGTTCGATGTTTAATACCCCGCCGACTTATGGCATCTATATCTTGAAGCTGGTGCTGGAATGGATTGAAGGCAAGGGCGGACTGACCGCAATGAAAGAAATCAATGAGAAAAAAGCGGCTATGCTGTACGATTTTCTGGACAATTCAAAAATGTTCAAAGCAACAGTGCAGGGCAAGGATCGTTCGCTGATGAATATTCCGTTTGTAACAGGCAAGGATGAGCTGGATGCTAAATTTGTAGCGGAATCCAAAAAAGCGGGCTTTGTCAACCTCAAAGGACACCGTTCTGTGGGCGGTATGAGAGCCTCCATTTATAATGCCATGCCGGTGGAGGGCGTGGAAAAACTCGTTGCGTTCATGAAGAACTTTGAGAGCGAAAACGCGTAAGCACGAAAAGAAAGGTTGTTATTGATGATTCAGGTTAAGACTTTAAATAAAATTGCGGCAATTGGTACAGACAATTTTGACAAGGCTAACTATGAGATTTCTGATACGGCGGAAAATCCCACGGCGGTTTTGGTTCGTTCGGCTTCCATGCTGGAAACAGCATTTAATCCGGAGCTGATAGCAATTGCAAGAGCCGGCGCGGGTGTGAATAATATCCCTGTTGACCGTTGCACGGAGGCAGGGATCTGCGTGTTTAACACGCCGGGTGCAAACGCAAATGCCGTTAAGGAACTTACTATTGCTGGGTTAATGCTGGCTTCCAGAAAGATTCCGGATGCGTTGCAGTGGGTGCAAACCCTTAAAGGCAAGGGTGCGGAAGTTGGCAAGCTGGTGGAAAAAGGCAAGAGCCAATTTGTAGGTCCGGAAATCAAGGGCAAAACACTGGGGCTTGTCGGACTGGGTGCCATCGGCGGACTGATTGCCAACGCGGCGATTGCACTGGGTATGAAAGTCATCGGCTATGACCCGTTCTTGTCTGTCTCCAGCGCTTTGCATATTGAGCCTGCGGTGCAGGTTACAGCGGATATTGCCGCGCTCTATGCGCAGGCGGATTATATTTCGCTCCACCTGCCGTTTAATGCGGAAACGAAAAATTCCATCAATGCGGATGTTTTCGCACAGATGAAGGACGGCGTTCGGATTTTGAACTTTGCTCGCGGCGAATTAGTGAACAACACGGATATCCTCGCGGCGATTGCTTCCGGAAAAGTCGCAAAGTATGTCACGGATTTCCCGACGGATGAACTGATCGGTGCGGAGAATGTGGTAGCCATTCCGCATTTGGGCGCTTCTACGCCGGAATCCGAGGATAACTGCGCTTACATGGCGGCGGTTCAGCTGATTGATTATATCGAAAACGGCAATATCACGAATTCCGTCAATCTGCCGAACGCACAGCTCAACAAGACCGGCGATTTACTGATTTGCATCATTCACAAGAATATTCCGTCCGTGATTTCGAAGGTAACTTCTGCTATTTCTGATGCAGGTGCGAATATCGAGAATCTGGTGAACAAGTCCAAAAAGGACTGGGCGTACACCATGCTGGATGTTACCGGCAGCGCCGATACCGCAAAACTTGCTGATATTGAGGGTGTTGTTAAGGTTCGCGTACTGTAAATATTTAAAAAAAGGCTGCCCGTTACGGCAGTCTTTTTTGTGCGTTTATGAAAATCAGGGTAAAATCTTCGCTAAATTTGTCGCAAAAGTTCTTGACAAGCTTTTTTCCTTATGCTATAA
>DBRO01000052.1:2112-4029 GCA_002306005.1 Ruminococcus sp. UBA1366 | reverse complement strand
CAGCTCGTCAAAAGACTTTACATGGTCAGTTTTGTAATCTACAATCACATCCCCGTCGCTCTCTTCAATAATCAAATCCGCCACGCCCTGTAACATCCCATCCGTGCCGGCATAGGGTACAAGCGCGGGCAGGGGACTTTTTAAATCCGCCAGCCGTACTAGGAATTTTTTCTCGCGCAGTTGGGGCAAGCCCCTTACGCGCCGGTAAAATGCCGAGGAGAAAAACTTTTGGATTGCATTCGTGTAAATTGCTTTTGCTTCGTCTTGGGTGAAAAATCCCGCCCGCACCAGCCGTGCCAGCTCCGCATCCACATCCTGTTCGGCAAGACCGAAATCTGCCAGTTCCATAAAACGGTGCGTAAACGTGCCTTTTTGCGCCGGAGAATACACCGGCTTTTTGCTTGTAATCCTTGGCAATGGCGGGAAGAATGTATCCGGTGCTTGCGGCTTGGAAAGTTCCGAAACCGAAAGCTTTGC
Organism: Ruminococcus sp. UBA1366; assembly: GCA_002306005.1. Classification (GTDB taxonomy): domain Bacteria; phylum Bacillota; class Clostridia; order Oscillospirales; family Ruminococcaceae; genus UBA1366. The sequence continues at coordinate 3,552 of DBRO01000052.1, read as the reverse complement.
CGCAAGTAAACTGGCTGCGGGCGGCTGTTCGGCAAACCGTGCAGCTAGACGTGCTTCCAAAGCTTCATCCGTGCGGGTGGATGCCGGCAATCCAGCAGAAGATACCGTTTCCGGCACAGTCAAATCATTGCAGTCTGTAAAAAGAATTTCTGCGGATTCCGGGCTTTTCGGCATGGTAAAATCCACCCCGATGGCATCGCAAAGAGGCTGTGCTTTGGGGTGCGTCAGCAAAGCCTGTACCAGCCAATCCTGCATACAAACCGCATCGCCGGCAATGGCAGGCGTTACCCCACCGCTTTGTGCAATTTCCCGCGCAAATCGATTCAGGCGCTTTTTGGCGGTATCACTGATTTCTACCGTGATAAAAAGCCGTTCTTTTGCCCGTGTGAGGGCAACATACAGCAATCGCAGTTCTTCGCTGATGAGTTCTTGCTGTTTTGCGCCGCGCAGTGCGGTGTGCGCCAAAGGCGTGATTTTTGTCAGGGTTGACTTGTCGTCAATTTTTATGCCCGCGCCGTATTTTTCAGAAAGCAAGAAAGGTGCGTTCAAGTCGCGTTTGTTGAATTCATAGTTGGTTTCGCAAAGAAACACAAACGGATATTCCAATCCTTTGGATTTGTGCATGGTTTTAATTCGCACCGCGTTGTCATCCTCGGCAGTAACCGCTGCTTGTGCAAAATCCCCGCCGGATTCGGAAACGCCCTTGACATAACGTAAAAATCCTGCCAGTCCGCCGTCGGAAAGTGCATCATACTGCGCGGCGTATTTTTGTAACAGCCGCAGGTTTGCCACGCGACGACGGCTGTTTGCCATTTGCGAAAACATCGCTGCAAAGTCTGCTTCGGTGTAAATTTTACCAATCAGCCGCCCGGGCGACATATTTGCCGCATAGGTGCGCAGCCGCCAGATCAGCGTGACGGCCTCCTTGCATTTCGCCTTCAGTTCCGGATCATCAATGGTTTTCTGCTCGGATTCTTCAGTGTCCTCGTCCTTGTCTGCTTCCGGAATTTCTGATTCCGCCGCACCGGCATCTTCCGACTTTTGTTTTGATTCGGCTAATCCGCTGACGCTGAGCATCAGCTGATAGAGCCTTTTTTTGGCGTCTAGCAGTCGCAGCTTTGCCGCATCGTCCGCAGTAAACCGCAGCACGGGCGAAAGCATCACCGCCATCATGGGGATATCCTGCATGGGGTTGTCCAGCACTTGCAGCAGGCTCATCATCACGGAAATTTCCCGCGAACGCAGATAGCCCGAAACCTCCTCGGCAACGGCTTGAATCCCGAATGCGTCCAACGCTTTTACCAGCTGTCCCGCCCGGACTTTGCTGCGCGTCAGCACGCAGAAATCCCCCGGACGGCAGGCACGTCCCTCCGGCACATCATACACCGGTGTGCCGGCATCCAGCAGGGCGCGGATTTTTTTCGCTGCAGCAATATGTTC
>DBRO01000052.1:785-2080 GCA_002306005.1 Ruminococcus sp. UBA1366 | reverse complement strand
GGGAGATTTTCCCCCGCGTAATTTGCACCGCAAACCAGCCGTTCGGTACCAGTGTAAGCCACATCGCCGTTTTGCGTACTCATCACGGCGGAAAAGATAAAATTCACAAAGTCGATCACCGTCTGCCGGCTGCGGAAATTCCGCGTAAAAACCACTTCGCGGAGCAAACTTTCGTTTTCCGGCAAACCGCAGCGACGGCGCGCCTCCAAAAACAGCTTGGGATTTGCCTGCCGAAAGCCGTAAATTGATTGCTTGACATCGCCCACCACAAATATATTTTTGCCCAAAATTTCCGGGCTTTCGGAATCCGACAGGCATTTAAAAATAATTTCCTGCAAATTATTTACGTCCTGGAACTCGTCAATCACAATGACCCGATACTGTCCGCTGAAAGCAATTTCCTCCGCAAAGGGCGTGCGGATAAATCCTGTGTCGGTTTCCTGCGCAAGCAGTTTTACCACCATGTGTTCCACATCGGCGAAATCCACAGTACAGCGCTGGGTTTTCATTTCCGTCAGGATCGCATCCAAATCCTGCTGCATTTTGCAAAGCAAATCAAAAATCACGCGGGTGCGAGCCAGTTCTTGCTGCACATCCGCCAGTGGTTTTGCAAGCAGTTTTGCAAGATTTTTTACCGGTGTCAGGGATTTTGCCCGTGCTGTTTTGATATACTCCGTCACTTCATGTTCAATCTGATATTCCTGCGAGGTTTTGTCCATTTTCGCGGAAAGTCCCGACTTGAACGTCATAAATTTCAAGCTGGAAAACGCCGTCAGGACGGTCTGATACTTGCCGGAACCGCATTGTTTCATCAAACTTTTGAGCTGCTGTTCATCGTCTGAAAGCACAGTCCCAATGGCGGCTTTGCATTCGGGCAGCTTCAAGCGCACGGTGTAGCGTTGCAGGCTGTTGTTTGCAGCTTGCGCTTTGGAGATTTTATCCGTAAAGCGCGGCGCAAGAATTTCCATACAAACATCCGCACCGTTTGCGCCAAGAATTCCGTTTTGCACATGGGTAATCCATTTTTGCGGGAAAGGCAGCGCACGCAAAAAGTGATAAAACTGCCGGAGCGCCTCCAACAGCGCGGTTTCATTCTTGCCGCCAAAAGCGTCCGTGAGCTGGGCGGTTTCGATACGGGAATACGCACACCAGTTTTCGTAAACCGTGTCGCATGCCTCACGCAGCAGTGCTTCCGCGTGGCTGTCCTCCATAATGTTAATCGTGCCGGGGAAGGGAAATTTGTCCAAATTGTTGCGTACCATCTCGTAGCAAAAGGAATTGATCGTTGTAATTTT
>DBRO01000052.1:0-667 GCA_002306005.1 Ruminococcus sp. UBA1366 | reverse complement strand
CTGCCCGCCGCCGCGGCAACTACAACGCCGCGGTCCGTGGTTTCAATCGCGGAAAGCTGTTCGTCCGTCCAACGGGTTGCGGTTTTTTCAGCAAGTTTTGTCATGGCTGTTTTCCTCCTTTGCTTGGGGCCCTTTTCTCCAGCTCGGCGATGAAAGCGACGCTGTCCTCTTTCACAATGATCTTTGCGTCCGGCCGGCGGTACTTGCCGCACACTTCTGCGAATTCACAGTAAGCACACGGCAGATGTGCGCCGCTGCCCACGGGCTTTGCGGAGATTTCGCCATTGATAAGGCTTTCGCCAAATTCCCGAATTTTGTCTTGGGCAAATTCCGCCGCAGCTTTTATCATAGGCTCGGACAGGGTGGTAAAGGCTTTGTTTTCCGTGCCGGGCGAAAACCAACCGCTTTGCGTGCCGTCCATCGCCGTAAAAATATCTTCGGATTCCGTCACCAGACCATTTCGCTGGTAGCTTGCCAGTTTGCGCGTCTGCACCGCCGCCGGAGAAGTGTCGTTCGGTTTTTTGGAATAATCCTGCGCCGCACCCGCCGGCATATACACAATGCCCGCAGGGCGGAGCTTTTGATTTGGATTGAGCGGGGTGATGTTCGCGGTGAGCGCCAGCAGATACAAAAGCATTTGCAGATTTTGCCCATTGTAAACGTCTTC
>DBRO01000045.1 GCA_002306005.1 Ruminococcus sp. UBA1366 | reverse complement strand
TCCTTTGCCGTCTGCATTTCGTTGCGTTCAATCAGCACACGGACAGTCTGCAAATGGTTGGCAATATCGTGCCGGTATTTTTTTATGGAATCAATATTGCTCGTCAGCGTGTGGTAATAATCCTCCCTGTCCTGCTGAAAACGCAGCAGCAGCCGGTTGTATTCCGCCAAGGATTCGTTTTTCTGCATAGCAATAAAAAACAGAACCGTTGAAACCAGCGCGATGAAATACAGCACCACCGGCGCGTACAGCTTCATCATGGCGCGAAAATTCATTACCGTGATGGTCTGCTGAATCTGCAAATAAAACAAGATAAACACCGTAAGCTGGATGCAATAGAAGAATGAGAACAACACCCGTCCCTTCGAACGGATTTTTTGCACCACCAGCCGTGCCACAATCGTGGTGGGAATCATGACGATGAAAAATGCAAAATTGGCCCAAAACACATCCAGAAAGCTGTAGATCGCCGGATTTGTCACCTGCGTCTGCTGGTATTTGTTCCGCATGATAAACGTCAAAGGAATATCCACAAAAACCGTGGTCGTCAGCGCCGGCAGAATCCACGCCAGTGCCTTAGAGAACATATCTCCTTTGCAGCAAAGAATCAGCGTAACAAATACGCCGATATTCATGGATAGAAAGCGTATCATCATATTGTCGATGGCAATCCCAAGGCAGCCAAATGCAAACGTCACCAGCGCCCCCAGAATATAATACCGCCATTTTGTTTTCAGCCCCAGCACATACCCGCAGGACGTAAAAATCACCACTGTTTGATAAGCCAGTGTAACCGGATTAATCATTGTCATGTTGCATACCCCGATTGGTTTCCATACGCAGCCCCGATGAGAAATTCGCTTGCTTTTATAAAGTTTATAGCAAGTACTTTCATCGTAGATTCGTAGGAAATGATAGATAATTTCTTTTTATATTCCTAATTTCGTGCAAGCATTTTTATTGCAATGTATTACCGTAAACCCGCAGTAAAAGCTCTTTTTTTGCGCCTTTGGCAATGGGAATTTCCGCACCGCTGCGCATCTTCACCACACCGGCGCCGATCTCTTTCACCAGCAGTATATTTACCGCATAGCTGCGATGAATCCGCAGAAGATATCCTTGCTCTAGACGGCCCAGCGCCGAGTCCAGCGTTTCCGAACAGAAATATTCCTCGCCCTGCCAGGTTACCACCCGCAGCTTGTACTGCTGCTCTAAGTATTCCAACTCCCGCACGCGCAAAACGTGCTTGGTCCTGTTGCTCGTAACCACAATGGTTTCCTGCTGATCTGCATCAATTTCCGCACAAGCGCGTTCCAGCGCATGATAGAAATACACATCCTTGATGGGCTTTGCCACAAAAGCCGTATGCGTGATAAAATATACATCCTGAAAATAATGCTGATGGGCAGAAACAAAAATAATTTTCGAGGATGGCGCTTCATCCAGGACCTTGTTTGCCAGTGCCAATCCGCTTTCCTCATTCAGTTCGATATCCAGAATCAGAACATCAAACTTCTGGGTTTTCCGTATAATATCAGTTAGGAGCTTGCCGCCGTTCACATAGAAACTGACATTTAACTGATCTGCATGCTCTGCGTTTCGGATGAGATTCCCAATTAACTCTAGCTGTTCTTGGTCGTCATCACAAACTGCTACGTGCATCATTCTCATCACCACCGGATTCCTGTAAATGTAATCGTTGACACAAAACTGTATTCAAAAATCCTCCAAACGACCGTCACAAACACTTTGTTACCGCGTTACGGAAGATTCTTAGCATAAATTTCAATCACGAATTTATATAATATTCATTATACCGCATTCGCTACAGTCTGTCAACAAGTCTGCTTTTCGGTGAAATTCGCAGAGTATTCCCGAAAAAGCCTAAAAATCCCGCAAAAGACAGTGCTTTTGTGGGATTTTTGCTTTTCTTATAACGATAAAAATTTTAAAATTATTGTATGTTTAAACATAATTAAGATATAACTAATTCATTATTGCAGGGATGCCCGGTCGCTTTCTTAACAAATTCTAAACGTTAAAAAAGCACACTTTGCCAAATTAGGACTCAAAAAATGACTCCTCCGTCTCGTGCCGGTTCGGCCGTCCCATCAGTTCCGGCAAAGCAAGTTTCACGTCTTTGCCTTCAAACAAAACCGCATACAGCTGCTCGGTAATCGGCATATCCACGCCGACGCGCTTGGCAAGCTTTCTTGCGGCATACGTGCAGGCATAGCCTTCCACCGTACCCACACGGCGAACAGCCTCCTCCGGTGCAACGCCCTGCCCGATGAGAATCCCCGCGCGACGGTTGCGGCTGTGCATACTGGTACAAGTGACAATCAAATCTCCCAGTCCGGTCAGCCCGCTGAACGTATCCCGTTTCGCGCCAATGGCAACACCCAGTCGGGTAATTTCATGCAGACCTCGCGTCATCAGCGCCGCTTTCGTGTTGTCGCCGTAGCCTAAGCCATCGCTCACGCCGGCGGCAAGGGCAATGATATTCTTCAGCGAACCGCCGATTTCACAGCCGATGACATCCTTGCTGAGATAGACGCGCAGGGTTTTGTTCATGAATGTCTCCTGCACGGTTTCGGCATAAGAAACCTCCTTGCAGGCAACCACAACCGTTGTCGGCACCCCGCGGGAAACCTCCTCCGCATGGGAAGGCCCTGTCAGCACAACCACCGGATTTGGTAGAATTTCTCCCACCACCTCGCTCATGCGTTTTAAACTTTCGTCCTCCAAGCCTTTGGAAGTATTCACCACGATCGTGTTTTTGGTAAGATACGGCTTTGCCTCGGTTACCACCTCGCGCACGAATGTGCTCGGTACGCCAACCATCACAATGTCCTTATCTGCCACGGCGGAAATATCCGTGGTTAGCTTGATATCCGCAGGAATCATCGCCCCGGGCAACTTCGCTTTTAGTTCGCCCGTACGCTTAATCACTTCAATCTCGTCGCTGAATTTCGACCAAACCGTGACATCGTGCCCCATATTCCGGCACATAATTGCCAACGCCAACCCAAATCCGCCGGAGCCCAGAATTGTAATCCTTGCCATATGCCCTGTCCTTTCGATTCTGCCCGTACCGCCGGCACGGACTTATTTTTTTTTGCCGAAATTCAGCTTATTCTCAGTATGATTTTTCAACCGCTGAATATTCGGGCGATGCATAAAGATAATCAGAAACATAAACAAACATGCCATCAATGCGTTCATACCGCATGCGTTGATCCCCCGCAGCCATTGTGTCAGCAAAGTAAGAAGCGGATATGTCAACGCAGCAATAATGGAACCGAGCGAAACATATTTCGAAAGCGCCACCACCAGTGCAAACACCAGCAGGCACAGCACACAGGTAAGCGGATCAATTGCAAGCAGTGTGGTTGCTGTTACCAGCACGCCCTTGCCGCCATGGAAGCCGTAATAAAGCGGAAAAATATGCCCCAGCATGACCGCCAGCCCCGCCACATAGCCAATAAACATACTCGAATCAAAGAACGTCACACCCAAAACATTCGTCACAATCACGCGGCAAATCACCACCGCAAAAATGCCCTTGAACAAATCCGCCAGCAAGGTGGCGATTGCCGGTCCCTTTCCGTACACGCGCAAAACATTGGTCAGACCGGCATTTTTGCTGCCATATTGGCGAATGTCCGTCTTCTTCCAAATCCGGCATACCGTAATGGCAGAATTCACACTGCCAAGCAGATAGGAAAATACCATCGTGAAAAGCAACGATAACGCGATTTTCACAGCCTCCAAAATCGTTCCCTCCTAAAATATGCTACTTCACATCGTCCGTGCTTCGCTCACGGATGATCATCCGCACGGGTGTTCCCTCCAGCCCAAACGTTTCCCGTATCTGGTTTTCTATATATCTCTGATATGAGAAATGGAACAACTCCTTGCGGTTCACAAAACACACAAACGTGGGCGGTTTGGTCGCCGCCTGCGTCATATAATAAATTTTCAAGCGTCTGCCCTTGTCCGAGGGCGGCTGCACACGGGACGTCGCATAGGACAGCACTTCATTCAGCTTGCCGGTGGAAATTCGCATCGCGTTTTGGTCAGCAACGAATTTGATCAGTTCAAACAGCCTGTCCACGCGCTTGCCGGTTTTTGCCGAAACAAACACGAACGGCACATAGGACATAAAGCTGAATTTCTCTGCCAAATCACGGCGGTAGTCCTCCATGGTGTTGGTTTCTTTCTCAATCAAATCCCACTTGTTTACAGCCACAATGCAGCCCTTGCCCTTTTCGTGCGCGTAGCCTGCCACCTTGGAATCCTGTTCCGTAAAGCCTTCCGCCGCGTCAATGACAATTACCGCGACATCCGCGCGGTCCACTGCCATATAGGCGCGCAGCACGCTGTACCGCTCAATATTGTCCAAAACTTTGGACTTTTTTCGCAGTCCGGCAGTATCAATAAACACAAATTTTCCGGCTTCGTTTTCGATTTCCGTGTCTGTCGCGTCCCGTGTGGTACCGGCAATTTCGGAAACAATCGCGCGTTCCTCGCCGCAAATCCGGTTAATAATGGACGATTTTCCCGCGTTCGGCTTGCCGATTACAGCAACCCGAATGGCTTCCTCATCCTCCTGCAAAGCCTCCGCATCAGGAAAATGCTTGCAAACCTCATCCAGCAAATCCCCCGTGCCGTGACCATGCACGCTCGATACCGGAAACGGTTCCCCCAGCCCCAGATTATAGAACTCATACAGTTCCGGCGGAGGCGCACCGAGCGTGTCGCATTTGTTCACGCAAAGCACCACGGGCTTTCCGGATTTTAAAAGCATTGCCGCTACATCGGCATCCGAGGCAGTAATCCCGCTGCGGATATCCGTGACAAAAAGAATCACATCCGCACGTTCCATGGCAACCTGTGCCTGCCGGCGCATCTGTGCTAAAATCACATCACTGCTATCCGGCTCAATACCGCCGGTATCCACCAGCATGAACTCCCGGCTCAGCCATTCACATTTGGCATAAATCCTGTCCCGCGTTACGCCCGGCGTGTCCTCCACGATGCTCAGCCGCTGTCCGATGAGCTTATTAAACAACGTGGATTTTCCCACGTTCGGTCTTCCGACGATTGCCGCAACCGGCAGCGCCATAAGCCTTTCCTCCTTTTTCTTCTGCTGAAAGAAAAAGCAGAGAAGTTTCACTCCTCTGCTTTCAGCAAACCTGTCTGTGTTGGTTACGCCTGCTTGGAGATAACCTCCACACCCTTATAATATCCGCAAGCCTTGCAAACCTTGTGGGGCGCTTTCAGTTCGCCGCAGTTTGAGCACTTTGTCAGTGCGGGCGCGTCCAGCTTCCATACGGAAGAACGTCTTTTGTCGCGTCTTGCTTTGGATACCTTTCTCTTCGGTACTGCCATTCTGGCACCTCCTCTAACTTACGGTCCTACCGCAAATCCGAAATTTCACTGTTTTGTATCAGGACTCTGCACCGCCGCAGCTGCACCCATCCGTGTTCAGGTCGCACCCGCACACCGGGCAAAGCCCACGGCAATCCTCCCTGCAAAGAATCTTTGCGGGAAGTTCCAGCAGAATATCGGATACGGCAAGTTCCTTTTCATCCAGCATATCATTGCCGCATTCAACGAATCGCTCGTCAAACACCGTGCTGTCAAGGCTGCGCACCAGAACATGCGAAAACCGGAAACTGTAATCCCGTGTAAATTCCTTTAAACAACGGTCGCAGCAGTGGCTTTGCGTAAATTCAGCAACGTATTCCAGCGTAACAATTCCCGCACGGTTAAAAACCCTGCCGGAAAGCCGTACCGGTGACGCGAACGGATCGGTTTTATAATCGCGCAGGTCGTCCGGCGCAATCTCGCAGGAAAATTCCTGCTGTTCACCGACAACATCAAAAAGCCTGCTTAATTTTATCATACCCGTGCCTCATTTCCGGAAACTTGTGCAACCGCACCAGCGCCGAAATTTTTGCCTTTTAACATCACAAATTTTATTATAGCTTTTCTCAAGAATCTTGTCAAGCGTTTTTTGTAATTTTTATAAATTTTCCCGTTACAGATACGCTTTTGCGGAAGCCGGCAGGTCGCTTTCATCGCAGCTTACCGTAAAGATCACTTTCACGTTTGCTGTAATGCTGTTGAGCTTGTCGATCATATCGGAAAACGCAGCATAGTCCTTGCCGCCCATTTTCAAGATTCCGTCCACGAAAATTTCCTGAATGTCGTAGTTTCCGGCAAGCATCCCCGCCGTAAAGCCATAGAACGTATCAAAGCTGTTGATTTTGTATTCCTCCGCATCCACAAGCCGAACCTTGTGAGGAAGATCATAGGTAAGCTTCATGCCTTTTTCAATGCAAACAATGTTTCCAGTCGCAGATTTGCAGGACTCGGAAATCATATCCACCAGCACCTTGGTTTTGCCGGACCCCTTTTTTCCTGTTATCAGCTTAATCATAATAACACTCCATTCCGCCCGCATTCGGGCAATCTTTTTGAAAGCACTATCCGAAGCTTTCCGCCGTTTACCGCGAAAAGCGAATCGGCAATTTTGTCCGCAACGGACCATCAGGGGCTTATCTGTGCAGCTTTGCTTCCAGCGCAGCTTTGTCCTGTTAGTAACCGGGCTTGCCCAGCAATGCGAACATGTTCTTCTTGTAGCTTTCCACACCCGGTTGGTCGAAAGGATTCACGCCCAGCATATAGCCGGAAACCGCACACGCTTTCTCGAAGAAATAAATCAGCTCGCCCACGTTTTCCTCGTCAATCCGATCGAGTTCCAGTACGATATTCGGTACGCCGCCCTCGGTATGCGCCAGCACCGTTCCCTCAAACGCCTTGCGGTTTACCACGCTCATGTTCTGTCCGGTCAGGAAGTTCAGCCCATCCAGATTGGCAGCATCGTTTTCAAGGAACAAATCGTCCTTGGGATTTTGGATATCCACCACAGTTTCAAACATCACGCGGGAACCGTCCTGTATGAACTGTCCAAGCGAATGTAAATCCGTAGAGAAAATCACGGAGGACGGGAAAATGCCCTTGTGGTCCTTGCCCTCACTCTCGCCGTACAGCTGCTTGAACCATTCCGCCATCATGCCGAAGCTGGGGTCATACGTCACCAGCATTTCCACGGATTTGCCCTTGCGGTACAGAATATTCCGCAGTGCCGCATAGGTGTAGCAGTCGTTGCCGTCATCCTCAGAATACAGCGCCCGCGCTTTTGCCGCACCCGCCATCAGCTTTTCAATATCACAGCCTGCAACGGCAATGGGCAGCAATCCCACAGCAGTCAGCACGGAAAATCTTCCGCCCACATCATCGGGAATCACAAAGGTTTCATAGCCTTCCGTGTCGGAAAGCTGTTTTAATGTGCCGCGTGCCTTGTCGGTCGTGGCAA
>DBRO01000004.1 GCA_002306005.1 Ruminococcus sp. UBA1366 | reverse complement strand
CAAGAAATTTTATGAAAATAATAAAAAATTCGAAAGTCCCTTGACGAATCAAAAAGAATCGTATATAATTATAGTAGGATTTAAACCGCAGATTTTTTGTGGAAATCCTGCGTTGAAAATTGCACGAAATCGGTCTTTTTAGGCCGATTTTTGTGAATCTAGTCTTTTGAGCAGATTTTGCGAAGAAAATGTATTTTTATTGAAACGGAGGTTGGCACAATGGCGGCAATTTCACTGAATAAGGACAACTATAACGACGAGGTACTTTATTCGGACAAACCGGTGCTGATTGATTTTTGGGCAAGCTGGTGCGGTCCGTGCAAAATGCTCTCTCCTACGGTGGAGGAACTCTCCGACGAAGTGGATGACGTGAAGATTTGTAAAGTGAATGTGGACGAGGAAAGAGAGCTTTCCCGCGAATACGGGATTATGAGTATTCCAACACTGGTTTTCATTAAAGAAGGCAAGGTTGTGTCCAGTTCTGTTGGGGTTCGACCCAAGGCGGAAATTCTCAAAATGATTGGAAAAGATGAATAACTGCAATCACAAGGTGAATAACGAATCGATAGCGGAAAGGATGGCACGCCTATGAACGGGGAGTTTACACAAAGACTTCAAAATTTTCTGCCGTTCTGGAATCAGTTGGATGAGGCGGACAAAACCTTTTTGGAAAGCAATGCGATTGAAGTCGAGTATGCAAAGGATATGCTCATTCACGGCGGCGGCAGTGATTGTATCGGCGTTTTGCTGATTGAAAAAGGCCAGCTTTGTACGTCGATGATTTCCGAAGAAGGCAGGGAAATTGCCCTGTTCCGGCTGTATGACGGCGATGTTTGTATTCTTGCGGCAAGCTGTGTAATTTCTCAGATTACGTTTGACGTGCAGGTAACGGCGGAGGCGGATACAACCGCACTGCTGATTAATTCTGCCGTATTTGCCGAGGTGAAACGCCGCAACGTGTATGTGGAGAATTTTGCGCTCAAACAAGCGGTCAACAGCTTTTCCGATGTCATGTGGAGTATGCAGCAGATTCTTTTCATGGGATTCGACCGCCGTCTGGCTTCTTATTTGTACGATGAGAGTATTCGGCTGAAAAGCTCCATCATCAAACAAACGCATGAGGTGATTGCGCGCCATGTGGGTAGCGCGCGGGAAGTGGTTTCCCGTATGCTGACGCGATTTTCCGACGATGGTATTGTCAAGCTTTCGCGCGGGAAAATTGAAATAACGGATAAAGCAAAGCTAAAAAAATTGCTTTAGCTTTTGGTTTAATTGAAAGGTAGGTTTTGTAAAATGGCAAAGTTTTTTGTCTGTAAGCACTGCGGAAATCTCGCAGGAATGGTGTTTTCCTCCGGTGCACCGATGACGTGCTGCGGGGATAAGATGACGGAGTTGATTCCCAACACCACAGAGGCGGCAACGGAAAAGCATCTGCCGGTTGTGACAGTGAAGGGCGATACGGTATCGGTGGAAGTCGGCTCAGTGCCGCACCCGATGGCGGAAGAGCATTACATTGAGTGGATTTATCTCGAAACTGAAAACGGCGGACAGCGCAAGGCGCTCAAGCCCGGCGAAGCGCCCAAGGCTGTGTTTGCAATTGCCGGTGACAAGCCGGTTGCCGTGTATGCGTACTGCAATCTGCACGGACTTTGGAAAACAGAAATCTAGTAGCTACATAAAACAGGACTGTTGCAAATCAGCAACAGTCCTGTTTTTTTGATGAATGATTCAGATGATGAATTAGAAATCCAGCTTGACGATTATTCCCATCTGGTTTCTGCCAGCGCCGACGGCGTTGGATTCATCGGTATCAATGTGCATGGCGCGAGCGAATTTTGTACTCACGCGCACAACGGTATCCATAAGTACGGCGGAACGCTCTTCACTTTTCACCAGTACACTGACGATTTCCTTGTCTTGTACGCCGAGTTCTTCCGCATCCTCCGGCGTGAGGTGAATGTGCCGCTTTGCGATAATCACACCTTGTTCAATGTCGATTTCTCCAGCAGGTCCGATAATCTTACATGGCGCAGAGCCGGCAATGTCACCGGATTCCCGAATGGGGGCGGTAATGCCAATTCCACGCGCATCGGTGGCAGAAAGCTCCACTTGTGTTGCCGGACGAACCGGTCCTAAAATTGAAACGTTCGCAAGGGATTTTTTCGGGCCGACAATTGTTACGCGCTCCTCAGCAGCGTATTGTCCGGGCTGGGAAAGATCTTTTTTCGGCGTTAGTTTCGCACCCTTGCCAAACAGGATTTCTAAATGCTCCTGCGTAACGTGGACGTGGCGGGCGGAAGTTTCAACGATAAATTCTTTAGACATAACAAATCCAATCCTTTCTATGATAGCCGGACACACCAAAAACCCCGCGCTTGCACGTCAGCTTCGGGGAACCGGCTGTTTTCTGTTTCTATTCTACTATAAATTGCAACAAAGGTCAAGGAAAATCACAATTTTCCGGAAAATCATAATATTTCGATAAATCCAGATTTTCTGATGGGCTATATTACGAAACTGGCGGCGTGGTCTTCTGCTAAATACGCCTGGCAAAGCGAAAGGGTTACGGACAAAAACTGCTCCGGTAAAAAATCTTCCGGCATACCGGTAAGGGTTCCCGCAGCGAATTCTCCCATGGCAACGATACGGCGCATTAAAATAAAAGTTGGAATTTCCGCAATGTCTTCTTGGCTGATGTTACGGATATCCCGATAGCCGGTTAGCCAAGCTTGTGTTAGTTCGTTGTGCAGGGTATCAAACGCGCACAGACTGCTGCCCAAATCATAGAGAAACCAGCCGTAGCCGCAGTCGTCAAAGTCCACGACTTGTAGGCTGTTTCCGCGAATAATCAGGTTGGAAAATTGCAGATCCGCATGAATCAATCCAAAGCGGTCAAAGCCGCGTCCATAGGCTGTAACACGCTTTTGAATTCTATCACAGGCGGATTGCACGACGGTTTTATTTTCACTGTCCAGCCCGGGGAAATCTCGCCAGTTGCCCTTGCGGCTGTTTTTGCCCAGCAGGGTATCAAAATTCCACTCCGGACGGTCGGTATGGATGTTATGAATGACGACATAGTTATGTAGCGCAGCGGTAATTCTGCCCAGCGCAATCATTTTTTTCAGCAAATCATTTCCTTGCAGTTTTTTGCCGGCATTTCCCAATAAGTAGGAGTACATTACGCAGTTATAAGTTTCGCTGTTATCTGGCAAAATCAATTGCTGTACCGGTTCGCCATCCAATCCGGCAATGACTTTTGGCAGATTGAGCGTGGCAGAGCGCTTGAGCTGTTCCATCCAAAGTGCTTCGGCTTTCATTTGGGAAGGGGTATATTGTTGTGTGGAAAGGACTTTCATAATCCGCTTGGTACGGCACATATTTAACAGAAATACGTTGTGCGGGGCGTGTCCAATCCGCTGTACGGTCATTTTTCCGTGATAACCATACAGGTGCGCAATATGATCATGCACAAGTTCTTCCAGGGGGTCGGAATAATCCGTGCCGGAGAGCGTCATAGAAAGCCTTCCTTTCCTCATAATTTGCAGGGACTTCTTGAGAATTGCAAACAAAAAAAGATGCTATCATCCCGTAGGATGAAAGCATCTTTGCTTTGCGTTATGAATGATTGAATTTTGTAACCGTCAGAAAAAGCGCTGTCGGTTAGTTTTTTTACGTAACAATACGCATTTATTATAGCGTTTGGGAAAAAACTTGTCAATGCCGTGCTAAGATGTCTTAATGTTTTTTATGTAAAACGCTTATGATTTGCATATAATCATCATGAAAACAGTGCAATATCACAATGGGTTTGGCAGACAGCTGTTGACACAGTATTTTTTCACTACTTCGGGGCGAATCTGATCCACATTTGTGTTGCGGATTGCCTGCCGGACGGGCAGAATCATATCCGGCGGAACAGAAAGTCCGTCCACGCCCAGTGCGAGGAAGGTGGCAGTGAGTTCCGTATCAGCGGCAAGTTCGCCGCAAAGATTGACGGGCTTTCCCACCCTGTGGAGCGCACTGACAGCAAGTTTTATCATACGGATTACCGCAGGATGTTGGGCGTCGTAAATGTCGTTGACGGCAGGATTATGACGGTCTGCGGCAAGTGCATACTGTGTGAGGTCGTTGGTGCCAATGCTGAAGAAGTCTGCTTCCTGCGCAAGGATATCGCTGATCATCATTGCAGCGGGCGTTTCCAGCATCAGTCCGACGGGCAGGTTTTCGTTAAATGGAATTCCTTGTGCGCGCAGTTCATCCATGGCTTCGTGCAGCAGCGCCTTTGCCCGGCGAACTTCCTCCGTACACACCACCATGGGAAAAATGATCGAAAGATTTCCATAAACAGAGGCACGGCATAAAGCACGCAGTTGGATTTTAAACAGCTGTGGTTTGGCAAGGCAGAGCCGGATTGCCCGGCAACCCAGCGCAGGGTTTTCTTCCTTTGCGCCACTCATACCGGGAATGTTTTTATCTCCGCCCAGATCAAACGTGCGGATCACGACCCGCCTGCCTGTCATAGCATCCAGCACACGGCGGTATGCGGTAAATTGGGTTTCTTCGTCCGGATAACCATGGTGTTGAATATACAGAAACTCGCTGCGGAACAGCCCGATGCCGCCGCCGTCGTTTTCCAACACTTGTGTGACTTCCTCCTGGCTGCAAATGTTGGCAAGCAGTTCAATTTTTTTGCCGCAAAGCGTAATATTTTCCGCGCCGGAAAGCGCACAGAGCTGTGCTTTTTTTTCGGCTTCGGCATTTTTTTACGCTGCATGGCAGCCATGGTCGGTTCGTCCGGATCAATATACACCGTGCCGGAGAACCCGTCCACAATCGCAAAATGCCCGTTGATTTTGTCCTCATCCAGCGTACCGGTGCCAACAACGGCGGGCAGTCCCATATTGCGTGCCAAAATAGCCGCATGGGAGGCAGTGGAACCAAATTCTGTAATGAACGCATTGATTTTGGTTCGGTCAATTTCCAGTATTTCGCTTGGCACAAGTTCGTCGGCATACAGAATCACATTTTGGCTTGAGGGTAGCTTTTCTTCGCTTCCGCTGACTAAAAAGCGCAGAATCCGATCAGAAACGTCTGCCACATCCGCATAGCGTTCCTTCATGTAGTCCTGCTTAATGCGGGAGAATTTTTTTGCCAGCTCATGTGCGGTGGCGGCAACGGCATATTCTGCGTTCACACGTTCCTGCCGGATGATACCGTTGACGGCGGCGTTGTAGTCCGGATCGCGGAGCAATGCCATGTGGATGGTAAAAATATCTGCATTTTCCTCGCCAATTTCGCTGAGTGTCCGTTCGTACAGTGCGCGGATTTCCGCCAGTGCGGAATTTTTCGCGCTTTCAAAGCGCAGCAGTTCTCCATCGGTATCCGTTGTGAACTTTTTTGTAACGTGCAACCGGCAGCGCTTGTAAACGGTAATGGTTCCGGATTTCACCGCGCCGTAAACACTTTTTCCTTGAAGAATGATCATCGTCCGCACCTCCTTTGCGAAACAGCCGATGTGGCATGAAGCTTGTCGATTCATCATATTTTACAAATTATTATGGATTGAAACTTTATTTCTTGCATATATTATACCATGAATTATTATAATTTGCAATAACGTTTTAATTATTAATTTGCAATTAACATCGTTTTCGTAAAAAAACAGGGCATGTTCGTATCGCGAACATACCCCTTTTTCTTACAGAACTAAGGACGGCGGCGCATAGGTGCGGGTGGCAAGCTCATTATCAAGCATGTACAAGCCCTTGCTGTCCGTGCCGAAAAGCTCAGTTTTCTTAATCAGTGTGTCGGCATTGGTTTCTTCCTCACCCTGTTCTTTAATAAACCAGTCGAGGAATTGCATGGTGCGGTAATCTTTCAGCGTATAAGCCGCATCGTAAATCGTGTTGATGGAAGCAGTGATGAATTTTTCGTGGTCAAGCGCGGCCTCCAGCGGTTCTTTTATTCCGGTGAAGGTATCCTCCACGGCATTTACCTGTGCGAAGGTTGCTCTGCCGCTGTTGTTCTGCATATATTGCAGCATTAGCATCGCGTGGTCAAGCTCTTCCTTTGCCTGAACATTAAACCAGTTAGCGTAGCCCATTAGAGTAAGGTCGTTGTAGTAGTCAGCAATCTTCAAATATAAATAAGAAGAATAAAGCTCCTTGTTATATTGCTCATCGAGCAGTTTCATAACTTTTGCGTCCAGCATAAAAATCTCTCCTTTTTGCAGTTTCCTATTACAGGGAACGTTTCCCTGCTTTTCAACCTTATTATAACACGCC
>DBRO01000067.1:21336-26081 GCA_002306005.1 Ruminococcus sp. UBA1366 | reverse complement strand
GATTGCGCTGGATCATCTGAATCTGCAGATTAAAGAGGGCGAAATTTTCGGTTTGCTCGGTCCAAACGGTTCTGGCAAAACGACAGCAATCAATTGTATTCTGTCTTTGTTAAAATACGATAAGGGCGAAATTAAAATTTTTGGCAAGGACATGAACCCGAATGCCTATGATATTAAAAAAGATATTGGCATCGTCATGCAGAACGTCGCAGTATTCAATGAATTGACCGTGTATGAAAATATCGACTATTTTTGCGGACTGTATGTGCCGGACAAGAAGAAGCGCAAAGCTTTGGTGGAAGAAGCCATCGCGTTTGCAGGTTTGCAGGATTTTGTGAAATTCCGTCCGAAAAAGCTCAGCGGGGGCTTGCTGCGCCGTCTGAATATTGCCTGCGGGATTGCGCATAAGCCAAAGCTGATTATTCTGGATGAACCTACCGTAGCCGTGGACCCGCAAAGCCGGAATAGTATTCTGGAGGGGATTCAGCGGCTGAACCGAGAGGGTGCAACGGTAATTTATACCTCGCATTATATGGAGGAAGTCGAACTGCTTTGTACGCGCATTGCCATTATGGACAAAGGGCGCGTGATTGCCAGCGGAACAAAAGAGGAGCTCAAAGCCATGGTTTCTGCCGGCGAGAAAATCGTGGCAGAGGCGTTTGGCATACCGGCAGAGCAGCTTTCCGATATCCGGGAAATGCACAATGTTTTGCGTGTGGAATATGACGACAATATTCTAACGGTCACAGCGCAGCCGGGCAAGGGGATTTTAGCGGATGTTGTCGGATATATTACGGATCACGGAATCCATTACGGAAAGATTTCTACGCAAATGCCCACACTCAACGATGTTTTTCTGGAACTCACCGGCAAAACGCTGCGGGATTCCTAGAAAGGCGGTGGATAAATGTTCGGACATATTTTTTTATACACCATTAAGCAGCAGCTTTCGGAAAAATCCGTGGTGTTTTGGCTGATCGTGTTCCCGATCTTTATGGCGGTGTTGTTCCATGCGGCATTTTCCAATATTCAGGACGAAACGTTGGAAACCATCCCCGCCGCCGCAGTCGTCACCGTACAGAATTCGGATTTCTTAACCGCCGCAGAGCAGAGCGGAATGTTCGAAATCACGCAAACGGACGCAAAAACGGCGCAAAATCTTCTGGATACCGGTAAGGTTGATGTTATACTAAACGTTGGAGAAGATATTTCCCTGACAGTTGGCACAAGCGGCTTGAACCAGAGTGTTGCGGCGGTGTTTGCCGATACCTACCGGCAAACGGTTTCCACCTTGGGACAGATTTCAGTCATGAACCCCGATGCGCTTCATGGAGATGCTCTTAAAAATCTCACCTCGGACGAGGAACTGATTCATGAGGAAAGTGTTTCGGTGAATGGCGACCCATTTGCCGTGCTGTATTACGCACTGATTGCAATGAGCTGCTTTATGGCGGCAACGATTTCGGTTTCGATTATTGCACGGTTACAGGCCAATCAGTCCGCGTTGGCGGCAAGAATCAACTGTGCGCCGCCAAAAAAGCTGAAAATCTTTTCCGCAAACCTGCTGGCGAGCTTTACCATGCAGTGCATTTATAATTACTTACTGGTGTTGTTTATTTGGAAAGTGCTGGGCGTGGATTTTGGCAAGAATCTTGTTCCAATTTTAGGCGTGGTAACAGCTGGATGCTTTGCGGGCATTACGTTCGGTTGTATTATCAGTGTACTGACAAAATTCTCCGAAGGCATGAAATCCGGCATTTTGATTGCGTTTACGCTTACCGGATGTTTTTTTGCAGGCATGATGAGCACGGATGTCGTGTATATTGTCAAAACGCAAATGCCTTGGTTGGAAAAAATCAACCCCATCAGCCGGATTAGCGATTCGCTTTATCTGTTGTATTATTATGGAGTAAACCAGCAGTATTACAGAAATTTAATTTTCCTTGTTGTACTGGGGCTGGTTTGTATTCTGGGAACTGTCGCTGTTTTGCGCGTACAGCGGTATCAAAGCGTGTCGGGACAAATGCCGGAGGAGGATTCGTAATGCATATTTTTCGCTATTTCTTAAAAGTATTCCGAAAAGGCTCCTTTTGGATTGTTCTGATGTACACCGTGATTTTTTCGGGAATTTCAGCGTTTTTTTCTACGATGACAACCAATCCGACTGAGCAGGCCTTTGAATTGGAACAAAGCAACGTTGCCGTGATTGACCGCGACCATTCCGCTTTGTCGGAAAGCATGACGGAGTTTTTGTACAGCAAGGCAACCAAAGTGGATATACAGGATGATGAAACCGCTATCAAGGATGCGCTGTTTTTCCGGACAGCGGATTTGATTCTCATCCTGCCAGAGGGCATGGCGCAGCAGTTGCAGGCAGGGCAAACACCGGAATTGATTTCCTATCAGATCCCGGATGGAACCTATGGCATGATGGCAAAGCAGCTTGCCGAAAGCTATCTGCGAACCGCCCGTGCTTATTTTGCGGCAACCGGGGACTTCCAGACCGAAAAAATTACGGAGGACTTTGCAGATCCCGTAACCGTGCAAACAACCGGTCAGGCAGCGGAAAACCACCAGACACGCGCACAGGTACTGTTTAATTTCTTCGTGTATTCCGTCATGGCAGTCATGCTGTTTGCACTGCCGGCAGTGCTGATTTCGTTCCACCGGACAGATATGCGCAGGCGCAATGCCGCAGCGCCCATGGGTGTAACGCGCCGGAACCTGATGATTCTGACGGCAATGCTTGTGATTTCTTTGGGCATTTTTATGGCGTTTTCGCTTACGGCTTTTCTTTTAAATGGCTCTTATCTGCTAAGTATCCGTGGTGCGTTGTATCTGCTCAATCTGCTGGTACTGGTCATTGTGACGTTGACAATCAGCTTTCTGGTGTCTGTTAGTACGAAAAAAGGTGCGGCGGTTTCCATCGCGCAAATTATTTCGCTGGGATGCGCGTTTTTATCTGGCTCATTCGTGCCGCAGTACATGCTTGGCGATACCATGAAAACCATAGGCGCATTTACGCCGGCATTTTGGACGGTCAAAGCGAACGATGAGATTTCCAAGCTCAATACCTTTACCACAGACACACTGGGTACGTATTTTCAATGCATCGGCATTCAGCTTTTATTTGCCATTGCATTTGTATCCATCATGCTGTTGCTGGGAAAACGCCGTCGCACCGAGGCGTAAACCGCTTTTTCTGGATTTCATATAAATTTCATGATTCTGGCGTGATTATTTCTTTCCAAACCGTACAGATTATTCTTATAGAAAGTTTTTACGGAAGGAAGAATCGTATGGCGAAACGATTGCTGGAATACATTACGGTGTTTGTGTGCGGTGCGTTGGCTTATGGCGCGTGCGAGGTCATCAGCCGTGGGGGCACGCATATTTCTATGGGATTGCTGGGCGGCATGAGCATGATTTTTATAGATCGGCTCAATGTCCTGCGCAGGAACGGAGCATTTCCGTCGGTACTGATTATGCTTTCGGCAAGCATTTTTATTACGGCGATTGAATTTATCAGCGGGGTAATTTTAAACCTGCGCTTAAATTTAGGAATCTGGGATTATTCCGAAATGCCGCTGAACTTTGCCGGGCAAATTTGTGCGCCGTTTACCGTGCTATGGTTCGGGCTTGCCTTTGTGGGAATTCTATTCGATGACTGGATACGGGAAAAACTCTTTGATGAACCCAAACCCATCCGCAAACCCCTGCAAATTGAACAGCGGGCATGAGAACTTCTCATGTCCGCTGTTCTTTATTCAGCTTGTTCGTCACATCGCGGAAAACACACCCGTGCGGTAAATATATCGCCGTCTATTTCTATCGCGAGTTGCCCGCCACAGACTTCGGTAAAGCTCTTTGCAATGGCAAGTCCCAGCCCGTTGCCCTCCTCACTGCGGGATTTGTCCCCGCGGGTAAAACGTTCCGTGATTTCCTCTGCGGTAAAATCCATTTCCACCGCAGAAACATTTTTCATTTCCATGCAAGCGAAATTTTGTGTTGTTTCTATGGAAAAGAAAATTCGCGTGCCCTCCATGGAATATTTCAGCGCGTTGCCAAGTAAATTCTGCAAAACACGATACAGGTAAATGCCGTTTGCCAGAATATACACCGGCGGGTCGGGCAGCGAAACCCGCAGTTCCTTGCCGGATTCGGCAATACGGTCGTCCATGTCCGCAAAAATCTGGTTGACAAGCATCACCATATCCAGTTTTTCTTTGGGAATTTCCGTGCCGCCAGCGGCTTTTGCAAGGTCAAACAAATCCGAAACAATACTTTTCAGTCGTTGAGATTTTCGGTCCAACACGCGGACATAATCCCGCGCCGTGTCGGATAATTCCTCGTCGCCCAGCAGATTGATATAGCTGATAATGGAAGTGAGCGGGGTTTTTAAATCATGAGAAACATTCGTGACGAGTTCCATTTTTGTGCGTTCTGCGGCAATTTGCCGTGCCACACTGGTTTGAATGCTGTCGAAAATTCCGGCAAGCTGTTGTGATATGGAATAGAACATTGCAGAACTTTTGAGTGGCGGTTGTCTGGAAGCCGTACCGTCATGAATTTGATAAATTTGCCGGAATAGAATTCGCAACTGCCTGGACGCTTGAAATTTCCAGTACAAAAAGCAGACAAGGACAAGAATGGATGCCGGAATCGTAAACATGGCAAAAAAGCTTTCCTCATAGATGCCAAAAACAGAAAGGGTCAAAAGAATGCAAAGCACAAGTATCCACAGC
>DBRO01000067.1:7963-21259 GCA_002306005.1 Ruminococcus sp. UBA1366 | reverse complement strand
ATAACGCAGCAAATAGTTCAAATAGCAGCCATAAAAAGAGGGGTGAAATTACAACAACCGCCCAGTTATGGATTTCCAGTAGGGAAAACACACTGAAGAACCCAAAGCCGATTCCCAATAGAATGAGTAGGAAGGGCGGGAGGTAGGAAAGCGGTTTTTTAAAAAAAAGCACAGGATTTTTCTTCATTACTGTGCCCATTGTACAATAAATCAGCAAAAGAACAATTAGTATCAGGAGTCCGATCAGGATTCGTTCGTGGCTTTCCGCTTGTTGCTCGAGCTGATTTTCGTCCTGTATTAGTTGCGTAATGCGTGTTTGGGTTGGAGATAGGGTTAAAGAAACATTTCTGAATGGTGCTTTCAAATCTTTGTATATCATTTCTGTATTAAGATCTGAATTTTTTGGTTCAACCAGTTCGCGGGGAATCAGAACAGTAGCGGAATCCATTTGAAAATACAGCATATCGTCATCATAATACAAAGAAAATTCTTGAGCATTGATATTGTCCGCCAATGCGTTTGAAGCGGAGAAGTTTTTGCCATCCAATTGGAGATAATACGTATCGTTTTGGGCACTGTCCGTATCGAGATTTGTGGATTGTACAGTATCACAGGTCATTTGATAATCATAACTGTCATCCGCTCCAAATTCTAATATATCGGAGGAAGTTGAATCGAAAGATAAATAGGAAAAATCCATATCCGCATACTTGATCTCTTGATATTGGTCTATTCCATCGATCATTGCTTGCCGAGAGATGCTTTTCAATAAGTCGTATGTATATAATTCGCAGGCAATACCGGACATTTCTTCATATAACTGCTCGTTTGTAATGTCCACCGCATACTGCATGGTGTTTTCGCCGAATGTGTAGCGTTGGGTATCATACCACATTTGTGCCAGAATCGCCCACAGCGCAACCATAGCAATTAGTAGGCACATCGCCGTCATCATCACCGGCTTCATGAATAAATGTTGAATCCGTTTCATCGAAAAATCCTTTCTTCTGCGTGGTTACGGCAGCTTTTCCATTTTGTAGCCAATGCCCCAAACGACTTTCAAATAACGCGGTTCTTTCGGGTTAATCTCAATTTTTTCGCGTATGTGCCGAATATGTACCATCACAGTGTTTTCCACTGCATACGCATCTTCGTTCCATATCTTGCTATAAATTTCCTCCGCCGAAAAAACTTTTCCGGCGTTGCGCATCATCAATTCCACGATTTTCAGTTCAGTTGCGGTCAGTTTAATGGGTTCGCCGTCTAGATAGACTTGCTTTGCATCCGTGTCCAGTTCCAGACCGCCGGTTTTTATAAAATTCGCCATAGGCGCATTCTGCTTACTGCCTAAATGCAGATAACGGCGTAAAGCTGCACGCACACGAGCGGACAGTTCCAGCGGATTATAGGGCTTTGTCATGTAATCGTCCGCGCCGACGGAAAGCCCTAGGATTTTATCCGTGTCCTCCGTTTTTGCGGAAAGCACGAGGATCGGAATATTTTGCGTCTCACGAATTTTCATTACCGCGGAAAGCCCGTCCAGCTTTGGCATCATCACGTCCATCAGAATTAAATGAACTTCGTTTTCGCTGAGCTTTTCCAACGCATCCAGCCCATTATAGGCTCGAATCGTGCGATAGCCTTCTTTTTCAAGCTGTGTGGCAATTGCCGCGACAATATCCTTGTCGTCATCCGCAATGAGAATGCAGGAGGTTGTTTGTTCCGGCATGATGTTGGTTCCTTTCCAATAATATTTTTACTTCTGTTCTCATCATAACAAAAATTTCCGAGAAAAAAGCGGAGATAATTCTTAAGAATTTCTTAATCCAACGGGTTTGATTATGATTTTATTATAACATAAATACAAACTTTTTACCATAGTCCCTTGCGAATGTGACTTTATCACAGCAAGAAACACGGATTTTAGGTACGATAATATAAATTATCACGTTGGGAGGAATCTGCCCTGAATCATAAACAAGAAAAACTGGAGCGCCCTGAGCGCTTAAGGGAACTTAATCCGCAGGAGATTTTACAGAAAATCGGCGTTGGCGATGCAGATACCATCTGCGATATCGGCGCAGGCAGTGGGGTATTTTGTGTGCCGGCGGCTAAAATGACAACCGGTACGGTCTATGCGGTAGATATTAATCCGGAATTGTTGGAGGCTGTGCAAAAGAAAGTGGATGAGCAACAGCTGGAAAACCTCGTCTGCGTGCAGGCACAGGAGGATAGCCCCTATGCAATTATAGATTCCTGTGCGGATTTAGTCATGCTGATCCTAGTACTACACGAGCTTTCTGATAAAGTCACAGTTTTGCATGAAGTTCAACGAATGCTCAAACCCGGCGGCAGGCTGGCGGTTGTGGAGTTCAAAAAAGCACAAACGCCTTATGGTCCCCCGCTTGCACACCGCATTTCAGAGCAGGAAATTCTAGAATGCACCGTTTCGTCTGGTTTTACCCTGCAAAAGCGCTTTTCGCACGGCGAAAACTTTGACGGCTATCTTTTTACAGCGGAATAACAACGGAAGGAGTCGGATGCTGTGCAATATCTACTGACGTTTCTGGAAGGCATTATCACGTTTATTTCACCATGCCTGCTGCCCATGCTGCCGGTGTATCTTTCCTATTTTGCGGGAGATCATGCGGCGGAAAGTGAACAGGGCAGTCGGTATCGTTCTGTTCGAAATTCCTTTGGATTTGTGCTGGGNNGCGGCGCTCAGCACATATCAGCAGGTCATTAACATCGTCTGCGGCATGATCTTGATTCTATTCGGATTGAATTTTACGGGCGTTCTGCGGCTGCCGTTTATAAACAATGTTGTAAGCCATGGCAGCAATCTTCGGATCGAAAAATTCTTTTCGGCAGTGCTGTTTGGGATCGTGTTTTCCGTCAGCTGGACACCCTGTGTGGGAACGTTTTTGGCGGCGGCGCTTGCCCATGCCGCAACCTCCGGCGAAACCTTGCAGGGCGTGCTTATGTTGCTGACCTATTCTGCTGGATTGGGTGTGCCGTTTGTACTGAGTGCATTGTTGTTGGACCGCCTCCGCAGTGCGTTTGATTTTATTAAGAAGCATTACCGAGTCATCAATCTGGTTTCCGGAATTTTATTGATTTTACTTGGTATCACAATTGCAAGCGGCTTGATTAAATATGTGTACCGGCTTGCGTAATTGCACAAAGAAAGGAAGATTGCCATGGAGAAAAAGAATGTCATTCGAACGGTGCTGATTCTCGTTGTAATTGCAGCGGTACTGGTTGGGGCATATTTTGCCTATCAAGCCCTTAGCAAAAAATATCAGGGCGATGAAAAGCTCAACTCTGATGTGAAGCTCAATTCTTCGGAGCAGGATTCTTCAGGGCCTGAGGAAACGGATTCTACTGATTCGGACAGCCACTCGGAAGAATCCAAAGCGATTGATTTTACCATGGAAAACAGGGATGGAGAAAAAGTCAAACTTTCGGATTACTATGGAAAACCCATTGTGCTTAATTTCTGGGCAAGCTGGTGCAGCCCTTGTAAGAACGAGTTTCCGGAATTCCAAAGTATTTATGATGAACAGGGCGAAGAAATACAATTTATGATGGTAAATATAACGGATGGCGCCAGCGAAACGCTGGAAACCGCCACGGATTTCTTGGACGAGAACGGCTATACGCTTCCGGCATTTTTCGATACAGAAATGGAGGGTGCGCAGTCCTATCAGGTTGCATCCATTCCCACAACGTTTTTTATTGATAAGGACGGTTACGTGATTGCCTACTATACGGGTTCGTTGACAGCGGATTTATTACAGCAGGGGATTTCTATGATACAATAAAACAATCCCGTGCAGATTTGCTGTGTTTTTCGCAGATTTGCGCGGGTTTTCTTTATATTCACAAACAATTCATCAAAAATTATCTGTAATTTCAATAAATGCTTCTCTTGTGATATATAATGTTTAAGAGAGGTTGCTTGAAATGTTGAAGTTGAAATTAAAGAAATTCCGGATGAAGCCCACGCAGGTGTTAATCAATGGCTATGTGTTGATTATTCTTATCGGGGCTGTTCTTTTGTGCCTGCCAATTGCTGCCCGCAGCGGGGAGTTCACTCCGTTTTCGCAGGCATTGCTGACATCAGCATCCGCCACTTGTGTGACGGGACTGGTGATTTTTGATACTTATTTGTATTGGTCCGTTTTTGGACAACTTGTGATTTTGACATTGATTCAGTTGGGCGGCATTGGGTTTATGACGTTGATGATTTCGTTCTTGACGTTGACCAAAAAACGAATTGGGATGAGAAGCCGTCTGACCTTGCAGGAAAGTGTCGGCGCGTCTGCTGTGGGCGGCATTGTGCGAACGACACGGTTTATTCTGCTTGGCGCAGTGGGGTTCGAATCCATCGGGGTCATTTTTTTGAGTTTCCGATTTATCCCGGAATACGGTGTGCTAAAAGGCATTTATTTTTCCATTTTTCATTCAGTTTCGGCGTTCTGTAACGCCGGTTTTGATTTGTTTGGGGGAAAAGGCAGATTTTCTTCTATGACGGTTTATCAAACAGATCCGCTTGTGAACTTCACTATTATGGGGTTAATTATTATTGGCGGACTGGGCTTTTTCGTTTGGGAGGATTTGTTTCGGAACAAATTTCATTTCCGCAAATATAAATTACAGACCAAGTTGGTGTTGGTCACTACGGGCATTTTGATTTTTGTTTCTGCGGCAATTTTTTTACTTGTGGAATGGCATAATCCGGAACTCAAAGAGATGTCGCTGCCCGAGAGGATCATGTCCATGCTGTTTTTATCGGTAACGCCCAGAACGGCTGGTTTTAATAATCTAAACTTGAATTTGCTCAATGATACATCTGTGATTTTATTAATTCTGCTGATGCTTATCGGCGGTTCTTCAGGTTCAACAGCGGGTGGTATCAAGACAACCACGATTGCTGTACTATTTTTGAATGTATTTGCAGTCCTGCATAAGAAAAAACACATTGAATGCTTTAAGCGCAGATTAGAAAGTAATATCATGCAGCGGGCAAGCTCAATTGTGATGCTGTATACAGTGCTGTTTATTACAGCTTCATTAGTTATTTCCCTTGTGGAGCAGGTTACGGTTAAGGAAAGCTTGTTTACTGCCGCGTCAGCGATTGGTACGTCAGGGCTTGCACTGCGGGAGCCTTCTTTATATTCGCCCTTGTCGCTGGTGATTTTAAGTTTACTGATGTTCTTTGGCAGAATAGGCGGACTAACCATCCTGCTAGCGCTTTCCGACACACAGCCGCCGCAGCAGCAGATGCCGGAAGAAAAGATTACAATCGGATAAGAATAGGAGTTTTTAGATGAAGTCGGTATTAATTATCGGACTAGGTAGATTCGGACGGCATATGGCAAAAAAACTGTCCGAAAACGGCAACGAAGTTTTAGCGATTGACAACAACGAAAGCCGTGTGAATGCAGCGATGAGTTTCGCCACAGAAGTACAGATTGGCGATGCGACCAACGAGGCGTATATCAAAAGTCTTGGCGTTCGAAATTTTGATATCTGCATTTGTGCGATTGGCGATAATTTTCAAAGTTCGTTGGAGGCGACTTCGCTTCTAAAAGAAAACGGCGCACCCATGGTGATTTCTCGTGCAAGCCGCGATGTGCATAAGAAGTTTTTATTGCGGAACGGTGCGGATAAAGTTGTTTATCCCGAACGGGAACTGGCAGAACATTTAGCGGTAAAATGTAGTTACGATAATATCTTTGACTATATTGAATTGACGCATGAATATGCGATTTATGAAATTCCCGTGCCGAAAACTTGGGCAGGACAAACCATCCTGAAACTTGCCATCCGGACAAAATATCATATTAGTATTCTGGCAACCAAAAAGGATAGTGTGGTGTTTCCTCTGCCAAAACCGGAACATGTTTTTGAAGTGGATGAGGATATCATTATCCTCGGGAAAAACGACGATGTGATGAAAATTATCAAAATGTAAGAAAAAGCGCTTTTTAAGGGCGCTTTTTTTGTTTTTTCTTGTGCGAATTATACAAAATCAAACAAAAGATCCGGCGATTTATGCTATCATGATTGACAAAATGTCTCACGTGTCGTATAATTTGTACAAGGATACGATGTTTCCCTTGCGGAATGATTTCGAAACAAAAAATGGAATGTAAATAAACAGGATATGCTGTGTGGTTTTTATGCAGGGTATCCATCTAAGGACGAAAATGAAAAAGATATTGATTACCGAATTATTAAAAGAAAAATTATATACCATTAACAAATTCCCGGTGACAATGATAGAGGCACCGCAGGGATATGGGAAAACCAGTGCTCTGCAAATGTATTTGGAAGAACAGCAACAGCAGGGAGCATTGGTAAAATGGCATACTTGTATGGGCGAAACCGCAGTTCTTACATGGAACCAATTATGCGAGATGTTTCAAGAGAGCGGATTGTGGCACGCACATAGGGCGGAAACCACCCAAACGCCGGATTTGGATACACTGATTGCGATGATTACCACGCTGCGGCACCTGCAATGGGATACCCCAACATATCTTGTACTGGATCATTACGAATTGGTTCGGTTTGTACACCCTTATGAAGTCATCCGCGCGTTTTCCATGCATGGCTGTGAAAACCTGCATATGATTTTTGTCACAAGTAACATTGATGCACAAAAGCGAGGCTTTCTGTATACCAATGAAATTTACCGAATTGGACCGGAAGATTTCCTTTTGGATTGCAACACTGTTGCCGCCAGATTTCGAAGCGAGGGCGTGCGTGTAAATGAGCATGATCTGGATGCAGTTATGAGAATTTCGGAAGGCTGTCCGTCGGCGGTTGCCTGTATATTGAAACAATATCAGAAGCACGGTACGGCGGATTGCTACCATGCGCTGGAACAGCTGATAAAACATACGGTTTGGGATCTGCTGGATGAATCGGAACAGGAATTTCTGATGAAGGTTAGCCTGCTGGATCGATTTGATGCGGCGCAAGCAGCTGAAATTGCCGGATGTTCGGTGCTCACGCGTGAAGCGGATGATTTTCTGCGGTATCACGCCCTTGTGCGTTTTGATATCAATACGAATACCTATCAGCTCTTTGATTTGCTGCGACAGTATGCATTACGGCAGATTCGGTCTTCTTTATCAGAACAAGAGTACTACAGAACGGTTATGACTGCGGCAAAATCTTGTGAAAAACGCAGTCGGTTGATGGAAGCTGCCCAGTTGTATCTTACCGTGGGGGATTATCAAGCCGTGCTGGCGCTGAATATGGATAATAAATATCTTTGCGAACAGAATGCACAGCGCGTTGTTGCTTTTATGGAAGAAGTATTGCGGCTATGTCCGCGGAACATACAGGTGCGTTATCCGCACGCATTGATGCATTGTGCGTTATTTATGTTGCTTGACATGAAAATACTGTGGTATCAAACGATTGCCAAGAGCATTCAAATTGCGTTAAAGGAAAACCCTGCCGGTCTTTCACAAAACGAACTGAACCGCTTACAGGCAGAATATTTGCTGCTGGATTCCGTCACAAAAGTAAAGGATGTTCCGGCCATGGGGGAGCAGTGGAAACAAGTCTATATGATGCAGAAAGAACCCAGCAAGATTTTAACTTCGGCCATGCCGAACAACTGCGGGGCATCCTCACTGGCATATATATTCTGGAGAAAATCCGGTGCGTTGCTGACCAGTACACAGGCTTGCCGGACGTATTTTCCGTATTATAATAAACTAACCGGCAACAGCTTTGTCGGTGCGGATAGCGGCTTTTATGCGGAGGCAATGCTGTTTCAAGGCAGGGATGAAGAAGCCGAAATTCATTGCTATAAAGCCATCTATATTGCCAAGAGTGAGGGCAGAGAACTGATTTGTATCTGTGCTGAGCAAGTGTTGGCGCGGATTGCCATCCTGCGCGGAGATGTTACGGGCTTTTTTCGTGCACTGAAGCATATCAAGCGGTATCTTACAACGGAGAAGAGCGAAAACACTCGACTAACAGCAAAATTATCGCTGGGAATTTTACAATGCGTATTGGGCGATTATGCGTTAGATGATACTGTTTTTTTGCAAGGACCGGAGATTCCGGAACTGATATTTCGCTCGGCATTGCCCTATGCGCAGATTATTCAAGCTGGAAAATTGCTGAGCGAACAGAAATACAGCCAGCTGATTGGTGCGACAGAAAGCTTTTTACAACAGGCAGAGGAGCTTTCCTGCCTATTGCCGATGATTTATTACAATAATTATCTGGCGGCTGCCTACCGCCAAACCGGACAAGATGAAAGAGCGTATGCACACTTGCGAGAAGCACTTTGCCTTGCGGCTGCGGATCAAGCCTACTTGCTGATTGCTGTGCATGGCAGTTCTGTTCGTTTACTGAATGAGATGACCTCCGCAGAGCATGAAAAGCTTCGTGTTGTTTTGCCGGATGCAGATCTACATATCAAAGAAATCCGCCAGCTTTACTATAAACAAATGGCTGGTGTTGCGGTGATCCATAATGCAATTCATCGCGAAAAATCGCCGCTGACTCCGCGCGAACGAGAGGTTGCTTTGCTTGCCAAGCACCGCTTAAGTGCAAAGGAGATTGCCACAGAACTAATTATTTCGGAAAAGACTGTACGGACGATTCTCCGGAATGTGTATAGTAAGTTGGATGTGCATTCTCGTGCAGAATTGGTGGAAAAAGAGATATAATGAACACAGGAAAACTTCCAGTGTGACGATAATTTGTACGAGTTTTGTGCATTTTTGGTTGCAAGTTAGCATAAGGAAAATATATTAACAAATATTCGTAATGTTTCAGAGTAAAAATCAAAGGGTGAATGCGTAAAATTGCTGTAATTTGCGATATATTCGACAATATACTACATTTTGTGGTATGAAAATCGGGATAATCTGCTCTATAATAAAAGTAGATTATCTTTTTTTATTAATAGAACGAATTCAAAGCAACTTATTCATTTTCGCATCACAATAATCATGAAATTTATGTAGACTGGTTTGGTTCAGCAAACAAACAAAATAAGGGAACTGGGTGTCAAATTTATACGGCAGGGAGGAACGACGGCTTGGAAAATATGTTATCCATGGAACCAATGCTGGATATTTTTATCTATGAGTCATTTCAGAATTTGGAGCAACTAGAGAAGCTGATTCTGGAAAGTGAACGCAGGGGAGTTTTTCATGATGAGGCGGTCAACGAGATTTTCCGCATCATGCACACAATCAAGGGATCATCTTCGATGATGCTGTATACCAATATTGCATCGCTTTCGCACGCATTGGAAGACGTTTTTCAATTTATCCGAGAAAACGATCACATTACGGTGGATAATTCAAAATTATCCGATTTGGTGCTGGAAAGCGCGGATTTTATCCGCACAGAGCTGGAAAAGATTCAGACGACCAAGCAATCCGATGCACCGGCAGATGAACTAGTCGCACGCGCACAAGATTTTCTACAGGAGCTGCGCGGAGAAAGCCCTGAAAAACCGGCGAAGGAATTTGTAGGTACAGAATCGGTTGCAGTACCGGTGGAAGAAGTACCGCAGTCAGCATCATCCGGTCAAACTGGTGTGGAAGAACAGCAGGAAATCACTGAACTAGATGAACCGGAATCATCAGATGCGCAGTTTTCCTTATATGAAGGTCATCTTTTCTTTGAGGAAAACTGCGAAATGGAGAATATCCGTGCGTTTTATGTGGTGAATAATTTCACAAAAATCGGGGAAGTTGTTTCCTACTATCCGCCGGATATTACCGAAAACAGTCAAACAGCGGATATCGTGCGAAAATCCGGCTTTACTCTGACGATGAAAACAGCACGCAGCTATGACTTGCTATTAGAGTTTTTACAGAACAGTCCCTACGTGGAGCGTGTGGAGCTTACCGAAATACTGCCGGAAGCAGCAGAGCTTTCTGCGGAGGAGCCAGAAAAGCCGGAGGCTATTGCGCAGTCCGGTGTTGCTCCTGCAGAACAGGCAGCACCATCGGCAAACGAGCCTACTGAAATGCGAATTGTGCATCAGAGTATGATTAGTGTGGATGTAAAAAAGCTGGATATGCTGATGGATATGGTGGGGGAATTGGTCATTGCTGAAGCGATGGTCACGCAAAACCCGGAACTTGCAACGCTAAAGTTAAATAATTTCTATAAAGCCTCCCGTCAGCTGCGGAAGATTACCGGTGAAATTCAGGATATGGTGATGACCATTCGGATGGTACCGTTAGCACCAACATTCCGGAAAATGAACCGCGTGGTGCGCGATATGAGCCATAAGCTCAATAAAGAAGTGGACTTAATTCTTATCGGGGAAAATACCGAGGTGGATAAGAATATCATCGAGCATATTTCGGATCCGTTGATGCATATTGTACGGAATTCCGTGGATCACGGGATTGAAATGCCGGACGAACGGGAGGCAATGGGCAAGCCCCGAAAAGGAACCGTTGTGTTGGAAGCAAAAAATGCCGGCGGGGATGTTATCGTCACCATTCGGGATGACGGCAGGGGACTGGATAAAGAACGCATTCTGGATAAAGCCGCAAGTCGTGGACTGCTCACAAAATCTCCGGAGGATATGACGGACAAAGAAATTTTTAATTTGATTTTTCTTCCCGGATTTTCTACCAATGAAACGATTACGGAGTATTCCGGCAGGGGCGTGGGCATGGATGTTGCAATTCGAAACCTAGAAGAAGTGGGCGGCAGTGTTACCGTGGATAGCACGGAAGGAAGAGGAATGGTCACAACATTAAAAATTCCTCTGACATTGGCCATTATCGATGGCATGAATATCCGAGTGGGTGAGGCGCGCTACACGCTGCCAACCACTTCGATTAAGGAAACATTCCGGGCAAAGAAGCAGGATCTCATCCGCGATCCGGAAGGGATGGAAATGATCATGCTGCGCGGACAGTGCTATCCGATTGTGCGGCTGCATCAGATTTTTAATGTAAAAACCGACATAACGGATTTTACACAGGGAATTATGCTTGTGATTGAATACGAAGGCAAGACTTGGTGCTTGTTTGCGGATGAATTAATTGGACAGTATCAGGTTGTTGTCAAGGCGCTGCCGGACTACATGAAAAATATCCGGCGCGTGGAAGGCCTTGCAGGCTGTACATTGTTGGGCGATGGTAGTATCAGTCTGATACTGAATATATCTGGGCTGTTGAATTTATAACAAAATCAATAAAAGGAGGTTTGGCAGATGCCTGAATTGGTTGCCGCAAGCAGCGAAGAACGCGCTGCAATGCTGGAAACAGAAGAAGACACCCTGAAAGGAAAATATCTGATCTTTTCCATGGATCAAGAGCTGTATGGTATGGAAATCCGGTATATTACTGAAATTATCGGAATTCAGCCAATTACAGCTGTGCCGGAAATGCCGGATTACGTTCGCGGGATTACCAATCTTCGCGGAAAAATCATTCCCGTGATGGATGCAAGGCTGCGTTTTAAGAAGGAACAACGAGAGTACGATGGCAGAACGTGTATCATTGTAATTGATACCACGGATATCTGTATCGGGCTCATCGTGGATAGTGTCTCTGAAGTGGTGAAACTCAATGATGAAGACATTGCACCGCCGCCGGAGGTGAAGAAATCCGGTAAAAAATACATTACCGGCGTGGGAAAATCCGGCGGAAGCGTGAAGCTGTTATTGGATTGTCACAAACTGCTGGAGGATGACGAAGTGGAGGTTCTCAGCCAAATTACTGCGGAAACATAAGAAATTTTACAGGGATTACTAAAGAAAAGGAAGTTTAATGTAAAGCAGAGGTGGAAAGCTTGCCCAGAAATCAACGATTACGGGTTCTGATTGCAGAGGATGATAAACAGCAGCGGAATATTATACATGGATTTCTGACGGGATACGGCGACTGTGATGCGGTCGCAGACGGTATGCAGGTATTGGATGCCTTTATGTTGGCGCTGAAAGAAGACAGGCCGTATGGCTTAATCTGCCTAAACGCCATGATGCCCCGTGTGGATGGCATTAAAGCACTGCGGGTCATTCGGGATCTGGAAAAGCAATTTTCTTTGACGCCGGATTATCGCGCAAAAATCCTGATGATTCTCATGCAACCGGATGAGAATTTACGGCAGCGTGCGCGGGAACAGGGCTGTGATCTTTTTGTGCATAAGCCCTTTGACATGGATACGATTGCAGGAGATTTGGCAAGATCGGGGTTTTGCCCCTCAGTGGTAACGCAACAGGAAGAGCCGGCATCTGCCGCAGAGAGTGAAAAAATAATCCGTAACCCAATGGGATTTTTCCATGATGTGCATCCGGAAAAAGGCTATATGCTGACAGTTGTGATGAAAAACGGCACAGAGATTCAGTTTCAATGCAACAAGTTGTTTCACTTGCCGAAGTTTCAGAAGTTACGGGACCCGGATTTATTTTACAGCGTATATACGGACGGAGAATACATCATTTTTGAAAGACCCGGCGTGATTCCCGTAGAGATTACGGTATCGGAATTTATGGATTTCGTGCTGATGGACAAAATCAATTGATTGGATTCATCACAGGAATAAAATCACGGCGTATCGCCGTTATCAGGAAGGAAGTTTGAAAATGAAAAATCTAACCATTAGCAAAAAGCTTTTATTCGGATTTGGTATGGTGTTGCTAGCGATGATTATCTCAATTCTATCAGCGATCTACAATATCATTAAGTTGAACGGTGAAGTGGATAAATATGCACAGTACACAGTACCAAACGCACAGTACATTAGCACATTAAAGTTCAATATTGCTTCTGTGCAGCGTTATATTGCATGGGCTTTAGTAGAACCGGAGAACCAAGCGGAATATATGCAGAAAGCATCGGATGCAGGTGTTGAAGCAAATGAGGCATTACAGCAATATCATAAGAATCAAAGAGATAATTCTAGAGACGAAGATCTCGAAACATATGGTGAATATGCGACAGAAGCAGGACAGTATCGTTCTCAAATCGCTGAATTACTGAATAACCCAACTGAGGCTAATATAACAGAAGCGCAAAGAATTTACATGGATAGCTATGTGCCGGAATTTTCTAAGATGGAAGATATGTTATCTAAGTTTTCTGCAAGTGCTGAAAAAAATGCGGTAACACAGCAAGAGGAAGCAGAACAGGTCATGAAGAAAGCATGGATTATTCTGTTAGTTTGCGTAGCTATTACAGCGATCTTTACATTTGTAATTGTAGTCAAACTGAAAGACTCAATCCTAACACCTGTAAATGAACTCGTCAACGTGTATGAGAAGATTGCACAGGGCGATTT
>DBRO01000067.1:0-7929 GCA_002306005.1 Ruminococcus sp. UBA1366 | reverse complement strand
ATTTCTGCCCTCCAGCGGCTGGCACAGGGCGATATTTCCCAGAAAACAACTGTGGAGTACCCCGGTGATTATATCAATTTAAAAAATGCTATTGAGCAAACCATGGATGGCTTGAATATTACGCTTTCTACGATAAATAGTGCGGCAGAACAAGTCAGCATTGGTTCGGCACAAGTTTCCAGCGGCGCACAGGCATTGGCAGCTGGTTCTGCGGAACAAGCAGCCTCGGTGGAAGAGTTAAACGCGGCAGTTGTGAAAATTGCGGACGAGGCAGAAGAAAACTCCAAATATCTCCGTCAGGCATCGGATTATACCCAGGAAACCGCGCAGAATGTTCTCAA
This sequence comes from Ruminococcus sp. UBA1366, assembly GCA_002306005.1. Taxonomy (GTDB): domain Bacteria; phylum Bacillota; class Clostridia; order Oscillospirales; family Ruminococcaceae; genus UBA1366. The sequence continues at coordinate 7,588 of DBRO01000067.1, read as the reverse complement.
TGGCAGTGAGCATATGAATCAATTGTCCGAGGCTATGGAGGAAATTGGAAAGGCGTCCGCACAAATTACGGATATTATCAAAGTTATTGAAGATATCGCATTCCAGACCAATATTTTGGCGCTGAACGCAGCAATAGAGGCAGCACGGGCTGGTAGTGCGGGCAAGGGCTTCGCTGTTGTGGCTGATGAAGTCCGCAACCTTGCGGCGAAATCCGCGGAAGCTGCAAAGCAAACATCGACCTTAATTCGTGCATCCGTTGAAAAGGTAGAACGCGGCAGCAAGATTACCGTTGCCACTGCACAGATTTTGAACGCCATTGAAGAAAAAGCAACGATGACCAACGATAGTATGATTCAGATTGATAAGGCGTCCGAAGAGCAGGTTTCTGCTATTGAGCAGATTAAAGTCGGACTTTCGCAGGTGTCCTCCGTGGTGCAGACTAACGCGGCAACGGCGGAAGAAAACTCCGCAACCAGCGAGGAAATGTCCTCTCAGGCAGTTACGCTGCGGGATGAGGTTTCCAAGTTTAAGCTGAGCAATACCACGCATCATGCATCCAATAATCTGAATATTTCTCTGCCGGGTGATAACAGCAATTCTCTCTCGGCACAGCTGGAATCCATCGGCACAGCGGGTAAGTATTAATTCGCACGAAGAACATTGTTATCTTATCCCCAATTCACGGTAAGATATAGGGAATGAAAAAATACAGGATTTTAAAAACTGAGGCATGTAAAAACAAAGGAAGTCAAAAAAAGAAAACCGCATTGCCAAGCGCAGTGCGGTTTTTGTTTGTATCAATCAATAAAAAAGTGCCGGAAAAACCTGCTCTAATAAAATGCCAGCAAAGCAGGAGGCGGCATTTGCAACAAGGGGATATACAATGTATTTCCAGCGGCGAGGTTTTTTCTTGCTGACTTTGGGGAGAACTATCATGTACAAAAGCGTTTCAATTGCGAGCACGCCAACCTCCAGCAGAATAAACATAAGCCAGAAATCAAAATAACTGCTCCAATTCGTAAGAAACAGCACGGCATTCAGTGCCATCTGCGTAAACAAGTTTGTAACGGCAATCACAAGCAGCTGCTTGCGTTCAAACAGTAAGAACATCAGCGCAACGGCGATTTCAATCGCCAGCGTAATCAGTACCCGCGAAAAAAAGTAAAGTAATTCGCTGGAGGTATCATGAATTTCCCGTAATGTAAAGTCTGCAGTAGCTGTGCCGTCCGTGTGAAAGTGCAAATTGTAAACTTCTAATTCCATCACCGCATGGAAATCCGTACGAGATAGAATGCTGTCATATTCCAGATAACAATCTTGTTCCGGGAAATAAAGTAAAACCTTAAAAGGGTTTGGCGGCATGTACACCCATGAGAATGCTTGCGTTTCAGAACAATCCGAAAACTCCTGCAAAAAATAAAAATTGTTACTATCCTGATATGCCGCAAATTTCAAAAAAACATCATAGTTCTCATCGCCGGGTTGGTAGATCGCATCATAAAAGTCGGCATTTTCGTCATCAGGCAAATATGCATGGCGCGGACCAGTGTCGTTGTCTTCCGAGAGCAGTGTAACAAAATATGTCTGATTTTCCAAGCCTTTAAATTGAATTTCAACCGAGGGCTTTGGTCCGGTATCTGCAGCTGCGGGAATCGCACACCTCGTTGCCAACAAAAACATAGCGCAAAAAATTATGAAAAACTTTTTCATCATACTACCTCCATTTGCTTTCATACTCCTTATGTGATGAAAAAAATATCTTTTGTTGCAAATAGAGTAACATATTTTTCATGAAATTGCAAGAAAGACTCCGCCCATCAAGAGCGGAGCCATGCACTATTTGTTCGCTGCAATCGGTCTGCTTTCAAATTCTGCGCGGCGCTTGATATCTGTCATCAACTCATCAAATTGTGCGGGATTCAGCGACTGTGCGCCATCCGACCACGCTTTTGCGGGATTGTTGTGTACTTCCACCATCAGCCCGTCCGCACCGGAAGCAACCGCCGTCCGTGCCAGTGGGGGAACCATCCAGGAAAGTCCCGCCGCGTGACTGGGATCGACAATTACCGGCAGATGCGTCAGCTTTTTCAGCATTGGCACAGCTGAAATATCTAGCGTGTTCCGCATACAGGTTTCAAACGTGCGGATACCCCGTTCGCAGAGAATGACATTCTTATTTCCACCCGCCATAATGTATTCCGCACTCATCAGCCATTCCTCAATCGTGTTGGCAAGTCCGCGTTTCAACAAAATCGGCTTGTCGGAATGTCCCAGCTCTTTCAGCAGGTCAAAATTCTGCATATTGCGTGCTCCCACCTGAATTAAATCCACATCCGCAAAAAAATCCAGATAGTTCAGGTTCATGATTTCCGTAACAATAGGCAATCCGGTTGCCTTTTTTGCCTCCAACAGCAGGCGAATGCCTTCGCCCTCCAGCCCTTGGAACGAGTAGGGGGAAGTCCGCGGCTTAAACGCCCCACCACGGAGCATATTTGCACCGGAATTTTTCACGTCCTGTGCTACTTCAATAATCTGTTCTTCGGTTTCCACCGAGCAAGGTCCCGCAATGACGCAGAAATTTTCCCCGCCGATTTTCACACCGCCAGCATTTACAATGGTATCCTCCGGGTGCATTTTGCGGTTCGCACTCTTATACGGTTCTGAAACCCGCTTCACGCTTTCTACAAACGGGAACCCACTCAATACGTCGATATCCAGCTTGGAGGTATCACCGATTAACCCCAGGATGGTGGTGTTTTCACCCTCGCTCAGGTTCACGCGCAGTCCCATCTGCTCAAATTCGCCAACCAGGTGTGAAACATCCTCCTTTTTTGTTTTGTGATTCAAAATGACAATCATTTCTTCCAGTCCTTTCTCTATTTGAAACTCCGGAGAGTTCAACGCTATAAAGCTTTAAAGCTTTGATGTAATAAAGTATATCACGAATTTTTTGATTTGTCAATAGGTGAATTCATACAGTTTCTTTAAACGAAAGCAACGCTTGTTATGCAAAAAGTGAATCTTAAAAAATCTATCCGTCAGGGCATTGACGAGCAATATTTTTATCAGTATAATATAATCGGTACAAAATTTTTTAAGGAGGCTTTTTTGTGAGAAAGACAAAAATAGTATGTACAATCGGTCCTGCTACGGACAGTGATGAAATTCTGCGAAAGCTGATGCTTTCCGGCATGAATGTCGCACGGTTCAACTTTTCACATTCCGACTACGAAACCCACCAAAAACGCTTTGAGCAGGTTGTCCGGCTGCGGGAGGAACTGCATATGCCGATTGCAACCATGCTTGACACAAAAGGCCCGGAAATTCGCTTACGCCAGTTTAAAGACCATAAACCGGTAGAAATTGCTGATGGCGCGGAATTCACGTTGACTACAAAACAACTGGATGGCACGGACCAAGTCAGTTCCGTCTCATTCCAGAACTTACCGAAGGATGTTTCTGTTGGGCAAACCATTTTGATTAACGACGGTGTGATTGAACTGAAAGCCGAACAGATTACCTGCACAGATGTCGTCTGCCGTGTAGTGCATGGCGGTGTGCTTTCTGACAACAAAGGGATTAACGTCCCCGGCACAAGCCTTTCCATGCCGTATATCAGTGAAACGGATATGCAGGATTTAGAATTCGGTGCGAAGATGGGATTTGATTTCATTGCGGCTTCCTTTGTACGGAGCGCAGCCGATGTCAATTATCTACGGAAATTCACCCACAGCCTGGGTTGGAACAACGTGCGGATTATTGCAAAAATCGAGAACGCTGAGGGCGTGGAAAACATTGATGAAATTCTGGAAACCGCAGATGGAATCATGGTTGCGCGCGGCGATATGGGCGTAGAAATTCCTTTTGAAAAAATTCCCGCAATCCAGAAATCGTTAATTGCGAAAGGCTATAACGCCGGCAAGCAAGTGATTACCGCCACACAGATGCTGGAATCCATGATTAAAAATCCGCGTCCAACCCGTGCGGAGATTACAGACGTAGCCAATGCAATATACGACGGTACTTCGGGCATTATGCTCTCCGGCGAAACCGCCGCAGGCGCTTATCCGGTGGAAGTTGTCAAAACCATGGCGCTGATTGCCGAAACCACGGAGAATGATATTGACTACACCACGGATTTTGCCAGAAGAAAATACAATACTTCTTCTAGTATTACTAGTGCAATTTCGCACGCAACGGTTACAACAGCGCATGATTTAGGTGCAAAAGCAATTATTACTGTCACAAAAACGGGTAAAACCGCGCGGATGATTTCCAAATACCGCCCCGCCTGTCCGATTATCGGACTGACTACGGATGATGCGGTGTGCCGGCAGATGAGTATGTCGTGGGGGATTGTGCCGGGCGTGATGGAAGAGAAGGACAGTACGGATGATTTAATTCGTCATGCGATTGAAAAAGCTGTGGAGTATGGGTTTATCCAAAAGGGCGATTTGGTCGTCATTACAGCAGGTGTTCCGTTAGGCATTTCCGGAAATACAAATATGATTCAGGTTCACACTGTGGAATAGTTTTATGATGAAGATAAAGCCGCCGATGTATGGAACGGCGGCTTTTGCATATCCTGTGGCAGAACGCGCATGATAGAAAGAGACTCCCGAAAAAAAATAAATTTTAAAATTTTATGAAAATATGCGAAAAAAGCTTGCATTATTCGGGCAGTTCTGCTATAATAATTTATGCAACAAAGACAAACCGTTGAAGGCTTACTGAAACTGGGATATAGCCAAGCGGTAAGGCAACGGACTTTGACTCCGTCATTCCGATGGTTCGAATCCATCTATCCCAACCATCGAATGCCGCGGGAATGATTCCGTCAGCCTGCGCATTCAAAAAAAACTGGTTTGTCGGTGCAAATTTTGGGGTATCGCCAAGTGGTAAGGCATTGGACTCTGACTCCAACATTCCAAAGGTTCGAATCCTTTTACCCCAGCCAATTCTATAGCACACCTGCAAGGGTATTCTACAAAAAATGCCCTCGCAGGAATGTTATAATAATAACCGGGCAGATCAGCAGGTTGCCAACCCGCCCGATATTATAAATTGCATTGTCATTTATCTAACGGTTTCCCTTTTGACGACGGTCGTTGTCCACCCCTCCGCGCGGTTCTGGAAAGCGTTGACCGTAGCCGAATAATTTCGGCTCGCTTAACTCCATCAGTTTGCGGTAGGTTCGCCCTTGCTTCCTTACTAGCTGCGGTAGCTCAACCAAACACGGTATGTATACTCGCTACAAATTCGATAATCGAATTTGATTACGGCGCGTCTGAGGTATCGGCAAGAGCCGGCTCGCGGAAGCGAAGCTATTACAGACGGTTGCAGGCTGACAAGTCAGCTGAACAACAGTTGTTGCAGGGTTTCGGGAAGATTGCAACGTTAGATGTCTTTATTCAGTTGTCCAAGTGTTTGCCGTGCGGCGCACACCGATGCAGCTGGTCAAGCTGCATATATATTAAATGCTTCTCAGAAAAGCATTTAATAACAAAAAGTAAAGAGTCTTCAGATGTTCGGCAAAAACCTTCTGAAAACTCTTGACACAATCTATCCTTATGTGCTATGATTAAGCACAAGAATAGCATTTCACTAAGTCTTTCAGATGGCCTAACATCTGCGGGATTATGGGCGGTGGGTTTGCGGGAAACAAGCCTGCCGTCCGTGAGGTGCTTTTTATTTGTTATATTGTTCTAATGATATCACATTATTTTTTATTTGTCAAGCGTTTTTTCAAAAAATGCCTAAAAATTTGACATGAAGCATCGAGAGAACGATTAATAAGAACTACAACAAAGCAGGCTCCAAGGACGGTGCGTTGTTAAATAGGGAGTTTAGAATTAGGTTTTATACAAAAAGCGTTTCAATCTTATGGAATGAAACGCTTTTCTACTTGATATAAAGATTATCTTACAATATCGTGAGATAAATTGACTTTTTCGACCTTATCAAACATAACCGGTTCTCCTGTCCAAAATAGAAATGATGTTATGGAAGCCAAAAATCCAATTAATAATACTATATATTCCATGCTTACTCCTTTATTTTACCACATTACTATTTGGTTTGTCAATAACTGTGTCACCGTGACACAGTTCCGTTGTACATTCCGAAAAGAAAATCAATTCGTTCACTGTCACTCACAAACAGCCTGCCGGCATACAGCATCTCAACCGCCGCATCCAGCGCCAGATGAGCCTGCTGCAGCTGTGTAGGCATATTCATGTACATATCACCTAAGGACATTGGTAACGCTTCCCGCACAGACAGCACCTGTGCCGCGAGTCGTGCAACCTCATCATGCTGTTTGGGAGACAGATGGGTAGGGGAGGGGAAGTTATTGTACACCAACGTGTTGGAATACCGATACCGCATTTCTAAGCGTCCGCACACAGCAGCCGTCCACGCCATGTGCATGGAGGACATCAGCAGACCCAGCAAAAAAAGATCGGCATCAGCTACAATATGCACACTGTCGTTAAAGTAAATCTGCTCGTTCTGGAAATATCCGATCGGGATATATCTTCGCTTTTCTGAGCTATGCCGTGGGATCACTAAATAACTTTTCGCGTTCAAAAAGCTGTATGATGCAGAAACGAACCGAACCCGATCGGTCATTAAATCCTTTGCGGTTAGATAGCGCATAAATAATTTTTCTGTATCCGGATTGCTTTCAACCAGAAGATTCCGTTTTTCTTGTGTGTAAATATCAGCTCCTTTCGGTAAAGCGCGCCCCTGGCGCATTGCTGGTAAGTCCGTTCGGCGACCTTGCAATGTTTTGTCATCCGAAAGAAAAATATCCCGTGCATCGATCAAATACGGATTAATATGCGGAACATCGCGTACTTTTTCAAATCGTGAATCAATGTCATATTCATAAAGCCGAGCTGTGGATGCGTGGTTGTTTGAGATTCCTACGATTACGCATTTTACCTGTGCAAGTGTCTCGTCAAGCAGCGAATTATTCCTGTACCAGGAAAACGGACGGTGTGCAAAGTCGATATGTATGCCGGACTTGATGAGATCCTGCCAAATCGCAGGCATCTGAATGCCTTGGCAGACAGAGCTTGTGAGCACTAATCCGCACCGGATATCTGTGTTTTCAATAAATTCCGCTGATTTTTTTAACCAACCGGCGCAATAATCCAGCAATTTTTTTTGAGCAGGAAATAGCTTCTGCATATCTTCCTGCTGCTCGTGAGAGCAGCACTTAAAAGATATAAACGGGGGATTGCTGGCAATGTAACGAAGCCGTTCTTTCGGAATTAAATCACTCCATTCCATCCGTAATGCGTTCCCAACACAAATATTGTCAAAGCTCGCATAAGTGTCAATTGTCGGAAGATTCTGATGCAGTTCCTCTGCAAACTCGATGTCCAGGACTCTTTTTTGTATAAATAATGCTGTTCGACAAAGCAAGGCTGCTTGAGTATCATATTCGATACCGCAGTAATTTTTAATTGAAATAAGGCTTTTCCATTTGCTGTTTGGGCAAGATTTTTGAGTTTCGATTTCCAGCCTACGTATTGCGGCATAGCCTGCAATCAATATATTACCACAACCGCAAGCTGGATC
>DBRO01000090.1:251-4462 GCA_002306005.1 Ruminococcus sp. UBA1366 | reverse complement strand
CACCCGATTCGGCTGGTGTCTTTTGTGGCGGAAGAACCGAATCCGTTTAATCTTTCCACGCTGGGGAGCAAGGTTTTAAGCGGCCGGCTGAACAGCGCGGCGCTTTGCAGCTGCACCAGTTTGGACGGTACACGAAAACTTTCAGATGTTATTGGCTCCCTTGGTGGACATTTACCGGATTGCGACCGAATACCGGATCGTTTTGGTTCCATGTGCGCTTTTTTGGAATGCCATGTGGAACAGAGCCGGCATTTATTTGACCGAAACTTGTCGCTTGCTTCTGTCAAAACGATCACGGGCATTTATCGGGAGAATCTCAAAATCATTGGCGAGGCGAATCATTCCGGCACAACAAAAATGGAAGACCGCCACGATGCACTGGTTGCCGCGGCGGAATTAATTCTGGAATTTGACCAACTCATCCGCGAATTTTCTTCCGACAAGTTGGTTGGCACCATCGGGTATTTACATATTGAACCGAACTCCGCGAATATTATTCCTTGCGAAGTGGATTTACTGCTGGAGATTCGTTCCTGTGAACCGGAACTGCGCAAACAGGCAATCTGCGCTGTGGATGAACTCTTACAAAAGCTTCTGAAAAAGCGGCAGATTACCTTGCAGCGCACGTTGAATTTAGACCAAAAGGAAATCGCGCTGGATGCGGCGGTACAGTCCTACATCAATCGTGGCATAGCGGCAATTGGCGAGCCGATTACAGAACTCAACAGCATGGCGGGACACGATGCCGCAAACGTACAGCGCTTTGCGCCTGCCGGTATGCTGTTCGTGCGAAGCATGGACGGAAAAAGTCATTGCTTTGATGAATTTACGCTGCCGGAGGACATTGAAAAAGCAGGCAACGCGCTGTTGCAGACAGTATTGTTGATGGATAAGGAGTTGGATACATGAGCCAGATGACTGTTTATTTTCCGGAATACGTTTTTACTGCCCATGCCTTTGCAAAAAACACGGCTGTTGTGGTACGGGACAACCGGATTGAAAGCATTTTGCCCGCAAATGAGGCGGTGCTGCAATATCCGAACGCGCGGCACGAAGACTGGACCGGGCTGATTTTAATTCCCGGTACGGTGAACGTGCATAACCACAGCTTCCAAAGCCTGCTGCGGGGCATTGCTACGGACCGGCCTTTTCTGGAATGGCGGGATAAGGCGCTCTACCGATATTCGCCACGATTTCGCAAGGAAGATATTTATCATGGCGCGGTATTTGCTTTTTCGGAAATGATGGCTTGTGGTGTCACAACGGTTTGTGATTTCTTTTATCTGCATAATTTCGGCACAGAAAGCGATGAAATGATTTGCAAAGCCGCACAGGATGTGGGCATTCGCCTGACGCTTGCCCGAACGATGTACGATTGGGCAGGTGCGCCCGCAGGCTATGTGGAATCCATTTCGCAAGCGGCGGAAAATACCCGTTTGCTGTACAAAAAATATGCGGACAACGAAATGGTTTCTGTTGTTCCTGCGCCGCACAGCCTGCACGCCGCTACGCCGGAAATGATACAGGCAGGCGCGGCGTTGGCAAAAGAACTGGGCACAAAATTTCATATCCATGTGGCGGAAGAGCCGTTTGAAGGCAAGGAAACGCTGGAGAAATACGGAAAAACCCCTGTGGAATTTTTAGAACAGCTCGGCGTTGTGGACGAGTCCATGGTGATGATCCATGGTGTTTGGCTGACACCGGCAGAAATTGCGCTGCTGGGCGAAAGAAAGGCAAATCTTGCGTACTGTCCTTCCAGCAATATGTTTCTTTCCGATGGGGTGACGGATCTTCCAAAAATGATGGCTGCCGGTGTGACCATCGGTCTTGGCAGTGACGGCGCTTGCAGCAACAACCGCATTAGTGTGTTTGAGGAAATGCGCATGGTTTCCTTATTACAAAAGGCGCACACGCTGGACGCGCTCTGCATCAATTATCATGATGCTTTTACCATGGGAACGGCAAACGGCGGAAAGATTTTGGATTTGCCCATTGGCTGTTTGCAGGAGCATACGTTTGCGGATTTTGTGGGAATCCGGAGTGATGATTTATCCATGCAGCCGATCTCCCAAAATGGCGAGCAGATTTTACCCAACCTTGTGTATGCACTGCAGCCGACGGCGATCGACAAAGTCGTGGTGAACGGCGTTACGACGGTCAATCACGGCGCTTTGCAAAACATTTCACAAGCGGAAGTGGTTGCAAAAGTGCAGGAAACCATGCGGCACTTGCAGAAATCGAATGCATAGTTTAAAAAAATCTTAGGCAGAATAGAAGGGAAAGCATGGCGAAAACGCTGATTATCAATGCCGCGCAAATTGCCACGCCGATTGGATTTCATGCTAGGCACGGCGCGGAAATGAACTCGCTTCGCGTCCTTGATAACGGCGCGATTGTGGTAGAAAACGGGATCATTACGGCGGTGGACGATTTTTCGAAACTCCGTAATGCAATCAATGATACCGATGAATATGAAATTTTAGATGCTTCTGGCTGTTGTTTAATTCCCGGCTTTGTGGATTCCCACACGCATGTGGTGTTTGGCGGGTATCGACCGCAGGAATTCATGGAGCGCGTGAACGGTACGCCGTATCTGGAAATTCTGAATCATGGCGGCGGTATTCAAGATACCGTACAAAGCACCCGCAGGCTTTCAGAAAACGCCCTAACGGCGCTGACCTTGCAGAAGCTCGATGATATGCTGGAACAAGGCGTGACAACAGTTGAAAGCAAAAGCGGGTACGGACTGGATACCGACACCGAACTTATGCAGCTGCGCGTGAACAGAAACTGTTTAAAATCGCACCCGATTACGCTTATCAGTACGTATCTGGGCGCACACGCGATCCCGCAGGAGTACCAACACCGCAGTGATGCTTACATTGACCGAATGATTCACACCGTTCTGCCGGAAATCAAAGCCCACCATCTTGCAGAATTCTGCGATGTGTTTTGCGAGGATTCGGTTTTTTCTGTTACACAGGCGCAAACATTACTTACGGCAGCCAAGTCCATGGGGTTTGGGTTAAAAATCCATGCGGATGAAATCCTCTCCTTGGGCGGCGCAGAGCTTGCCTGCGCACTCGGAGCGGTTTCCGCCGACCATTTACTGGCGGTTTCTGAACGTGGAATACAGATGCTTTCCAAATCCAACACCGTGGCAACCTTATTGCCCAACACGGCTTTTTGTTTGAAAAAGCCCTATGCTCCTGCCAAAAAAATGCTGGATGCCGGTTGCGCACTTGCGCTGGCAACGGATTTTAACCCCGGCAGCTGCTATACGGATTCCATTCCCCTGCTGTTTGCGTTGGCGGTTTTGCAGATGGGAATCAGCCCGGAGGCCGCACTGACTGCCCTGACGCTCAACGGTGCTGCGGCACTGAACCGTGCCGACCGGATTGGCAGTTTGGAACCCGGCAAGCAAGCGGATATTTTGTTTTTAAAAAGTCCTGATTATCGTTTTTTGGTTTACAACACCTGCAAAAATCAGGTTAAAAAAGTGATGAAAAACGGTAAACTGGTTTATCAATCACATGGATAAAGTTGTCATATGAATTGCTGGGGAATTGCCCACAACGTAAAAACCGGACTGTGATACTTTGCACAGCCCGGTTTTGATTATTTATTTTGCCACTGATATTTTTGCATATCCACGCGGTTCTCCCCGTCAAATTCCACACCTTCGGCTTTCAGCAGGCGAATCTGCTCGTTTTCCCCGCCAAAGGCAAACGCAGCGGAAACCGCCCCAAAACGATTCACCACGCGGTGACAGGGTATTACACCCGGTTCCGGATTCACGTGCAAGGCATACCCCACCACGCGGGAGAGCCGCGGATTTCCCAGCAAAACGGCAATCTGCCCGTAGGTTGCCACTTTGCCGCGCGGGATTTTCCGCACGATTTCGTACACCTTCTGAAACGTGCTTTCCTGCGGTTTACTGCTTGTCATCATCGTTGAATGGGTCGCCGCACTCCGGACAGAATTTCGGCGGATGGTTCGGGTCTTCGGGCTTCCAGCCGCATTTATCGCACTGATAAACCGGTGCGCCCGCCGGACGCTTTGCGCCGCATTCCATGCAGAATTTCCCTAAATTCACTGTGCCGCAGGAACAAGTCCAGCCTGCTTGCTCCGGCTTTTTCGCACCGCATTCCAGACAGAACTTGCCTGTGTTTTCTGTTCCGCAGGAACAAGTCCATTTCTCTTCGCCTGCT
>DBRO01000090.1:0-220 GCA_002306005.1 Ruminococcus sp. UBA1366 | reverse complement strand
GTTCCCATGGAGGCGCTCATGCCTGCCATGCCCATGCCCATAAAGCCCATCATTGCGCCGTTTTCGTTTTCCGCCGCGGACTCCCGCGCTTTGTTCACGCTCATTGCGTTCATGCCGTACAGCACGGCGGCATTTCCGCCAACCAGCGCCGCTTCCTGAAATTTCGCGATTCGATCGGCACTTTCCTCGTCCACATTCAATTCAATTGCCAGCGAAGTCA
>DBRO01000075.1:5669-11620 GCA_002306005.1 Ruminococcus sp. UBA1366 | reverse complement strand
TTTTGCCCGCCGGAAAGCTCCGAAACCTGCCTGTCCTTATGCCGCAGGGTATTGGTTACTTCCATTGCCCACAAAACTTTTTCGCGGTCTTCCTTGGGATTTTGCGAAAGCCCAAACCGCTGGTAGGGGGTTCTGCCGTACGCCACCAGCTTTTCCACCGTAAGATCCGCCGGCGCGGTGTTGTGCTGGTGTACAATCGCCGCCTGCTTGGCAAAATCCCGCAGCCGGATTTGCGAAAGCGCCTGCCCATTCACAAAAACCTCCCCCTGCTGCAGTTTCAGGTTTTTGGTCATCAGCCGGAACAGCGTGGATTTTCCGCAGCCGTTTGCGCCGATGAGTGTGGTTACTTTTCCGCGCCGCAATGAAAACGAAAGCCCGTCCAGCACGCGGTTTTTCCCGTAAGAGAACACCAGATTCTGCGCAGTGAATACATTAGGTTCCATAGGTTTTTCCGGACCTCCTTAACAGCAGAATGAAGAACGGGCCGCCCACAACATTCATAATCACTGAAGCGTTGATTTCGTACGGTGCAGCAATCGTTCTGCCCAGCGTATCCGCCAACAACAGAGTAAATGCCCCCAGTATTACGGCGTACGGCAGCAGCACGCGGTGGTCGCTGCCTACCAGCAGCCTTGCAATGTGCGGCACAATCAACCCCAAAAAGCTGATTGGCCCGATAATTGCCGTGCTAATAGAAGCCAGCAATACCCCGATCATTGAAACCATCAACCGGCTCTGCGTGACGTTGACACCCAGCGAACGCGCTGTGGCATCTTCCAAAGCAAGCAAATTGCACTGCCTTGCTGCCAATGCAGAAAGCACCAATCCGGCAAGCGTGTACCAAAGCAGCGTGGAAAAATCGTCCCAAGTTTTCATCGTAATATTTGCGTTTACAATGCTTGCCGCGCCGGAATAATTGCTACCTGTTGCGGAATTAAACGCGCTCATGAGTCCGGTAAACACCGCATTGACCGCAACGCCCACCAAGATCAGCCGCACGGGGGAAAGCCCGCCTCGCCAAGAGAGCGAATACACCAGTACAAAGGCCAGCAGTCCGCCCGCAAAGGCAAACAACGGCGTAAAGAAGAACAGCTGCGGCAAAAATGCCGTCACCAGCACCGCTGCTAGGCTTGCGCCGGAGCTGATGCCGATAATCCCCGGATCGGCAAGAGGGTTTTTCATGACTGCCTGCAACAGCACACCGGAAACCGCCATCGCAGCCCCGCCCAGCAAGGCAATAAAAATTCGCGGAAAGCGTAAATTATAAATGGTCGCCACGGTGGGGTTATATGCCACAAACAAGCCGGAGAACAGCTCCGACGGGGTCACTTTTAAGCTGCCGGTGTTCACCGCTGCCAGAAACAGCCCCAGCAGCGCTGCGGCAGTTAGGAGAAACGCAAGAATTTTCCGGCTGTTTTTCATGTGCCCGCCTCCGTTTGCCCATAAAGAATCGGCTGCAATTCCTCCAACGCCTCAGGGTAATTAAACTTCGCGCTCATGCCAAATTTATCGTAGGACAAATCATACACGTGGTTCTCTTGCACGGCACGAAAATGCTGCCAGATGTCGTTTTCCGCAAATTCTTCCTGAAACATTTCCACAACCTCCTCCGGCAGCGCATGGGCGCAGCGCAGAATGATGTCCGGATCGCGCTTTTGCATATCCTCGGTATTGGCGTTCAGGAACTCGTCGGTTTCTCCGGCATACACATTCACCCCACCGGCAAGCTTGACTAAGCTGCCCACATAACTTGCCTCCGTCGCCACAATGTAAGAGCCGGGCAGCCCCATAAGAATCAGCACCGTTGGGGCTTCTTTTCCAGCATTTTTCTCACGGTATTCCTCCATAAAGATGTTGTATTCCGTAACCAATGCCTGCGCTTGTGCCTGCCGATCAAATTTCTCTCCCAAAGCTTCAATGGATGCATACATCCCCTCCACGCTGCGCAGATTCAAAAAAATTGACTGCACCCCGATGGCAGCGTATTTCGGCTGCAAATCCCCCTGCAAGCTGTTGGGGGAAAGCACATAGTCCGGATTCAGCGATTTTACAATTTCTGAATCCGGCGACATGGCGGTTCCCACCTGTGTTGCCCCTGCATACCGCGCCGGAATTGTACTGACTGAGGACGAGCACACGCCAACCAAGTCCAGCTCCAGCTTATCGCAAATATCTGCAACCGCCGGTGAGGTGGCAATCAAGCGCAGCGCCTGCGCGCTGTCCATGCTGTTTTGTTCAGGATGCTGATCCACGCAGCCTGCCGCCGAAACACAAAGCGCCGCAGCAAGCGCTCCGCACAGGATTTTCTTAAAACTTCTTTTCATCTGCACACTCCTTATCCGCGCCGTCTGCGATGGACAACCCATACAATCGTAACCGCTACTGCGGCTGCGCCCACACAAATCAGCACAATCACGCCTGTTTTGCTGGAATCTGCGTTCTCTTTAGATTCCCCTGCGGATTGTTCCGTTACGGCATCGCCGCCGGCATCGAATTCCGCAATGCCCTGCACAGTCGTACCATTGGCTGGTGTCGGCGTGGTTGCGGCAGTGGTGGACTGTACGGACGTGGTTGTTTTCTCCGTTGTAATTGCTCCGGCAGCGGATGTTTGCTTTGTTGTGCTGTTTTGGTTTTGGCGAGTGGTTGTTTGCTGTTCTGCGGTTGTCTGGTTGGTGGTGGTTTTAGAACCCGTTTCCGTTTTCTTTTTGGTAGTTCCAGCAGGTTTTTTTGTGCTTTCCGTTTGCTGTACTTGCTTTACACTGACGATAAAATCGCCAGAGCCCGCCTGCAAATCTGAAAGTGTCATATAAAACACCACATCGCGCCCCATTGGCACAACACGCATGGCACAGCGAATGATATCTTGTTCCGAATGAACTTCCATCCGGAAATCCGCGGTATTATCCGTATAGTTTTCCTGCATGGTTGCCGCGCTTACGGATCGAAACTTCTTTCCGGACGAATCTGACACCTGAAATTTTGGATCTTCAATATTATCCATCAACTTCAGCCGGACTGTTACATAAAGCTGACCGGAATCTGTTTTTTCTACCAATGCCTGCGTATGGGTAGCACTCTCCGTCATAGACTGTCCCAGCACGGCAGAGCTTTCCCCGCCGGAATCCTCAATTTCGCCGGTGGCGGGATTTTTGTAATGCGGCGTCAGCGTGGCAATAGAAACACTGCCGGCTTCGGCAAATGCGGGAATAACGGCAATGCCCGCCATAAAGACGAGCACTGCTGTCATCCCGCAAACAAGGTTTTTCAAAAAGTCTGCGATTCTATTCACTTAAATTCGTTCCTTTCAATTGCAGTTTTATCAACAAGCTTTGTTAGCTCTTGCTAACCTAATGCTATTATAAACCCGCTTGCCCCCAGAGTAAAGCCTGAATTTGTTGCACCAATGCAACACGTGCTAAGCAAGCTTCTGTTTTTTGCCGTAAAACGCCCGGAATCACAGTGCTTTGCCAAGAGTTGCAGCAACGCAACAACTTTTTTCAAAATCTGCGGTTTCCACAGAATTCTTCCCGAAATCAAATCAGAATTGTAAAAATCGCCGTGCTTTCCGGCATATGCCCGGTGTCAGTATTTTATTTGAATCCTCTCCGTCTACTGCATAGATTTTATTTAGGAATGCCGGTAAATTTAAGACAACGCCCTTATTGAAATGCAATTTCAGGTAGCGCTTGTCCCCATCGACGATATACATCGCATCAGAATTCATGGTATTTACAGCCATTGAAATCGCTTTGGTCTGTAAATCCTTGAACATACTGATACCAACCTGATAAACGCCGTCCGATAACGCATTTACATCAGCTGCAACGACATCTTCCTGAATCAACAGCTTCGTTTGATCCTCAGAAGTTTCGCTATTAAACGGCATCGTAAATACCGCATACCCGTCCTTAATTTCCACGGATGAAATGGCGGAGTATGACATTAGTTTCAACGTTCCAATATAGCCTGTTGTCAAATACGCCACAGCAATACCGTGCGACTGGTCCCAGCTATCCGGAATTTTATAGCTGACCTCCAGATTGCCTTTGTAAGCGAGCGCTTCGCCCGCGCTGTCCTTTACTGAAATCTCCACAGAAACGCCGTGTTTCCCGTACATTCTTGTGGTAAATGGCTGAACGTTTGCTTGTTCCAGCACATAGTCATGGAATCCTTCCGCCGCGGTTTTTACGTCAATACTAACCGAATCCGCCGCACTGAATGCCGCATCCTGTGTTTTCAGCACGATGGTATCATTGGATACACTGTACGTTGTATCCGCAGCAAATACGCCGCTGATATTCACACTTGCCGCAATGGCAACTGCGGTCATCGCGCTGATTGTTTTCCGGATCATACTTCCGGCTCTTTTCATAGCAGTTCCTCCCTTTTAAGTTACTGTATGCTAACTAGCGTGGCAAAAAAATGGCTTCCCGCCAGTTCCAACAGTTATTTTCAGGGCTAATCCGCCCTGCAAATTCATTATAGCATACAAAAAAAGAAGTGAGAACCCCTCAATTTGTTGCGCGCACGCTACAAACTCGCACTTTTTCTCAACTTATCAAAGTAAAATGCCTGAAATTACGGCATTTTCGCAGCAGTTGCAACGATGCAACGCCAATTGTGAAATTCTCTGATTTTCACAATTTTTTATAATAACCCTCCGCCAAATTGGGAAACCTGCCGTGTCAAATACCAGCAAACGCCGGAGAAAAGCGCAATGGACTTTCCTCCGGCGTTTGTTGTTATGGAGAGATTATGAAGTATGCTTGTTAATCGCTGGATTCACAAACCAAAAGACCTTCCTCCACGCTGCGGACAACCACATTGGTTCCCGCCTCGATGGGTAGTTGCTCTGCGGAAATCGCGTGGCATGGGCAAAGCTTCCCGTCTACTTCCAGCATTACTGTGCCCGCCTGTTCCGGACACGTTCCCAGCCGGGATTCTGTACAGCCGGACATTCCAATTTCCGCTTCGTTTTGATGCTGTTTGATCCGGTACAAGCGATACGCCATATTCATAATATAGGGTATCGCAATTGCAATGGCCACGCCCGAAAGCAACGCCGCTACCCCGGTAACCAAATTTCCGTAACCTTTCTCCCGCATAATCACCGCCAGCCAACAAGACTGCGACAAAAACAATGAAAGCCCAAATACGGAAAACGTTCGTACAATGCTCGGTCCCTTTCCTGTAATTGCCGCAGTCGGCTCTTGATTCAACAAAAACGAAACCAACGTAATCAACAACATAATCGTCGTCACAAGCCCAACCGTGTGCAAAACCCGATCAATCATGCTCATTTCCAGCCATATACCGACCACAGCAATCCCTCCTCCGCTTACCGCGCAGATCCTTTGCGTTTGATTCCGCATAAATGCGGCCCTATATTAACAAATTTTAAAACTTATTTGCCTTCCGTTTATATTATATAAAAATTATTTTATTTTGTCAACACAAAATATTGGTTTATTCACAAAAAATCAGGATAATTTCGCTTGTGCGATTTTACCCTGATTGTTTTTATAAAATTTTACGGAATGAATGCGTTATTCTGAACGCAATGCCTCGACCGGATCCTTTTTCGCTGCAATGCGTGCCGGTATTAATCCGCCGATGAGCGTAAGCAAAACGCTGATCGCTATCAAAAACGCCGCATGCAGGGGATTCAGCTGTGCCACATCCGCCAAATCCGTCTGTTTGTAGATGAAACTGTTCACCGGGAAGGTCAGTCCGAAAGCACAGAGAATTCCCAGAATGCCGGAGGACATTCCAATAATAAAGGTTTCCGCATTGAACACCCGGCTGATATCCTTTTTCCGTGCGCCCAACGCCCGCAGTACACCGATTTCCTTCGTGCGTTCGATCACGGAAATATACGTAATAATGCCGATCATAATCAATGATACCACCAGCGAAATGCTTGCAAACGCCACCAAAACCAGCGTAATGCC
>DBRO01000075.1:1219-5611 GCA_002306005.1 Ruminococcus sp. UBA1366 | reverse complement strand
GCATCAAAATCCGTCGGGTACAGGTAAATGATCATCGGCTCGTAGCTTCCGCCCAATGTAATCAGCATGCTTTCCTTGGTTTCGTCCGTCAACACCGTACCGGTCAACACATCCGTGTCAGAAGCCTCCTGCGCTTTGACAATCTCCGACCCCTTGTTCTGCTCAATAATGGATGTTACCAAATCATCGCTGTAAATAATGCCGGACGAAAGCATTCCCAGCGTAACGTTTTCTTTCACCCGAACAATACCGGCAATCCGCACCGTGCGGCTTTGTGCGGCATTGTACATGGCGTTATAATCCGTACCAACCGCATACGTTCCCGCATTGGTTTTTACATAATAATCATCGTTTGTAATCAGTTTCAGTTCCATTCCCACAATGTCGCTGAAATCCATGGTTTCCAGCCCGTCCGTATCAAAGCCCAGCTTTTGCAGAACCGTATCATCCACACGGTTCATGCTGTCCACAGCAAGCAGTAAATCCGTTTCGCTTTCGGGATAACTGCCCGCCAGCAAATCGTAATTCTTTTCCACAAAGGACATATCGTTTTCATCCACCTGCTTCGGATAGGACAAAAGTCCCACGCCGCTGCTAAAAATATCCCCAGTGGAATCCTGATTGAACCCAATGGTAATGCTCACCGGCTCGGCTGTGCCATCCGCATTCTGCCGGAGCAAATTCATGCCCGTCAGTCGCGTATAACCAACGCTCGAACAGATATCAGCGTCAATATTTTCAATGTAATCTAAAAAATCATCGGTAAAATCATTGATATGGATTTTTGTGTTTTCTTCCGGGTCATAGAGGAAAATTTTCTGTTCATCAGTATATTCGCGCTCCGCCATCCAGCTGTCTTCCTGCATGTTATCCTCATTGACAGTATAATTCATCTGTTGCATAATCACGGGGAATTCCAAAAAGGCTTTGTTCTGGAACTTTTTAATCTGAATATCAAACCCGTTAGAAAGCGACATAATCAGTGCAATGCCGATAATGCCGATGCTGGACGCAAATGCCGTAAGCAGCGTGCGCCACTTTTTTGTGCGAATATTCTTTCCCGAAACCTTCAGCGCGGTAAAAAAGCTCATGCTGGTTTTTTTCAGCGCATAATGATCCGGCTCGGGCGCCTGCTCCACAGGGTTGGTATCACTCACCACCTGCCCGTCGTTAAAACGGATAATCCGATCGGCGTATTTTTCCGCCAATTCCGGATTGTGCGTAACCATGATGACCAGCTTATCTTTCGCAATTTCGCGGATTAAATCCATAATCTGCTCGCTGGTTGCGCTGTCCAGCGCACCGGTCGGCTCGTCCGCTAAAATGATATCCGGATCGTTTGCCAGCGCACGGGCAATCGCCACGCGCTGCATTTGCCCACCGGAAAGCTGATTCGGCTTTTTATGGATATGGTCTTTTAAACCTACCCGCTCCAGCACCTCACGTGCACGGCGTTTCTTCTCGGATGCAGATACCCCGCTGAGTGTCATGCCCAGCTCCACATTATCCGTAATGCTTAGGTGCGAAATCAGATTGTAGTTTTGAAAAATGAAGCCTACACTGTTATTCCGGTATGCATCCCAGTCCCCTTGCTTGAACTGTTTCGTGCTTTTCCCATTTATAATTAAATCCCCGCTGTCATAACGATCCAGCCCGCCAATGATATTCAAACAGGTTGTTTTGCCGGAACCGCTCTGCCCCAATATGGCAACAAACTCACTGCGCCGGAAACCCAAATTAATCCCATCTAACGCAACCTGTGTAAACTCCCCCGTTGTATAGCTCTTTGTAATCTCTTTTAATTGTAACATCAGATGCCCCCTTTCTCCTACGAATCTTACCCAAAACTCGTGTAGTTTTATTATATCATTGTGTTAATACAAGATTTCGCACCGTATATCATCATTCCGTGAATTTTTGTACAAAAAAGGCGAACGATCCGTCCGCCTCAGTTTATAGAGCAGCCCTTACATAAAAGCATTGATTGAGCAAATTCAGAAGGATAGCTACGGCAGCAGCCGGTTAATATCCCGCGGGAACATGGATGCCTGCCGGATATTCGGCTGGTTGAGGAGTTTCATCAACAACCGTTCCAACCCGATTCCCAACCCGCCGTGCGGGGGGAGCCCGTATTTATGCGATTCCAAATAGCTTTCAAAATCAGCCGGATCCAGTCCCTGTGCGCGCATTTTTTCCACCTGCTCATCATAATCGTGGATTCTCTGCCCGCCGGAGGTAATTTCCAACCCACGGAACAGCAAATCAAATTTGTATGCAACACGCGGGTCTTCCTTGCTGTTCATTGCATAGAACGGCGGTTTGGAGCTTGGAAAATGCGTCACGAATATAAAATCACTGTCGTATTTTTCCTTGGCGTATTCGCAAAGCTTCACTTCATCCTCAGGGTCTAAATCAAATTTCTTGCCGGCAGAACCCGTTCCGCGCAGCATTTCCATTGCCTCTAAGAATGTCACGCTGGGAATTTCACCAATTTCGGGAATTTCCGCACCGAGGATTTTAATTTCCGGCTGATAATGCGCCTTGACATATTCCATCATAGCACGCAGGCAAGCGGTTTCCATCGCCATGACATCGTACATACTGTCGATGAAGCCCATTTCAAAATCCAGCCCAATATATTCGTTGATATGCCGCGACGTCGCGTGTTTTTCCGCACGGTACACGGGTGCAACCTCGTACACACGGTCAAAAAATGCCACTGCCGCCTGTTTATAAAACTGCGGCGACTGATTCAAGAACGCTGGCTTTTGGAAATAATCAATGTGAAAAATATTCGCGCCGCCCTCGGCACCCTGCGCCACTATTTTTGGCGTGTGGATTTCCGTAAAACGATTTGCCTGCATGAACTGATGAAAACCCTGCACCAGTCCTTCCTGCATTTTAAACGCCGCACGCTCATACGGATTTCGCAGCGCGACTGTGCGGTTATCCAAATTCACATCCAACGAACAACCCAGCCGCCGCTGCGAAACCTTCAGCGGATATTCCGCCGCCGGCTTGGAAAGCAGGGTAATCTTCGTTAAAGCAAGCTCAATGCCATTAAACGCACGCTCCTCCGCCTTCACCCTGCCGGAAATCTCTACATAGCAGCCCTCGCGGATGCCTTCCAGACTGCCTTCACATTCGCCGTCGGTATAAATCGATTGAAGCAGATACCGCGCTGTTCGCAGCACCACAAAGGAAAATCCGCTCATGCCGCGAACCTTATGCACGCACGCCCGGAACGTAATCACTTCTCCCACGCTTGCCTGTGCCTGCGCTAAATCAAATTCTTTTTTTAGTTCTTTTCCGCTGACAACTACCATGCTAACCCTCCGTGCCGGAAAACCGGCAATTTGCTTTTTTATCCGAACTATGCGTTCAGCTTTTTCTCCAGTGCCTCTTTTATGATTTTCGGGGTGGCGGCGCCCTTGAGCGCCTTTGTGCATTGTCCCATCAAAAAGCCGAACACTTTGGTTTCGCCGTTTTTGTATTGTGCAACCTGCGCGGCATTTGCCGACAGGATTTCATCTATCACCGTATCCACCTTGGTCGTATCCGTGACGATCAGATAGCCCTCATCCTTGGCAATCTGCTCCGGTTCTCCGCCTTTTTCCACCAGAATCCGGAACACTGCTTTGGCATCGTTCTTAGAAATCTTCTCCGTTTCCGCCAGCTCCACCAGCTTTGCAAACTGCGCGGGTGTAAACGTCAGCGACTCCGGATTGATTTCGCCCAGATTGACCCGCCGCATAAACTCCGTGAGGATAAACGCCGCAATGCTCTTGGGATTGTGATAAGCCGCAACCGCCTCGTTAAAGAAATCCGAAACAATCTTGGACTGAATCAAAATCTGCGCATCCGTTTCTGTCAGGCCGTACTCACCAACATAGCGCGTCACGCGTTGTTCGGGCATTTCCGGCAGCTTTGCGCGGATTTCGTCCAGCATTTCGTCCGTGAAATTCACCTGCAAAATATCCGGCTCCGGAAAATACCGGTAGTCGTTCGCGTTTTCCTTGTTTCTCATGGAACGCGTATCATCGCGATTTTCGTTGTAGCGGCGGGTTTCCTGCACCACGCGCTTGCCCGCATCTAACAGCAACGCTTGCCGGCGCTCCTCGTATTCGATTGCACGGCCGATGGATTTAATGGAATTCAGGTTTTTAATTTCCGCCCGCGTACCCAGCTCCGTGGCATCCGGTTTCATCAGAGAAATATTTACATCGCAACGTAAAGAGCCCTGCTCCATACGCACGTCACTCACGCCCGCATACTTCAGCAAGAGCGCGACTTTTTCCACAAATGCCTTTGCTTCGTCCGCAGAAGAAATATCCGGCTCAGTGACAATTTCAATCAGCGGAATCCCACAGCGGTTGTAGTCCGCCAGCGAAA
>DBRO01000075.1:0-1185 GCA_002306005.1 Ruminococcus sp. UBA1366 | reverse complement strand
ATGCAAAGCGGGTAGTTCAGCTGGGAAATCTGATACGCCTTGGGCAGGTCGGGATAAAAATAGTTTTTCCGGTCGAACACCGAAAATTTATTGATGCTGCATCCCAGCGCAAAGCCCGCCTTCACAGCGTATTCCACTGCCGTCTGATTAATCACCGGCAGCGTGCCGGGCATACCGGTGCAGACCGGACAGCACCGCGTATTTTGGTCGCCGCCGAATTCGGCACTACACGTACAAAAAACCTTGGAATTTGTCAGCAGTTCGGAGTGAATTTCCAGACCGATGACGGTTTTATAATTGCTCATAGTCGGGAACCTCCTTTATAATACCGGTGCTTTGCGTGCAAACCCGTGTTCAAACGCATCCGCCGCCTGCAATACCGTTGCCTCGTCAAAGGGCTTGCCCACCAGCGACATGCCAATCGGCATCCCGTCCGTATCATAGCCGCAGGGCGTAGAAACCGCCGGCAGTGCGGCAATATTCACCGTAACTGTGCAAATATCCGCCTGATACATCTTCACCGGATCGCTGATATTCTCATCGCACCGGTACGCAACGGTTGGTGCGGTGGGGGTTAAAATCAAATCACATTTTTCAAAAATCTGTGCGTACTCCTTACGGATTAACTGCCGCAGTGCCAGTGCTTTGCGGTAATACGCATCATAATATCCGCTGGAAAGCGCATAGTTCCCCAGCAAGATTCTTCTTTTTACCTCATCGCCAAAGCCCTCCGCGCGGGAGTTCTTAATCAGCTCCTCGTAGGAATCCCCGATTTTGGAACGATGACCGTATTTTATGCCGTCATAGCGGGAAAGATTCGAGCAAGCCTCCGCCGAAGAAATCAGGTAATACGCCGGTATTGCGTATTTTAATGATGGAAAATCGCACTCTACCAGCTCCGCGCCCATGCGCTTGTATTCCTCCGCCGCTTCCAGCACGTTCCGGCGCACAACCTCATCAATGCCCGCGCCAAAGAAATCCCGCACCACGGCAATTTTCATGCCCTTCATGCTTTGCCCCAGCTTTGCTGTAAAATCCGGCACGCTCTGCTTGGAGGACGTTCCGTCATGCCGGTCGTAGCCGCAAATGACATTGAGTAATTCCGCGCAGTCCGCCGCAGATTTCGCAATCGGGCCAATCTGGTCCAGCGAGGAAGCAAATGCCACCAGTCCGTAACGGGAAACC
>DBRO01000064.1 GCA_002306005.1 Ruminococcus sp. UBA1366 | reverse complement strand
TTCTGTTTCGGGTGTTTCCTCTGCTTTTTTCGGCTCCAGCTTACAGACAATGGCGTTTTCCAGCCGATGGGAACGGACTTCCGTGACTTTGATTGCCAGCCCGAATTCTTCCAGCTCCGGCTTACTGCCGTCATCCGGCACCGTACCCAGCAAACCAAACACCAGCCCGCCAAAGGTTTCGTACTCCTCAGGAAGTTCGCTATCCAACTGTTCGGCAACGTCCTCAATCGGCGCAGTGCCTTTGATTTTCCATGTTTTAGAGTCAATTCGGATAATTTCCGGCTCATCTGCAGGAATTAAAATATCATCTTCCAAATCCCCCACCAGCAGTTCCAGCAGGTCATTCATTGTGATAATGCCGCTCATGCCGCCATAATCGTCCAGCACAATGGCAAAGTGATTCCGGCTTTTCTGCATATTCCGGAACAGCAAATCCGCCTTGACGGACTCCGGCACGAAATACGCGGGGCGGGCGGCTTTTTCCATCACCTCGGCACGGGTGCGGTTTTCCAGCCGGTAATAATCCTTCGTGTACAGCACGCCGGCAATGTTGTCAGAGCTTTCATAGCAAATCGGATAAACCGAATGCCGTGCGTCGCGGATGGTTTTTTCCCACTGCTCATCGGATTCGTCCAGCCACAGCAGGGAAACCTCCGTGCGGTGCGTCATGACTTCCTCGGCGGTTTTGTCGTTGAAATCAAAGATATTTTCAATCATGTTCTTTTCGTCCGGATGAATCGTTCCCTTTTCGCTGCCGACATCCACCATCATNNAGCAGTCCGTTTGCCGAAACCGTGAGGAGCCACACCATGGGCGCGAAGGCTTTGGAAATCACATAAATCATCTTAGACATGCCCAACGCGAATTTTTCCGCATGGTGCATGGCAATGCGTTTTGGGAAAAGCTCGCCCAGCACCACGGTGAAATACGTCAAAATAAACGTAATCAGCACCACGGAAATCGTGTTCAGCGTATCCGCCGAAATGCCAATGCCCGTACCGGCAAGGACATTCGTTAAGCGGTTAGAAAAGTTCTGCGCGGCAAAGGCGCTTCCCAGCAAATTCACCAACGTAATGCCAATTTGGATGGTTGCCAAAAACGTACCCGGCTCGGCAACCAGCTTAGAAAGCCGAATGGCACGCTTGTCGCCGTCCGCGGTTAGTTTCGCCAGCTTGGTGTCGTTCATCGTCACCACGGCGATTTCCGCACACGCAAACACGGCGTTCATGAGAATTAATAGTAACTGTAATAATAGTTGCCCGAATAGGTCCAACGAAAATTCCTCCTGTTATTTGTTTGTCGCAAAAAAGCGCACCAGAAACAGAGCAATACTAAATTGCTCCTTGCTGATACGCACTGTGTTTTCTTCTATTTTTGCATAATCGCCCGCCCGCGGGAGAGTCGTCCACTTCTTTCACCATGCTTTCTTACGGCTCTTACTATAAATTATCGCAAATTTGAATTTTTGTAGACGTTTCGTCCGACAGAAAATCTCTGTTTGCAGACTTGTTCTGCAAACATTATACCATATGTTTTTTTCTTTGTCAATGGTCTGCGCGGCTTTTGTATGAAATTTCTACAAGGCAGGCACCGGTTTGAATTTTTTGGAATATGGTAACAATAGCATATGAATAAGGAGGCTCCCACATGACCATCAGTGTTTGCATGATTGTAAAAAACGAGGAGCAGACCATTGCGCGGTGTCTGGACTGCGCGTGCCGGTTTGCCGATGAAATTGTAATTGCCGACACGGGTTCGCAGGACAAAACCAAAGAAATCTGCTCGCACTACACGGACAAAATTTTTGATTTTGTTTGGGTGGATGATTTTTCCGCCGCACGAAATTTTGCGTTTTCCCACGGTACGATGGACTACCTAATGTGGCTGGACGCGGACGATGTGGTGCTGGATGCGGATATTGCGAAAATTCTTGCGCTGAAAGCCAGCCTGCCGCCGGACACTGATGCTGTAATGATGCGCTACAACACGGGATTTGACAGCGCCGGCAATGTAACGTTTTCCTACTTCCGTGAGCGCATGGTTCGGCGGACCGCGCCGTTTACTTGGCTGGAACCCGTACACGAGTATCTTTCCTGTGCGGGAAAAACGATTCAAACAGAGATTGCCATTACGCACCGCAAAGAAAAGCACATACCAAAGCGCAACATTGAAATTTACGAAAATCTGCTCCGGCAAGGCAAGGAACTTTCGCCCCGCGGGATGTATTACTATGCGCGGGAATTAAAAGACAACGGCAGATTTGCCGATTCTGCCGCAATGTTTGAGCAGTTTCTTTCCTCCCGCCGCGGCTGGGTGGAGGACAACATTACCGCCTGCTGTGCGCTTTCGGAATGTTACGAAAAAACAGCGCAGGACTGCAAGGCGCTGGATGCGCTTCTGCGGTCATTTGCCTATGATTTACCCCGACCGGAGGCGTGTTGTCAGCTGGGGTATTACTACCAAAACCGCAAGGATTATTTTCGTGCGGCATACTGGTTTGAACAGGCGCTGGAGGCGAATTTTCCTGAAAACGGCTGGGGCTTTTACAAGCCGGACTGTCGGGGGTATTTACCCTGTTTGGAATGTGCGGTCTGCTACGACCGGTTGGGACAGACTGAAAAAGCGGAGGATTTTAACGAACGTGCGGCGCAGTACAAGCCGGACTCCCCTGCTGTTGCCTACAACCGCACCTATTTTCAAAAAAAGCGGGCAGAGTCTTCCCAATAAAATTTACGAACTTGCGCTTATTCGTTTTCCGGCACTTCATCCTCCATGCAAACGCGGTTTCTGCCGGAACGCTTGGCGCAGTACATGGCTTCATCTGCGCGCCAAATCACTTTTTCATAATTGCGGACCTGCTCGTTTTCGCAAAACGCCACGCCGATGCTTGCTGTCATGGCTTGTCCGGCAATCGTTGCGCTTTGGATGGCGATTCTTAGGCTTTCCGCAATAGAGGCAAGCTCCTCCTTGCGGTACTGATACGCCAGTGCAAGGAATTCCTCCCCGCCGTACCTGTAAAATTCCAGCCGGAAATTACTCGCAAAGGTTTTTAAGATTTCGCTGAATCCTTGCAGGCAGGCATCGCCTTCCGCGTGGCCAAACTCGTCATTAAAATCTTTGAAATGGTCGATGTCCAGCATCAACATACCGGAGGGCTTTTGTGCCTCTCCGGATTTCAGCTCAGAAAGCGTTTCAAAAAGCTTCCGGCGGTTTTGCAAGCCGGTCAGCACGTCGGTTTCTTTCTCAATCACCAGCAGTCGACGGGTTTCAAAATTCTCCAGCTGAACAAGGATGATTTTTTCGCCCAAATAGCAGCCGAGAATCGCCGCGCAGAGGCAATTAATGGTATCATCCAGTGCAAGCTGCGGTTTAACGGCAGCAGCCAGCACGGTTTGCAGCACCAGACAAAACAGCACAAACAGGCGCATTCTTGTGGGGTTATCCAGAAAGCTCAATGGCATAATGACAAAGGCACCCAGTAAAATGGTTGCCCGCATATTGGGCGAATGGAATATGCTCAGGTAAATTCCAAAGGCAAACAGAATCGAAAATGTGATGTATAAGCCGGTTAAGGCATACTTTTTCATTGCCGGAATCCGGAACAGGAAAAAGAGCAGCAGGTACGCGGCACAAACCGCCAAATAGGCCGGCAGGACATGCATTTTTGTTGCACTGAACGGGGTTGCGGCAATCGGGAGCAGCATCAGCACCCAGCCGATGAACGACAGCACCAGCAGGGTATGCTCGTTAAAGCTTTGGACTTCCGTTTGGTTATCCTTCATCAGTTTCTGTAAGCCCTGTTCTTCCGCTTGCCAACGCGCCAAAATCTTTTTCAACGAATCACCTTCCATGCCTTTGTTGTAAACAGTTTTCCTGCAAACATTATAGCACGGTTCGAAATTTTCCGCAACAAAAAACTTTAGGTTGGTGGGAAGGCGTTTATAAAAAACAGTGCTGGAATCGTTTTTTATACTACCAGATTGGGGACTTTTTCAAGTCTCATCAACAGGGCGTCCTAATAAAACCGCGAAAGGCCTTAAATGGGTTTAGGTTGCTGATTTTTTAAACACGTGAAAAGCATCATAAGAATAATTTTTCCATGTAACCGGACAACCGCCATAACATGACTCCAGTTGAGGGCATGATAAGCAATTACTTGATGGTAGTTGTCGTAGCTTTTCAGTAGTGCTAATGTAATCAGATTCTTTTGTATATTCAAGAAATTCACTATATGACGAAAAATCTTTCCCCAATTTACCTATTTTATTTTCAAAAAACATATTACAAGGAATAAGATTCATGTTAGTATCAAATGTGATACCATTTTCAGAATGAACATGACAGGGATATGCGAATTTTCCGTTCAATTTAGATAATTGAGATTCAGAAAAAAAGCACATTGGAAAGCTATACTCCAGCCACCACTCTTCCGTTATTGAATTCAATAACGGAAGAGTG
>DBRO01000077.1:10192-19863 GCA_002306005.1 Ruminococcus sp. UBA1366 | reverse complement strand
CTTAATACTGGTCTTTTCGTCTTTGTCTGCGAAGCTCGCGGCGGCGCTTGCCTGCCTCGAACTCTACTTTTTCTTCGTCCGTTTCCAAAATGAGTCCCGGCACGGGCGTGGGGTTTTCCTCCTCGTCCAGTGCCACCAGAACCAGATACGCCACGTTAATCAGCTTTTTGTTGCCGGAAAGTGTTTCAATATAGGTATCCACACGCACTTCCATGGAAGTCCGTCCCACATACGTCATCCTGCCGATTAGCACCAGCGTGCTGTTGATTTTC
This sequence comes from Ruminococcus sp. UBA1366, assembly GCA_002306005.1. GTDB lineage: Bacteria > Bacillota > Clostridia > Oscillospirales > Ruminococcaceae > UBA1366. The sequence goes on along the minus strand of DBRO01000077.1, from coordinate 19,591 downwards.
GCCGGTTCTTTAAATTGCAGATTATCAATCGTAACCGTCGTCACATTCCGGTTAGAATGCCTGCGTGCCACCACTGCGGCGACCACATCAATCCATTCCACCAGCTTGCCGCCGAATAACCGGTCAAACCCATTAATATGTCCGGGCATTAAGATTTGAATCTGCTCCGTCAGGGAATCCGCAACGCGCTTGGCATTGACCGTACAACTTTCCGTGTATTCCATAAATGCGCTCCTCCTAACAATCTTATCACAAAAGATCCGCCGATACTAGGGACTAATCCGCACCTTTTTCCGGCATTTTTTGCGCAACGGCGTTTTTCATTACTTCCAGCACCTCCGCCATCAGTTCCGGTGCTTTCTGTTTGGTTTTCTTGTCGAGTTCCACGCTGATATAAGGGCGGGCGGAATCCGAAAATGTAATCCTACCCTTATACCGCCGTGACATTTCCTGAATTTGTGCAATCTCCGGCTGTTTAATAAAAAAGAACAACCCGCTGCCCCGCTGACTGATTTCCGTGATGCCCAAATTGGATGCCGTGTTACGCATCAGCGCCACATGAATCAGTCCCATTACAGATTTTGGCGGCTCGCCGTAACGGTCTATCAGCTCGTCAATCACATCCGCACTGTCGTCCTTGTCCTGTATGGAAGCAATCCGCCGATAAGCATCAATACGCTGTGTCAGGCTCTTAATGTACTTTTCTGGGATATACGCGTCAATGGAAACGTCCACTAAACAGTCCTCCGGGGAATGCGGCAGTGCTTCCCCTTTTTGCTCAGCAATTGCTTCGCTTAGTAAGCGCAGATACATATCGTAGCCCACTGCCTCTAAATGTCCATGCTGTTTGCCGCTTAAAACCGAACCCGCCCCGCGAATTTCCAAATCGCGCAGTGCAATCCGGAAACCCGAGCCAAACTGCGTAAATTCCTTAATCGCGTTTAAGCGCTTTGCGGCAATTTCCGTTAAAACCTTCCCCCGCCGAAATGTGAAATACGCAAATGCCCGCCGGTTGGAACGCCCCACCCTGCCGCGCAGCTGATACAGCTGGGAAAGCCCCAGCCGGTCGGCATCCTCAATAATCAGCGTGTTCACGTTGGGCACATCCACGCCGGTTTCAATTAGCGTAGTGCAAACCAGCACATCAATTTCGCGGTCAATCAGCTGCCGCCAAACCTCGGAAAGCGCGCTTTCTTCAATTTGCCCATGTGCAATCCCAATGCGGATTTCCGGCAACAGCGTTTGCAGACGTTCCACACAGCGGTCGATGGTTTCAATTCGGTTATGAATATAATATACCTGCCCGCCGCGCCGGATTTCTTTTGAAATTGCCTGTGCCACAATGCCGTTATTATGCTCAATCACATAGGTCTGCACGGGATACCGGTCCTGCGGCGGTTCTTCAATCACCGACATATCGCGGATTCCGCTCATTGCCATATTCAGCGTGCGCGGGATGGGCGTTGCCGAAAGCGTCAGCACATCTACGCCGGCAAACGNNACCAGTCCCAAATTGCGGAACAAAACGTCCTTTTGCACCAGCCGGTGCGTGCCAATGACCATGTCAATTTCACCGGTTTTCAGCTTTTTAATAATCTGCTGCTGTTCTTTCGGTGTGCGAAAACGCGACAGCAGTTCCACCTTTACGGGAAAATGTTCAAATCGCCGGATTGCAGTCTGATAATGCTGCCAGGCAAGCACCGTTGTCGGCACCAGCACCGCACATTGTTTGGAATCCAGCATACATTTAAATGCCGCCCGAAACGCCACCTCTGTTTTGCCGAATCCCACATCCCCGCAAAGCAGCCGGTCCATGGGAATTGGCCGTTCCATGTCCTGTTTAATCTCCTGTATGGAACGCAGCTGGTCGTCCGTTTCCTGATACTCAAAACGCTGTTCAAAATCACCCTGCCAGTCGTTGTCGGGCGAAAACGCATAGCCCTTTGCCATCTGGCGTTTGGCATAAAGCTTTATCAGCTCCTGCGCCATGTCCTTAACCGCACTCTTGACCCGCGTGCGGGTTTTGCTCCATTCCGCAGAATTCAGCTTGCTGAGTTTTACCGCGCTGTCATCCCGCGAACCAATATAGCGCGATACCAAATCCAGCTGCGTAACCGGAACATACAGCACGTCCGTGCCGGCATACTTAATCGTAATATAATCCTTCGTCACGCCGTTTGATTCAATTTTGGAAATCCCCGTGAATTTTCCGATGCCGTACATAGAATGCACAACCAAATCCCCCGCGGAAATATCCGAAAGATTCTTGATTTCCTCGCCGTGCTTGGGCTTTTTAGCAGCCGTACGCTTTTTGGATTTCTGGGTCTTCACCTGCGTAATCAGCGCACGCTTGATATCCGGATAATCAAACCCGCCGGAAACACTTCCGGTCGTAACATAGACCATGCCCTCCGCAGTGGGAGAATCGTCCTCCAACTGAACTGCGTGAAAACCGCTTTCCCGTAGGTCGGAAATCACAATCGGCAGGGTTTTTTCGCTGCCGGCAAACACTACCACGCAGTAATTCTGCCCGATAAAACCATGCAGTTCGTCCACCAAATGGCTGATATTCCCGCTCCAACTGGCGGTTTGCCAACAGTTGGTATTGATTAATTTCTTAAAATTTACCCCGCTGCCGCGCATAAACGCATCCAGATAAACCGGGCGCAACTGCTCTGCTTTATGCTCCAGCGCCGGAAATTCCAGCGCAAAGTTTTCCAGTTCTTTAAATAACACGCCGTCCTCATAAAGCAGCTTCAAATCCTCCGAAAGCTGCGCCTGCACGGTTTTTGCTTTCTCCGCACAGTTGGCGTATTCGGAAAACACGCACATCCCACCCGTGAAATAATCCAGCAGCGTTGCCGGCTCAGCATAGGCTAGATGATAGTACTTGTCCGTGTTCGTCAACAAAATTCCCGCCCGAACCAAGCCTGCCTCCCGTGCTAAAACTGCCCGGATCTTCTCGGCATTTCTGCCGCGCAAGCCTTTGCCGTATGCAAGAATTTTCTCCTCTAATTCTCCCTGCGGCGGCAATAAAATTTCCACCGCCGGCGCAATCCATACTTCTGTGAGCGTTTCCGTCCGGCGCTGCGTTTCAATATCAAAGTACGAAAGGCTGTCGATTTCATCGCCCCAAAGTTCCATGCGCACAGGCGCGGGTGCTGCCACCGGATAAATATCCACAATCGCGCCGCGCACCGAAAATTGCGCCACGCCCTCCACCTGCTCCGCGCGGGAATACCCCAATGCAAGCAGCTTTTCCGCCAATGCGCGCAGCTCGGTTTCCCCGCCGATTTTCAGGGAAAACCCCGATTCCTCCAGCACCTTTGGCGGAATGGTATACTGCAGCGCCGCCTCAGTTCCCGCTACAAGAATCTGCACTTTGCCTTGCGAAAGCTTGCTTAATGCTTCGATTCTCTGCTGTTCATACTCGCGCGAAATGCCCTCCAGATAGGCAAAATTTAAATCCTTTGCCGGATATAGACAAGCAAGCTCCGTTTGAGCAAGCGCGTTAATATCCGCCACAAAACGGGATGCCGCACCTTCCTCATCGCAAATCAAGCAAAGCTTTCCCAAACGGGAAAGCCCCATTACCACTTGAGATTTATGAATATTTGAAACTCCCGTTACGCCGCAAGGCGTGTACCCACGCATGACGGCGTTACGCAGCTCCCCATAAAAGGGCAGCTCGGAGCAGATTTTATAAAAAATATTGTTTTGACTATTCATTCGGCCCCATGCTTTCGCACGCCTCCCCTGCATTTCTCCGGTGCTATGAATTATACTGATTCATCGCGCGGTCGATTTCCCCGCGTACCATCAGCGCCACCGCGTCCGCCGTATGCGCCGCAGCCTCCTGCATTTTCTGCATTTCCTCGTCCGAAAACCGCGAAAGCACCCAGTCCGCCAAATCATACTGCGGATGAGGTTTCTTTCCCACGCCAATTTTTACGCGCGGAAAATTTTCGCTGCCTGTCAGTGCGATAATGCTTTTAATGCCGTTATGCCCGCCATCCGTGCCTTTGCGCCGAATGCGAATTTTTCCCGGCTCCAGCGAAATATCATCAAACAGCACCACCAGCTTTTCCGGCGGAATTTTATAAAACCGCATGGCCTCAGCGACCGCCTCGCCGCTGTTGTTCATATACGTCTGCGGCAGCATTAAAAGGCAGCGCTTTCCGGCAATCATCAAATCCGTGCATTGCGCCTTAAATTTCATCTTCCGCGCCGTGCCGCCGTACTGTCGGGCAAGCGTTTCCGCCGCAATAAATCCCGCGTTGTGACGGGTATGCTCATATTGCAGTCCGGGATTTCCCAGACCGGCAATTAAAAATTCCACCCTGCCGGAAATCACCTTGTCCACCGCCTGCCGTGAGCGGAATTTTCCCCAGAAAGCCATGATTTTCGCCGTCCTTTATTGTTCTTCTTCCAGCTTTGCGAATTTCTCCGTGCGTGCTTTCAGCTTTTTCTCCGCATAGCCTTCCTTAATCGTCTGCCGTCCGCGCTCAATCACCAGCGCGTTGGCGGGAACTTTTCCCGATACCGTGGAACCCGCCGCCGTGTACGCACCGCTGCCGATTTCCACGGGCGCAATCAGGTTCGTGTTGCAGCCAATAAACGCGTTGTCGCCAATCTGCGTGCGGAATTTATTCTCCCCGTCATAGTTCACCGTCACCACGCCGCAGCCGAAATTCACGTTCTTGCCAACATCACAGTCCCCAACGTAGGTTAAATGCGCCACTGCGGTGCGTTCGCCGATGATGGAATTTTTAATTTCCACAAAGTCGCCGATTTTCGCGCCCTTTTTCACCACAGAACCCGGACGAAGCTGCACAAACGGTCCGATTTTCACATGGCTTTCCACCGCCGAATCATACGCCTGCACGTTGTTCAGTACTGTGAAATCGCCCACGGTGGTGTTTTCGATCACGCAGTTCGGACCAATCACGCAATTTTCGCCGATTTGTGTGTTGCCGCGCAGCACCACGCCGGAAAGAATCTTCGTGCCGCGCCCGATTTGCACCTCCGGTGAAATGACCACACCGGACGTGCAAACAAATTCCACGCCGTTATCCAAATGCCGCCCGATGATGACTTCCCGCGCAAGATTGTTCAGCGCCAGCAGTCCGCGGCGATCGTTTGCGCCCAGCACCACATCGGGATTTTCCGTTTGATACGCGCCGGCACGTTTTCCTTGCGCCAGCAGCAAGCCAACGCAGTCCGTGAGATAGTATTCCCCCTGCGCGTTGGCGGGTTTCAGCGCGTCCAGCACCCCCAAAAGCGCCTGCGTGTTAAACCAATAACAACCGGAATTCACCTCGCAGATTTGCTTTTGCGCCGCCGTGCAGTCCTTGTCCTCACGAATTTCCAACAAGTCGCCGTCCTCTGAGCGCAAAATTCTTCCGTACCCTGCGGGGTTCGCAATTTCCGCCGTAACCACCGTGACGGCATTACGGTTTTCAATATGCACAGCATAGGATTTCTCAATCGTATCGCTGTCAAGAAACGGTGCGTCCCCGCAAAGAATCAGCGTGTCCGATTCCCCGCCGTCCGCTAAAAATTCCCTTGCCTGCATAACGGCGTGTCCCGTGCCAAGGCGCTCCGCCTGCATCACCGTGCGGAATTTTCCGCCCAGAAAAGTTTCCAGCTTGTCTGCGCCAAAGCCCTTCACCACGCAGATTTCCACAACACCTGCCGCCTCGCACGCATCCGTTACCCAAGTGAGCATGGGCTTTTCCAGCACGCAAAGCAGAACCTTCGGCAGGTCGGTTTTCATGCGCTTGCCCTGTCCGCCCGCTAAAATCAGCGCTTTTTTTATTCGTTCACCCGTCATATCAATTGCCTCTTTCTTCTGCAAATTACATAAAATCAACCGGCTCAATGCCCAGCATATCCAAGCACCGCACCAAAATTTCCCGCGTGATAACACACAAACCCAGTCGGGATGCCCGCACCTGCGCATCGGTTTCACCCGCGATATGATGGTTGTGGTAGAATTTAGAAAACGCGCACGCTAAATTATATGCGTAATCACACACAAAATTCGGCGCTTTTTCGTTCACCGCACTCAGTACGGCATGGCTTGCCATTGCAGCTTCCAAAGCAAGCGCGCGTTCTTCTGCGGAATACAACCCGTAAATCCGCACCGCGGCAGGTTCGGCGTTTTCGCCGGTTTTGCGCAGAATACTGTTAATCCGCGCGATGGTGTAAAGCAGATACGCGCCGGTTTTGCCCTCGCTGGACATGAATTTCTCCATCTCGAAGATATAGTCCTTGGAACGGTGGTTAATCAAGTCGCCGAATTTGATAGCCGCCACTGCAATTTTATTTGCCGTGCTTTCCTTTTCGTCCTCAGAACCGTATTCGGACTCGGCGATTCTCCGCCGCGCTTCCGTCAACACTGTATCGTAAAAATCACTGAGCTTCATCACGCCGCCATCACGGGTTTTAAACGGCTTGCCGTCCGGCCCGTTCATTGTGCCGTTAGGCAGATGGGCAAGCTCGGTGCTCTCCGGCACAAGCCCAGCCATCCGCGCACACCGGAACACCTGCAGAAAATGCAAACTCTGCCGGATATCCACAACATACCAGATTTTTGCGGGGGAAAAATCCCGCTGGCGCTGTAAAATTGTCGCCAAATCCGTGGTGGCATAAATGCTGGAATGGTCGGATTTCTGCACAATCATCGGCGGAACGGGCGCTTTGTCGCTTTCTTCCGCAACATCTACAACAAGCGCACCCTCGCTTTCGCGCAGGAGGTGCTTTTGTTCCAGAATCCCCATCAGTTCATCCACATAGGGGGCGGCATCGCTTTCGCCGTTCCACAAATCAAAATCCACGCCCAACCGCGCATAGTTGCGCTTCATGTCCGAAACAGAAACCTCGATCATCACGCGCCACAAATCCCGATACTTGGGTTCGCCCTTTTGTAAAAGCGCAGTAATTTCCTTGGCTCGTGCCTTAAAAATCTCATCTTCCTTGCTTTTCTTGCTTGCAAACGGATAAATTTCATTCAGCATATCGGCGGTCAGTTCGGGAATCACGCCCTTTTCGCGATAATTTGAATCCCGTTCCTCAATTTCGGCAATCACCAGTCCCATTTGCAAGCCCCAGTCGCCCAAATGCACGTCCGAAACCACTTGGTATCCCGCACTGCGGGCAATACGCTTTAACGCCTCGCCGATAATTGCCGGCCGCAAATGCCCGATATGCAGGGGCTTTGCGACGTTCGGTCCGCCGTAATCCAGCACAATCGTCTGCCCCGCGCCAATTTGCTCAATGCCAAAATGTGCCTCCTGCACTGCCGCTGTTACATATCCCGCAAGAAAATCATCGCTTACCGTGAGATTGATAAATCCCGCACCGGCGGTTTCCGCCTTGGCAAACACCGGATTTTGTTCCAGCACTGCGGCGACCTCCTGCGCAATCATTTTCGGCGCTTTGCGGTACAGCTTGGCACCCGCAAACGCCCCGTTGCACTGGAACTGGCACAAGTCCTGCCTGTCCGAAAGCGTCACTGCGCCTAGTTTTTCGTCATATCCGCACGCCGCAAACGCCACGGAAACTTTCTCCGTCAGTTCTTTTATCATACTTTGCATGAATACTCCTCCTGATTTTTCGCCAAAAGCGCAATTCCCCATCGGTGTCCACGTTTCATGGAAATCCACCGCGTAAAAACCACGCAAAAATTCACAGATATGCTTATTATACCGCATATCTGTGAAGATGTCAATTTATTTTGTTGGGTATTTGGTAAAAAAGCCCACAGCCGTTTTACACCGCTGTGAGCTTTCATTATCCGGAATTTAACCCAGCACAACTTCCACTTCGTGGGTACTGCCCGCAGCAAACACCGGCAGGATATTGCCCTCGATGGCGTTGCCGTCCACTGTGACGGACTGTACACCCTTGGAAACATGATACGGGTTCTTGAACGTAATATTGTAGGTTGCACCGCGGAATTTCCGCGAAACTGTAAAGCCATCCCATGCCTTGGGAATGCACGGGTCTACTTTCAGCCCGCTGTAATCGGGGATAATCCCCAAAATATACTGCGAAATCGCAACAAAATTCCATGCCGCCGTACCCGTCAGCCAGCTGTTTTTCGCCTCGCCGTGACGGCGTGCGTCCTTGCCGGCAATCATCTGCGCGTACACATAGGGTTCGGTGCGGTGCAGGTCGGAAATTTCCTCCAAATACGCGGGTGCAATCTTAGAGTAGTATTCAAACGCTTGGTCGCCCCTGCCAATGGCGGCTTCCGCACAAATAATCCACGCATTGTTGTGGCAGAAGATTCCCGCGTTTTCCTTATAGCCCGCAGGGTAGGTGGAAATTTCACCATACTCCACGTAGTATCTTGTAAAAGCAGGGTTGTTCAGNNTCCTTGCCGTCCTCCTTGCCCAGTCCGCTCATTACGCAGAAGCCCTGCGGTTCGATAAAAATTTTACCTTCTTCATTTTCATGAGAGCCGACTTTTTTGCCGAAATCGTCATAAGCGCGCAGGAACCATTCGCCGTCAAAGCCGCTTTCCATAATGGACTTCGCCATGGTATCAATCGCCTGCTGTGCCTTCGCCGCCTCGTTGTCCAGTCCCTTGTGCTTGCAAAGCGCAACGTATTCCGGTCCGATAAAAGTAAACATACCCGCTACCATCACGGATTCGGCAACCTTGCCATCCTTGGATGTGGATGTTTGGAAACTTTCACCCGGTGTCATGGAGAAGCAGTTGAGATTCAGGCAGTCATTCCAGTCTGCGCGACCGGCAAGCGGCAGTCCGTGCGGGCCGAGATTTTCCACAATATGATAGAAACTCTGTTGGAGATGGTGCATCATGGTCTGTGCCTTACTGTCGTCGTTATCGTACGGCACCATTTCATCCAGAATTGCATAGTCGCCGGTTTCCTTAATATACTGCGCGGTGGAAAGAATCATCCACAACGGGTCGTCGCTGAAATTTCCGCCGATTTCATCGTTGCCCTTTTTGGTGAGCGGCTGATACTGATGATAGCATCCGCCGTCTTCGAGCTGAGTTGCGGCAAGGTCGAGAATTCTCTCTCTTGCGCGCTCCGGAATTTGATGCACAAAGCCCAGCAAATCCTGATTGGAATCACGGAAGCCCATGCCTCTGCCGATACCGCTTTCAAAATACGATGCCGAGCGGGACATATTAAACGTAACCATGCACTGATACTGATTCCAAATATTTACCATACGGTTGAGCTTTTCATCGTTGGTGCGAACTGTATATTGCGAGAGCAGTTCTTCCCACGTTGCTTTGAGCGCGGCAAGCGCCTTGTCCGCTTTTTCAGCGGTGTTCATTTCCTCAATCATCGCATGGGCTTTCGACTTGTTCATACTGCCATCTGCGTTGAATTTCTCCTCAAACGCATTTTCCACATA
>DBRO01000077.1:2410-10153 GCA_002306005.1 Ruminococcus sp. UBA1366 | reverse complement strand
GGATTTTCAAAGCCGTTGTACAGTCCCATGAAGGTTTCGCGATCGGTATCAAAGCCGCAGATTTCCGCGTTTACGGTATAAAACGCAAAATGGTCGCGGCGCTCCTTGTATTCGGTTTTATGATAAATCGTTGCGCCTTCCAGTTCCACTTCGCCCGTGTTAAAATTGCGCTGGAAGTTCGTGGAGTCGTCCTGTGCATTCCACAAGCACCATTCCAAGAACGAAAACAGCTTGAAGTTCTTCGGCTTGTCCGAGGTATTTTTTACAACCACCTTCTGCACTTCGCCGTTATAATTTTGCGGAACAAAGAAGGTAATCTCCGCCTCAATGTCATTTCTTGCGCCCTTAATAATCGTGTAGCCCATACCGTGCCGGCAGGAGTAGCTGTCCAGATCCTTTTTGACCGGCGACCAGGACGGCGACCACACATCGCCCCCATCGTTGATATAGAAATACCGTCCGCCCATATCTATCGGTACATTATTGTAACGATAGCGGGTGATTCTGCGCAGGCGTGCATCCTTATAAAAATGATAGCCGCCGGCGGTGTTGGAAATCAGCGAAAAGAACTCCTGTGTGCCAAGATAGTTAATCCACGGATAGGGCGTTTTTGCCTCCGTAATCACATATTCTTTGCTGACGTCGTCAAAGTGTCCGAATTTCATTCGTATTCCTGCCTTTCAAATTCTATATGAAATAATAAAAAACGCACTACTGCGGCATACGGATAAAAAACCGTTGCCAGCAGGTAAAGCTCTCGCCGTTTTGTAATTCCGCATATCCCGTCACACTCTGCGGTAAGGACAGGTTCGGCGCATTAATCATTGCCGTCATCGGCTCCGGACAAAAATACCCCTTATCGCCGTCGTGATTCCACATATTCCAGAAACGAAATTCCGGCGAAACCTCATTACACAAAGCCATACCGGACTGCAAATCCTCAATCACCGCGCCCTCAAACGGTTCCCCAAAAAGCGCGTTCATGCCGGCGGTATACATATCATTGTCCAGCACCTGAAGGGTTGGCATTTTGCCTTTCAGATATTCCTTATCCCAATCGTTCACGTCCAGCAGACGCTCCGTGGGCAGACAGCGTTCGTTCAGTTCACATTTTTTCACAATCGGCACGCTCAGACGCAGATTATTTTCCGCGCTGTTCGCAAACACCGGTGCATTGATGCAAGTATGCGTGCAGAGCGAAACCGGCAGTGCCTTTTTCGCATGGCTTGTCAGCGTAATTTCCTGCTCCAACCCGTTTTCCGAAAGCCGGAAACGATAGGAGATGGTAAAATCCAACGGAAAATACGCATACATTTCGTCCGTTTGATCAAATACAAACCGCGTCACCGCCGTTGCGGAGTCCGCATCTGTTTGCAAAGAAACCAGTTCGTGTTTTCTTTTATGCACAAAGCCGTGAATATAATTGCCCAGTTTGGTTTCGTTCACAGGAAAATGATATTCCCCGTCCGAAGTTTTCAACACACCGCCGTTAAAACGGTTGGGCAAATAGAGCGTGGGCAGTCCCCAGATTTCTCGCGCGGAAGAAATTTCATCCATGGAAACTTCCTCGCGGTAGCGGAAAATTTCCGCTTTTGCCGGCAAATACTGTAATCTTAAAACAGATGCACCGGTTTCCGGAGAAATCACCGCCCGATAGCCGCCGGCTTCCAGCAAAACGCAGGGAGTTTCTTTCAACAAATAATCCGAAATTGCATTGACTGATGATGACATAGCTGTGTCGTCATTTCCTTTCCGGTACGCCCAGCCTGCCAAAGGGTAAAACTTTGCCAAACCTACGGGCTACTTAAACGATTAGATATGCTAATTATACCATGCACAAACGTTTTTGTCCATACAAAAACACAAATTCCATGCAGTTTTTTTGTCAATTTCCGCGCCTGTTTCCTGTGCAATTTCCACAGAAAAATGAGAAATACGCAAAAAAAGAACCGGCAGATTCTAAAAAAGCCGGTTCTTTCGAGATTGTAATTAAACGGAACTATGGGATTTTACATATTCCACAACTTCATCAAGCTTGCAGAACGCCAAGCCCACAACCGTATCCGCGCAGCCATAGTAGATGGCAATTCTGCCGGTGTCCTTGTCCACCAACGTTGCGCATGGGAAAGTCACGTTCGGCACATCGCCCACGCACTCATAAATCGTCTGCGGCGAAATCAGATATTCCGCACAACGATATTTCACCTTCCACGGCTGGTCTTTATCCAAAATACACGCACTGAAGCTGTACACAAAGCCGTTGCAGGATTCCAGCACGCCGTGGTAGAAGCACAGCCAACCCTCGTTGGTTTCAATCGGAATCGGACCTGCGCCGATTTTTTTGGATTCCCATCCCTTCAGCGGACCCATCACATGGCGGTGTTCGCCCCAGTATTTCATATCGGGCGACTGGGAAATGTACATATCGCCGAACGGTGTATGTCCGGAATCGGACGGGCGGGAGAACATCAGGTACTTGCCGTCAATTTTCCGCGGGAACAAAACGCCGTTGCGGTTAAAGGGCAGAAATGCATTTTCCAGCTGATAAAAAGTTTTAAAGTCAAACGTATAGCCAACACCAATGGTGGGTTTCCATTCGTAGGCGTTGCACCACGTCACATAGTACCGATCCTCAATCCAGCAAACACGGGGATCGTATCCATAGCCCCAGCTGTTTACTTCCTCCGTCGCCTTGTCCGCCTGCACAAACACAATGCGCTCGGGGTTCAGCGTCCAGTGGATGCCGTCCTCAGAAAAGCCCGCATGCAGTTCCATATTCCTCTGCTTATCGTCGCAGCGGAACACACCCGCAAACTTGCCCTCAAAAGGCACGACCGCTGAGTTAAAAATTGAGTTGGACGTGGGAATCAGATTGCGCGGAATCACCGGATTCTCGCTGTATCTCCATACAACATCCGTGCAGTCCGCCGGTCGGTCCTGCCATGGCATATTGGGCAGGGATGCGCCGTTTTGAATTTCAACGCTCATGAAAAAATCCGCCTTTCAATTAAATTAATCTTTGTTAATCACGAATCATCGCGTCTTTCTTATTAAACCATAGTTTTTCACATTTTGCAAGTCCTTTTTTTCGAAATTCCGCGTTGAAAACGATTAAATTTCAAAAAATTCGAGAAAAGTCCGCGAGTTAATATTAATTTTACATTTAAGCGAAATTAATCTTGATTTAAGTCCCATGCTTAGCGATACAACGCACCGTAATTCGCACACGCGCGATAATCCGCGCTTTCCAAATCCTTCGTGCCAAACGCCGACCAGCAATGCGGACGGTAAATCTGCTCCTCCGGCACATTGTGCAGTGCTACGGGAATTCTTAACATGGACGCAAGTGTAATCAAATCCGCGCCGATATGCCCGTAGGCAAGNNGTTCCCGTCAGGCGGGGCGCAAACCAAGTGGTCGGCCAAGTGGGATCGGTGCGCTTGTCAATCACATTGTGGATTTCCTCCGGCAGCACGCAGGTGTAGCCCTCCGCCAGCTGTAAAACCGGGCCTAAACCGTCAATCAAATTCACCCGAATCATCGTAACAGGCATCTCCGCCTGTGTTTTCCAATGCGAGGAGAACCCGCCCCCACGGAAATATCCCAGATTTGCCGGCCGCCAGTCCGTTGCGCCAAGGCAGGCATCGATATCCGCATCCGACATTTCGTACCACGGCTTCATACGTCCGCCGGCAAGACCGGTGCCGTCCAGTGCTGCCGCACCACTGTTAATCAGATGAATAAACCCGTTTTCCGCATAACCCGTGGGCTTTTGTCCGCAAACGCGCTCCACCGCCTCGGGGCTCCAATACGTTCTCACGTCCGCAAAAATGCTCGCGGCTTTCGTCAGCATATTGGCAAACAGCATGGAAACGCCGTTCAAGCCGTCGTTTTCCGTAGCCAAAAGCACCGGTTGGCGCTTGCCATTCCAATCAAACGTGGAATTTAAAATTGCCTCGGAGAAATCCGCGTTCGGCTTATAATCCGTCCACTGGCGCTGTCCTTGGAAGCCGCCCAGAATGGCATTTCTTCCGCAGGATTCTTCCTCCCAGCCGATTTCCTTCAGCTTGGGATTTCCCAGCATAATGTCACGGATAATCAGCGTCATCTTCACGACGGTTTCCCAATCTTTTTCGCGGCGCTCCTCGCTCATCGGCGGCTTGTTGGTGATATCCTCGCCGTAATTGCATTTTGCTTTCGTCCACGCAAGCGCCTTTTCGTATTCGTCCTTGTCGTATATTTCCAAATCAATCCGGCGCAGGATTTCCACCATGTCCACCCACTCCGTGCGCATTCCAAGATATTTCGCGAAGAAATCCACATTGCAGTACGAGCCGGCAATGCCCATTGCCACCGCACCGATATTACAATACGCCTTATTGCGGAATTCCCCCACTGCCACCGCGCACCGTGCAAACCGCAAAAGCTTTTCCTCCACGTCTGCGGGAACTTCCTTGTCGCCAATGTCTTTCACGTCATGTCCGTAAATGGAAAAGCAAGGCAGACCGTTCTGCGCATAAGCCGCCATTGCCGCGGCAAGATACACAGCACCCGGGCGCTCCGTGCCGTTAAAGCCCCAGATTGCCTTGATGGTGGACGGGTTGTTGTCGGTCGTTTCCGTGCCGTAGCACCAGCAGGGTGTGACCGAAAGCGTTGCCACCACATTTTCTTTGGAGAATTTCTCCTCGCACAATGCCGCCTCGTAGCCGCCGCCGATGGTCGTATCGGCAATCACGCACTGCACGGGTGTGCCGTCCGCATAACGGACTTTCGCAGAAATCAAGTCCGCGGCGATTTTTGCCATCTCCATCGTCTGGTCCTCCAGCGATTCGCGCACACCTTTTCTTCTGCCGTCAATAATCGGTCTGATACCGATTTTAGGATAGGTTTTCAACATAAACAAAGCCGCCCTTTCTATTTGTCACCGGACAAATCCATCCAGTGCCGTAAAATAATTTTTCATTCGTGAAAATCTCGGATTCCAGCACAGCATTTCCTGCCGAAACGCCATAATTTGTTCTGCGTATTTTATTTGCGGAANNCGCTGATATGCCGTTTGCGCCGCCGGATTTTCACCTGCCGGATACTGCCGCACCGATTCGGATTTTCCAATCAGCTTTCGCGCGGTTTTTACGTCCGGAATTTCTCCCAGCGCCATAAGCTGTATCGCCGCGTTACCCAGCACAGTCGCCTCCACAGGCCCTGCGCTGACTTCCACACCGCAATATTCCGCGGTGAGCGCACAAAGCAGCTTGTCCTTCGTTCCACCGCCGACCAGATACAGCCGCCGGTATTTCTTGCCGGTAATGTCCGAAATCTGCGCCAGCGCATAACGATATTTCATCGCCAGACTCTGATAAATACAGCGCATGACCTCGCCCTCGGTTTGCGGAACGGGCTGTTTTGTTTTCTCGCAGTATTGGCGGATTCTTTCGGGAATATCCCCCGGCGGGGCAAATTCCGGCGCATCCGGATCGATAAAACTCACAAAAGGCTCGCAAGCCAGCGCCGCTTTTTCCAGCTCGGCATAGGAAAACTCCCTGCCCTCGCGCTGCCACTGGCGACGGCTTTCCTGTATCAGCCACAAGCCGGTGATATTCTTTAATAACGTTGTTGTGCCGCCAAAGCCGCCCTCGTTCGTGACGTTCAGCCGGCAGCTTTTTTCACTCACAACGGGTGCTGCAAGCTCCGTTCCCAGCAGCGACCACGTTCCGCAGGATAGAAACGCAAAATCTTCCTCCTGCGCGGGAACTGCCGCCACGGCGTTTTGCGTATCGTGTCCGCAAACGGCAATCACGGGAACGGGTTCTAAGCCCAATTCGCCGCAAATTTGCGCGGAAAGCGCCCCCACAACCGTACCCGGCTCAACGATTTCCGTAAACAGCCGCTCCGGCAAGCCCAGCCGCCGAATCACACTGTGATTCCAGCTGCGCTTATGCGGGTCGGCAAGCTGCGTGGTGCTTGCCATGGAATACTCCGTAACCGCTCTGCCGGTGAGAAAATAGTTGAACAAATCCGGTGTCATCAGCAGTTGATCGGCGTTTTCCAACAGCTGCGGGCGATTTTCTTTCAGCGCCAACAGCTGGAACGCCGTGTTAATTTCCATAATTTGATTGCCCGTGAGCATATACAGCTCGTCCCGCGGAATTTGCCCGAACGCTGCCTCCGTCATGCCTTGCGTGCGCGTATCGCGGTAAGAAACGGCACTTTCTAACAGCGCGCCGTCCTTGCCCAGCAAACCGAAATCCACGCCCCATGTGTTGATGCCCACGCTGTCAAATCCGCCGGCGTGCTTGGCTTTCAGCAGTCCTTGCTTGATTTCATAAAACAGCCGGAGCGTATCCCAGTACAGCGTGCCGCCCAGCAAGACCGGCTCGTTGGAAAACCGGTGGAGTTCTGTCAGCTTGATTTTCTCTCCGTCAAACGCGCAGAGCATTGCCCTGCCGCCGGACGCACCAAAGTCAAACGCCAGCACTTTTTTCAAAGCAAAGCCCTCCCGTTAGTCGGTATTCTTCACGCTTCCATCCGGATTGTACTTGCGGTAACCGGGATGTCTGCCCGTTACCTTATACTTGCTCCGCATGGAAATTAAACGGTCAATATTTGGGCGGGAAATTTCCACCTCGCCGCCCAACAGCCTTGCATTCAGCGAAATTTTCGCCTGCAATTCCAACGTTTCCATGCGATAATACGCGGTAATCACATCCGCGCCGACCGTCAGCGCGCCGTGGTTTGTCAGCAGCATGACATCATGGTCTTTTAAATACGGCGCAATCGCGTCCGGAACCTCATACGTCGAGGGCGTTCCGTAGGGTGTCAGCGGCACCGCGCCCACACAAATCACGGTTTCAATCATGGAATAGCTATCCAGCGGCACGTGTGCCACGGCAAACCCCGTTGCTGTGGGCGGGTGTGCGTGCAGAACCGAACCCACATCCTCGCGCTCCTGATAGCAGCGCAGGTGCATTTTAATTTCAGACGACGGCTTATAGCCCTCCTGTCCCTCAATCACGTTGGCTTCGCCGTCAATCAGCAGCAGCTTATCCTCCGTAATATAGCATTTGCTAATCCCAGTAGGCGTGGCAAGAAACCGGTTCTCCCCCACTTTTACGGAAAGATTTCCGTCGTTTGCCGCTACCCAGCCAAGCTGCCACATTTTATGGCAAACATCAACCATTTGCGCTTTGATTTCCTCATACATTCGTGAAACTTCCTTTCGTTATGTTATCGTTTTCATAAATATAGAAAACAGCATGAACATTCCACCCTTTATTATACCTGTTCGCTGGTAAAATGTCCATGCTGTTTTTGTACAATCTTGTGCAAGAATTTTTGGCTAGATAATCTTAATTCTCCGCCAAAATCTCCCCAACCATGCGGTTGGCACGCGCATAAATTTCCTCCGGCGCTTCCCCCACAAAAAATTCGCCGTTTTCGTAAAGAATTTTTCCCGCAACCATTGTCAGCTTCACATTTTGTTTCGAACCGCTGTACACCAGATTTTTGACGATATTATGCAACGGCTGCATATTTGGTTGATTTAGGTCCATCAAAATCAAATCTGCTTGCTTGCCGGAAGCCAGCGTATCGCAGTCGGGCAGTCCCATGCAGTGTGCGCCCGTGACGCAAGCCATTTTTAAAACTTCATCCGCCGGACAAGCCGATGCGTCCTGTTTTAGAATTTTTTGCAAACCTGTGACTAAAAACATTTCACGAAAAAAATCCAGACAGTTGTTGCTTGCCG
>DBRO01000077.1:2044-2352 GCA_002306005.1 Ruminococcus sp. UBA1366 | reverse complement strand
GCATCGCTCATATGCACGCAGTGGAACCCGCCCCCGCCAAAGTCGAACATCCCCAGACTGTCCAAAAATACCGTGGGCGTTGCCCCGTGACGGGCAATGCATTCCTCCACCTCGCGATGGGTTTCGGAATTATGCGTAAACACCGGTGTGCGATATTTTTTCGCCAGTGTGGAAATTTCCCGCAGCAGCGATTCATCCGTGGTGTATTCTGCGTGGAAGCCCAACTGATAGGTTACCAGCGGGTTAAAATTTCGGTACCGCAGAAAATCCTGCTCCAGTTGTTCAATGGTCGGACCAAAATTATTAAT
>DBRO01000077.1:0-1899 GCA_002306005.1 Ruminococcus sp. UBA1366 | reverse complement strand
CTGTGCGTGTGCGCGTTCTTAAAAGAAGGCATGAGCAGGTTCCCCCCGCAGTCAATTTCGCGGTCGAACACCGTGTCCGGCTGTTTTTCCGGCACGCCGACAAACAAAATCCTCGTGCCGTCGGTGTGCAGTTCGCCCTCAATCATTTCGTACGGCGGTTCGCCCGTCATGGTGAGAATTTTTGCGTTGTAAAAACGAATTTTCATACAGCAGTCCTTTCGCTATTGCGTTTTTCCAATCCGGCGAATCACTTCCGCAACCAAAGCTTTAAATTTCGGTGCGGCTTTGGCGGCGCTCTCCTGCACCTCGGCGTGGGTTAAAGGTGTAGGACTGATTCCCGCGGCAAGATTCGCCACGCAGGAAATTCCGCAGATTTTCATACCGGCATGATTGGCGGCAATTGCCTCGCACACCGTGGACATCCCCACCGCATCCGCGCCCAACGTTTTGCACATCCGGATTTCCGCCGGCGACTCAAAACTGGGACCGGTTAGCTGGACGTACACGCCCTCCCGCAAGGAAATTTGCAAATCCCGCGCCGTTTTACGAATCATATCCTGCAAGTCACGGTCATAAACACTGCTCATATCCGGAAAGCGCGTACCCAGCTCCGCGATGTTTTCCCCACGCAGGGGGTTGGGAATAAAACTCGAAATATGGTCGGTCATCATCATAAAATCCCCCGCGTGGAAATCCGGGTTGATCCCGCCCGATGCATTGGTTAAAAACAGCACCTTTGCACCCAGCAATTTCATCAGGCGTGTAGGCAGTACCACATCGGAAATCTCATAGCCTTCATAGTAATGCACCCGTCCCTGCATGGCGACAAGCTTCACGCCGTCCAGCGTGCCGAACACAAACCGTCCCTTATGTCCTTCCACCGTAGATTGGGGAAAGCCCTCAATTTGTGCATAATCCACCGTTGCCGCAATTTCAATCTCTTCGGCAAACCCGCCCAATCCGGAACCCAGCACCAATGCAATGTCCGGTTCAAAGTCTGTCATATCCCGCACACAGGCAACGCATTTCAATAATTTTTTATAAGCCGCCGTCATGGTATCAAACTCCATTCTATTTGATTACTATCATCATACCACAGCAGGCGGGACAAGTAAAGAACCCGCCGTGTTTTTCTTCAAAAAAAACAAGCCCCGTTTTACAACAGGACTTGTACTTGTATTACATTAGACAAGCTGAATAATCGCCATTTCCGCGGCATCTCCGCGGCGAGGGCCGGTTTTTACAATCTTGGTATATCCGCCCTTGCGTTCCGCATAGGTGGGAGCGATTTCATCAAACAGCTTTTTTGCGACGCTTTCTTTCGTGACATACGCAAAAACCTGACGCTTGGAATGCAGGTCGCCCGCCTTGCCGAGGGTAATCATTTTCTCAGCCATCGCGCTGACTTCCTTTGCGCGGGTGACGGTTGTTTCTATCTTGCCCTTTTCCAGCAGAAAAGTAACCATTGCACGCAACATTGCTTTTCTGTGGTCGCTGGTTCTACCCAGTTTTCTCGTGCCCGGCATAGATACCACTCCTTACTTAAAAAACTTAATTCTCTTCTTCCGAGCTGAGGTCGTAACCCAAGCTCCTGAGCTTTTCCTTTACTTCGTCAAAGCTCTTCTTGCCGAGGTTGCGGACTTTCATCATCTCTTCCTCGGATTTTTCAATCAAATCATTGACCGTATTGATACCCGCGCGCTTCAGGCAGTTGAACGACCGCACGGATAAGTCAAGTTCCTCAATGGTCATCTCAAGGATTTTTTCCTTGCCCTTATCGTCCTTTTCCACCATAATCTCAACCACATTTGTTTCTTCGGACAAATCTATAAAGAGATTTAGATGCTCGTTGAGGAGTTTGGCTGCAAGGGAAACCGCTTCCTTTGCGGAAATTGTGCC
>DBRO01000007.1:3090-5111 GCA_002306005.1 Ruminococcus sp. UBA1366 | reverse complement strand
GAACTGCCGGAGCATTATACGGATGTACTGGGTGTGTACGATACGGAATATGACGAACTGCCGGTTTGTGAGGATGAAACCGAGATTGTAAAATACATTCTGCATAATTTTTTGCACGATGATTTTGACATGGAATTTTTGATTTCCAAGGATTTGGTTCCTGATGAGGGCAGTGGGAATGTTCTTCTGCAAAATTCTCTGACCAACGCTTATTCCTATTACCCGTACAGCAGTTCGTTTCAGCTTTATAATATGATTACGTATGAGGATCAGGGTACGGATACGGCGGTGCTTGCAAAGCTGACGCTGTTATACGAGGGCGAGAAGGAACGCGACCAAGAGGCTTATGCGGAGGCACTGGAATATTTGGCGAAAAATCCGGTTCCTGAAGGTGGATTTACGGATTATGAAAGCGAAAAAGCTTACTGTCTGGGTATTCATGATTTTATCTGCAAGAAAATCACCTATTCCCCCATTGGCTATAACATGAATGAGATGCTGTCCGGAAGCCAATATGAAAACTGTCAGGAGGCATGGAACGTGCTGGCGGAGGACCAGACGGAAGCGGTGTGCGCCGGTTATGCCAGAGCCTTTGCGCTGATTGCACAAACGGCGGGCATTCATGCCGTATGGGTTTCTGGAAACGAAACGGAGCAGGAATCACACGCGTGGAATATGGTGTATCCTTGTGATGGTTCCGAGCCGGTGATTGTGGATTGCACATGGGACGATACTTCCGGCGAGGATGTGATTGGACAGACGGAGGTTTCGCAGGAGTGGTTTTATCTATCCCTTGATGAAGATTTTTCGCATGAAGCGTATGACTATACGTTGGATTTTTTAGATGATGTGAATGGCTGATTTGCATAGAAATTAATATCATTTACCCCAAAAGAGGGATTTCCTGCTTTGTGACGTTCTATCATACCGGTGATTTACCGTAAAAGTTGCACGCAAACGTGCAACCAATGCAAAAAAAATTAGGCGGGAGATTGCAAGGGGGCAAAGCCCTCTGACAAAAAGATTTACCTACAAACGAAACGGCAGAGTACGAATACTCTGCCGTTTTGTTTGTATTAAAAAGTTTGCGTTTGATTTTTAAAGATACCGCAATACGGCAACCACGCGCCCAAGAATCTTGACTTCGTCCAGAATAATCGGCTCCATGGTGTCGTTTTCCGGTTGCAGGCGGAAATGTCCGTTCTCCTTGTAAAAGCGCTTCACCGTGGCATCCTCGTTATCCACCAGTGCAACGATGATTTCGCCGTTGCGCGCGACTACACATTGCTCTACTATCACGATGTCGCCGTCCAGAATGGCGGCGTTAATCATGCTTTCACCACGGACTTTGAGCGCAAACAGTGTGCCGTCGTAATGCTTTTCCGGTTGAAAATTGATGTAATCGGTGATTTCTTCAATCGCTGTAATCGGCGCACCGGCGGTTACCGTACCCACAAGGGGAACGCGTGTGCCGCCCCGTCCGGTTAGCCGGATGGCACGGTTTTGGTTTGTTCCCTTTTCCAGCAAGCCGGCATCTGTCAGCGCCTGAATGGCGCGGTGCCCTGTGGAGGTGGATTTAAACCCAAATTCCGCGCAGATTTCGCGCACGGTGGGCGCATATCCTTCCTCGATTCTCTGCTTGATGAATTCAAATACTTTCTTTTCCTTTTCCGTAAGTGCCATGTGAACGCTCCTTTGTGTTCTCCGTGGTTGTTAATCGGACAGTTTCTGCGCGAATTCCTTTGCGAGTTTATAAACATCTCCGCAGCCGAGTGTAATGACTAAGTCGCCTGCTTGTGCGTGCGCTGCAAGGTAATCCACAATCTGTGCGAAATTTTCTTCCTTGCGTTCGTTGGTCTGGCGGTCAACCAGTTCGTCCGGCGCATCAAACCACACCGCGCCGGGGAGTTTCTCTCCCAGCATACGGGTATAAATATGGTCGGTGTTCTTTTCTCGGCTGCCCATAATGTCGGTTAATACTACGCGGTCAGCAATTTGCAGTGCGGTGACGAAATCGTCCA
>DBRO01000007.1:515-3030 GCA_002306005.1 Ruminococcus sp. UBA1366 | reverse complement strand
ATCGTAATACCGCGGTGTTCGGCAATTTTCTCAAAGCGCCGGATTGCCCCACGGAACACCTGCAAGCCCAGTTCAATGCCGTCCCACGAAACGCCGCAATATCTTGCAGCAGCAATCGCCGCCGCCGCATTCAGCACATTATGCACGCCGGGCACAAAAATCGCAAGCGTGTGCGTTTGCCCCTCTGCGGTAAGAGCGAAATCCGTACGTAAACCCTTGCTGCCCAGTACACTCACGCAGTAATCGTTCTCTTTTCCAAAGCCGAATGTGATTTTATCCTTGCCGGAAATCCCTGCTACGGCTTTGCAAGTGTTGGCATCATCGCCGTTATAAATCAAGGCTTTTGTCGCCTTGCCTGCAAATTTTGAAAACGACAAAATAATATTATCCAGTGTTTTGAAATAATCCAGATGGTCAGCATCCACGTTCAAAATCACAGCAACGTCCGGGTACAGGTGCAGGAAGGTGTCCGCAAATTCGCACGCTTCGCAAACCATGGTATCGCTTTTTCCGGCCCTGCCGCTGCCGCCGATACTGGCAAGCTTGCCGCCGATCACACAGGAAAGGTCAATGCTTTCTTCTAAGAAAATCTGCGTGAGCATGGAACTGGTGGTGGTCTTTCCGTGCGTGCCGGAAACGCACACGGCGTTATTGTACCAGCTGGTAATCAACCCAAGCAATTCACTGCGCTGTAACACGGGAACGTTGCTTTCCATGGCGGCGACAAGCTCCGGATTATCCGCCATAATTGCCGCGGAATAGATAATCAAATCCGCGCCCGCAATGTTTTCCGCCGCCTGTCCGAGGAAGACTTTTACGCCCATGCGTTCCACGGCATCCAGTGTTTCCGTGCGGTTGTTGTCCGAGCCGGTGAGGCAGTACCCCCGGCTGTGCAGAATCTGCGCCAGCGGGTACATTCCGGAACCGCCGATGCCAATCATATGAATGTGCTTTCTGCCATTTAAAATTTCAGAAAGCGGAAGTGTTGTGTGAACCAAGCTGCAACAAACCTTTCTGTTGTTCTGGTCTCCTACGCGGATTTGCCCGCGCGGACAAGAATATATGTTTCTTCTTTTCTATTATAGTATACTTTTTCAAAAAAATAAAGGGCTTTTTGCATAAAATTTTTTATGTTGACAAAAATAATTGCATAATGGAGAACAGTTACGGAAAATACAAGCAATCCGGCGGGTTTCATTCACAATTCGACATATAAACTTTAGAGATAGGGCATAATTTATCAATTCAAATACTGTAACATAGAAAGTAGCGAAATCCTATTAAGATAAGCGGATTTCAGTTGCAGCAACAGTACAAATTGCAGAAGGAAAGGATTTTCATTATGACAATCACGGATATCAAAGTTCGCAAAATTATTACAACCGGCAAGCTCAAGGGTATTGTCAGCATGACGATTGACGGTATGTTTGCCGTGCATGACATCAAGGTTGTACAGGGAGAGGAAAGATTGTTTGTCGCAATGCCCAGTCGGAAGGATGACAATGGTATGTACCGGGATATTGTGCATCCGATTACTGCGGAAGCGCGTCAGGAGATCGAATCTCAGATTCTTGAGGCTTACCAGCGTGAATATGACCGTCATATGGCGGAGGAGCAGGCGGCAATGGAAGAATCGTCTTCTTCCGAAATGGAATAAGCGCGAATCCGACAGGATTTTTTGCCGTGCGGACTTTACAACACCGCAGAAATATGTTAGAATACCAATAACCCCCGTGCATTGTCGCGGGGGTTATATTCAGTTTAGAGAAGGAGCGACAGTGATGAAAGCAACGCAGAACAGCACAATTTGCAGGGGAATGACTACTGCGGAACTCAGACAACAAGGAGTGAAGCTGAGTCTGGCTGGCTTTGATGGGAAACTTCATTTTGATTTTGAAACGAAGGGCGGCAGGCTGGAAGCATTGCAGGCGGAAGGCGCTGTGGATGCGATGATTACCGCACAAATGAAAACCGTGCCGGGATTGTTGGGTAGCCTTCCTTATGCCGAACTGATGAATGCAGGGAATGAATTGCTTACCCAAGCAGAACCGGACGATTTTCGGTTTCGGGTTTTTGGCGAAACTGCGCCGGAAGATTCGGCACAAGCACAGGTCAAGTGGTATCCGGTGGATTTCGAAAGTTGTGTGAAAAAGCTTTGGAAGCGTCTGACCGCCGGGATTGTTCCCGTGTGGGAAAAGCCGGAAACGGGTGCGGAGGCGGAGTTGTTTGCACAGGCTGGTACGGTGGAAGCATCCGAACAGCTTGGCTGTGTTGCCGTTCGTGTGAACGCGCAGGTGATGGCGCTGGATCTTGCCGCCATGCGGAATATTTCCGAAGTGATTTACCAAGGCGAACGGGTTTGCTTTGTGCTGGCGGGCGATTGGGGCAGCATTGCACTGAAAAACGGAATGCTCATAACGTTCACCGCAAAGGAAGGCGGCACGGGCATGATGGGCGAAAAGAAGGAAGTTTTTCTTGGTGTGTACAACCCGCAAAGCCGGCAGTATTACACCGT
>DBRO01000007.1:0-489 GCA_002306005.1 Ruminococcus sp. UBA1366 | reverse complement strand
ATCCGAAGAATCTTCTCCGAGTGCCTGCGCGGTAATATCTCTGCCGGAGGTATTTTCGCCGTAATCGTAGCGGACTTCATCCATTTCCCACGAGGACTTTTCCTGCGGGGCAGCCGGGGGAACAGAATGTGTTTGCCGCTCCGGATAGGGAGTGGACTGCATNNNNGAAACCACAAGGTTTTTGATAATGGCTTTTTTGTTGAATTTCCGGTGCTTTTTATCGTATTTGTTGCGGCAAATCCAAAGATAATTTTCAGTGTAATCGCAGTTGTGGTAGAATTCCACGCAAACAAAGTCCGAAACAGCGCTGGTTCTGCCAGTGGGATCGCCGAGCAGGATTTCCGGGTTTTCCGCAATCTGATGCTTGATATACTTGGTGGGATAATTTTGGAACACAAAATTTGCACTGGTAAAAAGCTGTGCATAGCGGTGTTCGGATTCAATATAGGGGATCTGGAATTTGCTTCGTGCCATAATCATTGGAACCAT
>DBRO01000011.1:18420-22188 GCA_002306005.1 Ruminococcus sp. UBA1366 | reverse complement strand
TTCGGTTTTACAGTCTAAAATCCGCATGGGATTCTTATCAAAACGGCTCTGGCAGGTCGGGCAAAGGTTCTCCAGATTCGCGCGCAGAAAATCGCGCAGTGCTTTTTGATAAGCCGCGCGGCATTCCGGACAGCCGATGGAATTGATGTTCAGCTCCACATTTTGGATACCCAAACTGCCAAGGAGTTTTCCTGCCATGGAAACCAATTCCGCATCCGCAGTTGGCAGCGCACTGCCAATCAGCTCGCACCCAAACTGGTGGTGTTCGCGGAAACGTCCCGCCTCCGGCTTTTCGTGACGGAAACAGGAAACAAAATAGTACACCTTTTGGGGAAGCCCTTCCGCAATCAGCCCGTTTTCAATCACGGCGCGGAGTGTTCCCGCCGTACCCTCCGGCCGCAGGGTAAAATACGTGCCGCCCTTTGCCGAAACCGTGTACATTTCTTTTTGCACCACGTCCGTAGTATCGCCCACAGAACGCACAAAGAGCTTGGTATCCTCAAACGTGGGAATGCGGATTTCGCGAAACCCGAACTGCTGTGCGGTTTGGGCGGCAATGTGTTCCACCGCCTGCCAGCGATAGCTTTCCGCCGGCACAACATCTTGCGTTCCCTTTGGTTTTTGTGTAATCAGCGCCATAAAAACTTTCCTTTCAATCCATTGAAAAATACAGCGCCATCCCAAAAAAGGGACGGCGCTGACCGTGATACCACCCTAATTACTGCTTACAGCGAACATTTAAAACTTTTCCGACAAAAAGCCGCCAACAAAGCTGTTTTGCTTTCGCAGTCACTCTTGTTTCGGTTTAACGCACCGAACACGCCGCCGCTTTTATCCGGAGAATCCGGTATTTACGCGACGAAGCTCGCGGGGGTCCATACGAAACCAAACGCAGGCGCTTTCAGCCAGCCGCGCCCTCTCTGTGCCGTCCGGAACAATTCGTACCCTTCCCGTTCTTTGCTTTTTATGCTGTGCGGATTGATCCGCGTGTTTGTTTTATTGAAATTACTTTGCCCGAACAATATCGCGCCAATCCAAGTCGCCGCGTTCCAGCGAATGAATAAGCGCCTCGCCCGTAGCAATATTGGTTGCCACAGGGATATTATGCACATCGCAGAGCCGGAGCAGGTTCATTTCGTTGGGTTCATGCGGCTTGGGTGTCAGCGGGTCGCGGAAAAACAGCAGCAAGTCGATTTCGTTACAGGCAATTCTTGCGGCAATCTGCTGGTCGCCGCCTTGGGAACCGCTTAAATACCGTTGGATTTTTAAGCCGGTTGCCTCAGCAATTTGTTTTCCTGTTGTACCGGTCGCGCAGAGATTATGCCGGCTTAGAATTCCGCAGTATGCAATGCAGAACTGCACCATAAGTTCTTTTTTAGAGTCGTGTGCGATGAGTGCGATGTTCAATCCAATCCCCCCATTTACGTGTTGTTCACGCCCGTGTCTGGATGCGTACGAATTTGAGCGCACCCCGGCAGTTTTTTCTTAACCGATGTTCTTGTCGGTCCGGTTGTTACGGTGCGTTTTTAATTGAAAGCGGTATGTGCTCGCCCTTTATGCGGCGGGAAATTGCCGAAAACGCCAAAAATCCCATGGAGCTGGACGAAAGTGGCATACCCTTTCCGGTTGCCAGCGGGATTGCCGGATCTTCCGGAATCACACCCAGCAGCTGCACGCCGACACTGTCAATAATTGCATCAAGGTCGTCCATTTCTTCGTATTCAAAAACCTTTTTGCTTGCCTTGTTAATGACAAGGCGCTGTTTTTGGTTGCCTCTTTTATAAAATTCATCACTCATCATCCGCGCATCGCGCACACAAACGGGGTCAGGCGTTGTGACAATCAAGATCAAGTCGGAATTGGTCACAATATCGAACACGCTGTTGTTGATACCGGCAGAGGTATCGATGATGATATACTCAAAGTATTTGCGCATTTCCGTGGTGATATTCTCAATATCCTCGGATTTGAGCTGAACAAAGGGATCTGAGGGGGCGCAAAGCACGCTGAGGTTGCTGGCAAGCTTCACGGAAGTGGTTGCCTTGTACACATCACAGTTGCCCTGCAATACGTCGCCCAAGTCATACGGAATATTGCCCTGCATTCCCAGCATAATGTCCATGCAGCGCAAGCCGAAGTCCAATTCGATAATCAGGGTTCTGTTTCCCTGCTTTGCCAGCGCGTAGCCAAGGCAGGCACTGATGGAAGATTTGCCTGTTCCGCCTTTGCCGGAGGTAACAGCGATAATTTTTGACATAAATTCGATACTCCTTCCGAAATACGAGTTGCCGCATAAAAAGCCGGTAGAATTCTATAAAAAATCTGGATAGACTGCGAATAACGAAACCCAAGTGCGGGCACGAAATCGTTATAGTTTTCACAAACTGTTCGGAATCCGCGGGAAGGGTGTTCCAATCCGACAGCGAATCAACAGTTACACTTATTATTTTAACACAAGTTTGGCAATTGTCAAAGCCTTCTTGCGTACAATTTGCAAAATTGTTAAGTTTCATGATAATTTATTCATACGTTTGTGCATTTTCACAACACATCATCAAAAAATACGGGGGCAATTCCGGTAAACGATTTCGAAACGGGGGCTATTTCTGAGATTCACGCTTTTGGAACACAAGATGTTTAATTTTCTCAAAGGTTTGTTCGCTGATGATGTGTTCGATTTTACACGCATCATCCTCTGCGGTCTGTTCATCCACGCCAAGCACGTGGTTTAAGAATTCCGTTAATACCAAATGCCGGTCGTAGATGGAATGTGCACGTGCCATGCCCTTTTCGGTTAAAAGAATCTGTCCGTCCGCCGCAACGGTAATAAATCCGTTGGTTTTTAAAATTCCCATGGCGCGGCTGACGCTCGGCTTGGAATAGCCCAGTTCCGTGGCAATGTCAATCGAGCGGACATAGCCGGTTCTTTTGTGCAGGATTAAAATGGTTTCCAGATAATCCTCGCCGGATTCATGAAGTTGCATTTCCATCTTCCTTTCGTCAAAAAAATTAAAATATTCCACTGCGGATGGCTGCCAGCACGGCCTGCGGGGAGCGCTGTGCTGCGGATATAAACTGTTCCGGCTCGCTGATATCCCCCAGCGTGTGGGCATCGGAGTTCACCAAAATCCCGCAGCCGGAAAGATACGGGTGCTTTTGGCAAAGGGTTTCGCGCTTTTCCGGAAATTTCAGCTCTGCCGTGTGGAAGGTACTGTCCGGCGGGATAAAGCCAAAATTCGAGAGCAGGGAATTCGCGCCCTTGTCTATGTGGGCGGGAAACGCCACGCCGCCGAATTGTTCGCAAATGCCGAAAATTTCGTCAAACGAAATTTCTGTGGCGTTGATTAAGAGCAGTTCTTCCTCGCCGATAACGGCATCATTTTCGTCCAAAATCAGCTGTTCGCCGAAAATTTCGGGACGGTTCTGGATGGCAACCAGCTTTGCGCGGACAAATTCGTCCATCGCAAGTGCCTGCGGCAATTCCGCAAACAGGCAAACAACGTGAATTTCCTCCACGGTGGTCACTTCCATGCCGGGCAAAAAAATCAGTCCGTACTGGTCGGCGGCAATTTTTGCGGCGGGACAATTACGTGCGGTGTTGTGGTCGGTCAGGGCGAACACGTCCAGCCCTTTTACATAAGCCATGCCGGCAATGTCCGCAGGGGTACTTTCGCGTTCCCCGCATGGCGACAGGCACGAATGAATATGCAAATCATAGGCAAGGCGCGGGTTCTGCCGGTTATCCATGGAGAAAGCCGTGAATTTTCA
>DBRO01000011.1:12582-18412 GCA_002306005.1 Ruminococcus sp. UBA1366 | reverse complement strand
ATTTTATCGTCCATTGCCGCACCGTCGGCAAGCACCACACAGCTCATTTCCGTCAGCGCCGCCACGGCAACGGTGTTGATGTTTCCCATAATCGTTACCCAGACCGCGTTTGGCACGCCCTTTGCCATGGCAATACTGAGCAAATCGCAGCAATAAATGCCGCCCGCCGGTTTTTGCGCGGCATCCTCCGCCATGTGAATAATTTCAAATCCGCAGTTTTTCACCAGGTCTGTAACCGTCATAATGAATCGTCCTTTCTGATTTTTGCTCGGTGTAATTCTAAATTCCTTGTAAATCCGTAGATATCTTATGAATATATTCGCGCAGCAGGTGGATACAATCTTTTTCGGAAGCCACACCGCGCACCACATCCTCCGCCAGCGCCCGACAAGTCGGCGCGCCGCAGGAGCCGCAGTCCAGACTGGGTAGTTTCTTTAAAATCTGCTCGACTTTTTCCATCTTTTCGAAGCTGTCCATAAAATCCGAACCCAAATCAAACACCGGTTGGTATTCGATTTCGTTTTCCCACATAGCATCGGCAACCGGTTCGTTTTCCAGCCGGCTTTTTGCAACCGGCATATACCGGCGCAGGCGTTTGAGCTTTGCCTTGGCAACGTAGGGGTTTTCCACCTGTAAAACGCCGCCCACACAGCCGCCGCTGCACGCGTTGAGTTCAATAAAATCCAAGTCCGCGAACTTCTGGTCTTCTAAGTCTTCCAGAACTTTTATGACGTTTTCAATGCCGTCCGCGGCAAGGTAGCTGTCGGTTAACAATCCGGTTGCTTCTCCGCCGGAAGCCCCCCAGCTGATGCCAATTTTTCCCGAATGAGAAAGCTCCTCCGGCGAATCCTGAACTTCTTTCATGAACGGCAGAATCCGCGTGTAAACCTCGCGAATTGCCACAGCCGCATCAATGTTGGTGAATTCACTGGTGAGCGGATAGTGGATTGCCGTCACCTTAGCCGGACAGGGCGTAAGAAAAATCACACCGATTTCCTCCGGCTTCAAACCGGTTTCCTTTACGGCCTTTTCGCGCGCTTTTGCCGCGGCGATTTCAATCGGGGCTTTCATCGGCAGCATATGTTCAATCAAATTTGGGAACCGCACACGAATCAGCTTCATAACAGAAGGACAAGCCGTGCTGATAAAGGGACATTGGTCCTTGTGCGCTTCAATGTATTTGCGGGAAAGCTCCGACACCAGCTCTGCGGCAGCGGAAACCTCATACACGTCGTCAAAGCCCATTTTCAGCAGGGCGCTCAGGACGATATTGGTGTCGTCCAAATGATTAAACTGTCCGTAAAACGAGGGCGCGGGCAGTGCAATTTTATATTTAAATTGCTCCATCACTTCCAGCGGGTCATAGGTTGCCAGCTTTGCGTGGTGGGGACAAACCCGGATGCACTCGCCGCAATCGATGCAAAACGGCTGAATGATATGCGCTTTGCCGTTTCTCACGCGGATTGCCTGCGTAGGACAGCGCTTAATGCAGTTGATACAACCCATACAGCGGTCACTGTCCAGTGCCACGGAGTTTTTGAATACAGCCAAATTTGCCGCCTCCCGGCGTTATCCGGCAAGCAGGTTTACCTTCATGGTAACAGTGGTTCCCGTGCCGATAACGGTTTCTATTTTCATTTCGTCAGAATATTTTTTCATNNTCCTCAATGCCGGGGCCGGTGTCTTTTAAAACCATGATAATCTGCTTTGGGGTAATTTCCACATCAATCACGCCTCCGTAGGCATGAATCACCATGTTGATTTCCCCCTCGTACATGGCAATCGCGACTTTCCGTACCACATCGGGACTAACGCCCAGACGTTTTAATTTAGACTTCACATCGCTGGAAGCCTCCCCTGCACGGGTAAAGTCCTCTGATGAAATCTCGTAATGCCAGTGCATCGAAAGGCTCAACTTTTCGCACCCCCGTCCAGTCCGTTGGCGTACAGTAATCCGCACGCCTCGAACATGCGCTTATCGGTGGCAAGTAAAACAAGCCCTCTTTCGTGCGCGAGTTCGATCACGCTTTGTTCCGGCGTCTTTCCGCGCACAAAGCAGATACAGACGATATCCATCATTTCGGCGGTGCGAACAACCTGTGCGTTGCACAGTCCGGTAATCAGCACGGATTGGTCTTTTACAAAAGCGAGCACGTCGCTCATTAAATCCGATCCGCAGGCGGTGTGAACGTCCTTGTGCTCCAGATCATCCCCGCACAGCACGCGCGCGCTGAGGAGTTCTCTTACATCAGCGATTGTCATACAAAAAAGCCATCCTTCCGGTTTGAGTATGATTTTTTATTTTCATTTCATGATATGATTCATCATAACATTTTTTTGCTTTCATTTCAAGCGTTTTTTGTGAAAAACTACTGAAACCGGTTGGACACGGTAAGGGGCTTGCCGGTGCTCACGAAATCGTTCGCATTTTCGAGGCATTTTTGTTTAGAGTGGGATAATGACAGAGAATTATTCACCATTTTTGTGCAATGTATATAAAATTCCGGCGTGTTGTCTAGAAGATATTTTATATAGTATTTTTTATAAAGATATGTTATAATAGAATTTATGCAAAAGGGCGAATTGCGCGTATAGATTGTTAAATTTTAAACAATGTGCCTGCGTTCGTGCGAATACCCACAAAAAACCGTGCGTTAGCGCCGATTCGCCTTTGCCGAAAACAAAGCTTAGGAGGTTTCACAATGGGCAAAAAAACATCCGACATTCCCTTTCAGGGAACACCGGAGCAAAAGGAACAGTTGCTGGCGTTTATTGCCGAACACGGTTCCGACAAGGGCGCGCTGATGCCCGTCCTGCAAAAGGCGCAGGAGATTTACGGCTATCTGCCGATTGAAGTGCAGACGCTGATTGCAAAGGAAATGGACACCCCGCTGGAAAAAATCTATGGTGTGGTGACGTTTTATTCGCAGTTCTCGCTGATGCCAAAGGGAAAGTACACGATTTCTGTCTGTCTTGGCACTGCCTGCTACGTGAAGGGCAGCGGTGATATTTTTGAGCGGCTGAGCAAGGCGCTTGGCATTAAAGGCGGAGAAACCACCCCGGACGGCAAATTTACATTGGTGGACTGCCGTTGCATCGGTGCTTGCGGACTGGCTCCCGTTTTGACCGTGAATGAGGACGTTTACGGCAGACTGACCGCGGACGATGTTCCCGGTATTTTAGAAAAGTATCAGGATTAATTGCGATGATGCCTGAAATTTCCCTGAACATATTAGATGTAGCGCAGAATTCCGTGAAGGCAAAGGCGGCGCGGATTGAAATTTCCGTGCGGGTTTTTACCAAAGAAGATCGCCTTGTTGTTGAAATTCGCGACAATGGCAGCGGTATGGACGAGACCACCCTTGCAAATGTGACAGATCCGTTTTTCACCACGCGGAAAACCCGAAAAGTCGGGCTGGGCGTTTCGTTTTTTAAGCTTGCCGCCGAAACAACCGGAGGAAGCTTTACGATTGGTTCTGAGCCGGGTACGGGGACGGACGTGTGTGCAACCTTTGTGCTTTCGAGTTTCAACCGGATGCCGCTGGGCAGCATGACGGACACGATGGTTTCGCTGATTACCATGAATCCCGATCGGGATTTTTGCTACCGGTACGAAATCAACGGAGAGGGCTTTACGCTGGATACCGCCGAAATGCGGGAAATCCTCGGCGAAGTTCCGCTGAACACGCCGGAGGTTGCAAGCTATATCAGGGATTTTCTTGATGAAAATACAGCAAGCACAAACCTTGTTCTTGCCGGTACGGAGATTATAATTTAACCGGCTTTTCGGAAAACCGCGCAGAAAAAACGGTTTCCGGCGAATCTAAGACAAGCCGCGGACTGCGGCTGAATGGAGGATTACAATGAAATCACTGGAAGAACTCAAGGCGATTCGGGAAAAAATGCAGTCGAAAGTCGGACTCCGCTCGGAGGATAACAGCGTAACCCGTGTTGTGGTGGGTATGGCGACTTGCGGCATTGCGGCTGGGGCGCGTCCCGTGCTGAAAGCCTTTACCGAGGGCGTTGCCGAAAAGAAACTGGACGATGTTGTGGTAACGCAAACCGGCTGTATTGGTCTTTGCAAATATGAGCCGATTGTGGAAATCATGGCACCCGGACACGAAAAAGTTACTTATATTAAGGTTAACCCTGAAAAAGCGGCGGAAATTATCGACCGACACCTTGTGAAAGGTCAGATTATCGCGGAATACACCATTAATGCAATGAAATAAGGA
Source organism: Ruminococcus sp. UBA1366 (assembly GCA_002306005.1). GTDB lineage: Bacteria > Bacillota > Clostridia > Oscillospirales > Ruminococcaceae > UBA1366. The sequence continues at coordinate 14,177 of DBRO01000011.1, read as the reverse complement.
GGAAAGCAACTATGTATCGTTCACACGTACTGGTCTGCGGAGGCACAGGCTGTACTTCCTCCGGAAGCCAGAAAATCATCGATGCACTCCACGAGGAAATTGAGAAAAACGGACTTTCAAGCGAGGTTCAGGTTGTAAAAACCGGATGTTTCGGCCTTTGCGCGCTGGGTCCGATTATGATTATCTATCCCGAAGGCACGTTCTATTCGATGGTAAAATGCGAGGACATTCCGGAAATTGTCAGCGAGCACCTGCTCAAAGGCAGAGTCGTCACCCGTTTGGTTTATGATAAAACCGTCACCGACGGCGGCATTATTTCGCTGAATGAAACAAATTTCTACAAAAAACAGCACCGGATTGCCCTGCGGAACTGCGGCGTGATCAATCCGGAGGATATTGAAGAATACATCGGCACAAACGGTTACGAGGCACTGGGTAAAGTGCTTACGGAAATGACACCGGATCAGGTTATTCAGGAAATTCTCGATTCCGGACTGCGCGGACGCGGCGGCGGCGGATTCCCGACCGGACTGAAATGGAAGCTTGCCCGCAATATCGTTCCTGATGCCGANNCAGAAATATGTCTGCTGTAATGCCGACGAAGGCGACCCGGGTGCGTTCATGGACCGTTCCGTGCTGGAGGGCGACCCCCACGTGGTGCTGGAAGCCATGGCGATTGCCGGTTATGCCATCGGCGCATCGCAAGGCTATATCTATGTGCGTGCGGAGTACCCGATTGCCGTCAAGCGGCTGGAAATTGCCATCAATCAGGCACGGGAATTAGGACTGCTCGGCAAGAATATTTTCGGCACGGGCTTTGATTTCGACATCGGCTTGCGGCTCGGTGCGGGCGCGTTTGTGTGCGGTGAGGAAACCGCGCTGATGACTTCGATTGAAGGCAACCGCGGCGAACCCCGTCCCAGACCGCCGTTCCCGGCGGAAAAAGGACTGTTCGGCAAGCCCACGATTCTCAACAACGTGGAAACCTATGCGAACATTCCGCTGATTATCCGCAACGGCGCTAAATGGTTCTCCGCCATGGGTACGGAAAAATCCAAGGGCACAAAAGTCTTTGCGCTCGGCGGAAAAATCAACAACACCGGTTTGGTGGAAGTCCCGATGGGTACAACCCTGCGTGAGGTGATTGAAGAAATCGGCGGCGGAATTCCCAACGGCAAGAAATTTAAGGCGGCACAGACCGGCGGACCTTCCGGCGGCTGTATTCCCGCACAGCACTATGATATCCCGATTGACTATGATAATTTGATTTCGATCGGCTCGATGATGGGCTCGGGCGGACTGATTGTCATGGACGAAGACAACTGCATGGTGGATATTGCAAAGTTCTTCCTGGAATTTACCGTGGACGAGAGCTGCGGCAAATGTACACCCTGCCGGATTGGTACCAAGCGCTTGTACGAGATGCTCGATAAAATCACCAAGGGACAGGGTACCATGGAGGATTTGGATAAAATCGAACAGCTCTGCTACTATATTAAAAATAACTCCTTGTGCGGACTCGGACAAACAGCCCCCAACCCCGTACTTTCCACGCTCCGTTACTTCAAGGACGAATACATCGCGCACGTGGTGGA
>DBRO01000011.1:7971-12484 GCA_002306005.1 Ruminococcus sp. UBA1366 | reverse complement strand
GAGAAGAAGTAACCCCGGGCTGGCGGTATTAGAAAGGATGGTCATGTGAAATGGATAACATGGTGAACGTGAAAATCAACGGCGCGTCCGTGCAGGTCCCCAAGGGTTCGACGATTCTTGAGGCGGCAAGAGCAGCCGGAATTGAAATTCCCACGCTGTGTTTTTTAAAGGATATCAACGAAATCGGCGCTTGCCGGATTTGCGTGGTGGAAGTCAAGGGCGCTAGAAGTCTGGTTGCCTCCTGCGTGTATCCGGTCAATGAGGGCATGGAAATTTTCACTTCCACACCCAAGGTGCTGGATTCCCGCAAAAAAACACTGCAGCTGATTCTCTCCAACCACGACAGAAAGTGCCTTTCCTGCGTAAGGAGCGGCAACTGCGAACTGCAAAAGCTCTGCAAGGAGCTGGGCGTGGACGATGAAAATTACTTCAACGGAACGAGAATGAAGTACGAGATTGATACTTCCGCGGCGCATATGTACCGCGACAACAACAAATGCATTCTCTGCCGCCGCTGCTCTGCGGTGTGCGATCATGTACAGTCGGTTGGCGTAATCGGCGCGAACGAGCGCGGCTTTAAAACCCATATTTCCTCCGCGTTTGAAACCGGTTTGGCGGACACGGCGTGCATTTCCTGCGGACAGTGCATTGCGGTATGTCCGGTGGGCGCGCTTTCCGAAAAGGATAACATTGACGATGTATTCGCGGCAATTGCCGATGAAAACAAAACCGTAATTGTGCAGACCGCACCGGCGGTTCGCGCTGCCTTGGGCGAGGCATTTGGTTTGCCCATCGGCACGGATGTGGAAGGCAAAATGGCGGCAGCGCTCAGAAGACTGGGCTTCAATTATATTTTCGACACGGATTTTGCCGCGGACTTAACCATTATGGAAGAAGCCAACGAATTTGTGGAGAGAGTGCAAAACGGCGGCAAACTGCCGATGATTACCTCCTGTTCGCCCGGCTGGATTAAGTTCTGCGAATACTATTACCCCGAAATGACGGAGAATCTTTCTTCCTGCAAATCGCCGATGCAAATGTTCGGCGCAACCACGAAAACGTATTTCGCCGAAAAAATGGGACTGGATCCCAAGAATGTCGTTGTTGTGGCGGTCATGCCTTGCACGGCGAAGAAATTTGAAATCGGCAGAGAGCATGAGGACGCGGCAGGCGTGCCGGATGTGGATATCGTGCTGACCACGCGGGAGTTGGGCAGAATGATTGACCGTGCGGGCTTGCAGTTCTTAAAACTGCCGAACGAGCAGTTTGATAACCCACTGGGTATTTCCACGGGTGCGGCGGTAATTTTTGGCGCCACGGGCGGCGTTATGGAAGCCGCGCTGAGAACGGCGGTGGAAACCCTGACCGGCGAAGAATTGCAGTCGCTGGACTTTACCGAAGTGCGCGGCACCAAGGGCATTAAGGAAGCAACCTACCATGTCGCGGGCATGGATGTGAAGGTCGCGGTGGCTTCCGGCACGGCAAATGCCAAGGAACTGCTGGATAAGGTGAAAAACGGCGAAGCGGATTATCACTTTATTGAAATCATGGGATGCCCCGGCGGCTGTGTCAACGGCGGCGGACAGCCCCAGCAGCCCGGTCCGGTGCGGAACACGGTGGATATCCGTGCCTTGCGCGCCAAGGTGCTGTACGATTTGGACAGCGCAATGCCCATCCGCAAATCCCACGAAAACCCAGCCATCAAGGAACTGTACGCAACCTACTTTGGCAAGCCCGGCTCAGAAAAAGCACATCATGTGCTGCANNCCCCTGCATTGTGAAATCACAGTGCGGGGGTTTTTCTTGCAGCAAAATAATTTGAAAAGAATACTTGACAAAAGGGAAACATTGTGATATCATTGTACTAACATACTAATACACTACGCGAATTTTTAATGAAAAGTCCAAAACAGGAAAGGAGTTCGGACATGAAGGGAAAACGGGTTTGGCGCAGAATCAACCGCGGTGTTTTGCTGGCACTGCTGCTCATTCTTGCGCTCGCCATTCAACTGCTGGTATCCTATACCCGCATGAGCAAATACGAGGAGGACATTCAGCCGTTCTTAGAGGACTACCTCAACGCTTACGCACAGCAAACGCTGACACAGCCCGCAGACCAGACCATTGTAACGGATATTGATTACAATACGGCATGGGCGCAAAAACAAGCCTTAATCGACGCGGAGTATCAGGAACGCCTATACAATTCGCTCCAAGAGTACTGGGTGTTTTTTGATGCGGACGATAACATGATTGCCAGCAGTATGTCGGGCAGCGGTATCAATTTAAAGGATTTGGCAAGCATGGCAAACTATAACAGAGAAAATGGTTATCTTTCCGCACGCACGATTTCTGACGTGAACGTGGAGGACGTGAAATTTGAAGCCAAAAATCTTGCGCTGGTGACATTTACTTATACGGATACCTATACCTATACCGGTTCGATTACGCTGGATGATCTACGCGGTTACGGCGGCTCTGATTATGATTCCTCGTGGGAAAATGCAGAATACGATGAAAACGGCGAGGAGGTTGTTCCGGACGAAAATGAACCGATGAAATCCGCAACCAGTTCAGAAATGAATTATATGACCGCCTACCTGCAATATACCGACGACGGCTGGAAACTGGTGTCGTTTTAGCTGGAAATCATTGATAGAAAGGAAGCGCTTTTATGACGGAAAACCTACAGCCGGCGGAAAGCACCGCCGCGCTTACCATACATGGATTGAATAAAACCATGGGCAAAAAGCAGATTTTGCACGACATTAGCTTTGAAACACAAAAGGGCGAAGTGTTCGGCTTTTTAGGTCCGAACGGCGCCGGAAAAACCACCACCATTAAAATGATTGTTGGGCTGCTTTCCATCGACAGCGGAGAAATTTTAATTGACGGCAAAAGCCTGCAAAAGAATTTTGAAACTGCAATCGGTTCCATCGGCGCGATTGTGGAAAACCCCGAGATGTACAAGCACCTCACAGGGATGCAGAATATCCGGCAGTATGCGCGGATTCGCACCATGCCGGACGGCAGTCCGATTCCGCAAACGCGGATTGATGAAGTGGTTGCGCTGGTGGGGCTTTCTAAGCGAATCAACGAGAAAATCAGCAAGTATTCGCTGGGTATGCGTCAGCGGCTGGGTGTGGCGCAGGCACTGCTGCACCATCCAAAACTACTGATATTGGACGAACCCACCAACGGACTGGATCCCGCCGGTATTAAAGAACTGCGCGATATTCTCAAAGGGCTTGCCCATGAGGAGAACATTTCCGTGCTGGTTTCCAGCCATTTGATGAGCGAAATGGAATTGATGTGCGACCGCGTGGGCATTATTGTGGAAGGTAAAATGCTCAGCGTGCAAACCGTGGAGGAAATGGTTGCAGCATCCAACACCAGCACAAGCGACTATGTTCTGCATGTTTCCGAGCCGGAAAAGGCGACGGAGCTGATTCGTGAAAAGGGATTTGATTCCGTCAAGCTTGCTGAGGATGGCAGGTTGGAATTGATTCTCCCGCGGGAAACCGCACTGGAGCAGATTGCAGATTTAAACGAAGCAATTGTTACGGCAAAAATTCGGCTGTATACAGTTGCACTGAAAGAAAACAAGCGTCTGGAAGACGTGTTTATTGCCATGACCAATACGGGGGGTGACCAGATTGCGTAAATTTCACGGACTTGTGAAAAACGAGTATGTTAAAATCCTGAAACGGGTTTATACTTGGGTGATGATTGCTCTGCTGGTGCTGGGAACAATCGGACTGACCGGCATTATGCGTTTGAGTATGGCGGGTGTGGAAGAAACCGATACCAACAATTCCAGTGAAATGATGACGACTGGAAACATCGATAGCACGAAGTATAAGGAGTATTATACTAAAAACAATCTGGACTTGCGTTCATGGCAAGGCGAATGTGCAACGTTGATGTTCCCCGGCGAGGGAACGCTGGACACGGCAACCTATAACAAGCTGGACGGATTTATTCAAAATAATGACTGGCAGGGGTATTATACATATTTAATTGAACAGATTGGCACGCCTTCCGAAGAGGATACGTTTACACAGGCGGAACTTTATGCCTATCAGTACCGGCTGGACAATCATCTGCCGAAGGACGGCAGTTATTTTAGCGGATTGGTAGACAGCTTGCAGGATCAGTATGCCACAAAACTGGAGGGCGAGGCGATTTACGGCACAAACCGCGCCGATTTGCCCACGCAATATCAGGAAGCATCAGGCATAGTGGACGTACTCGATTATATGATTCAAAACAAAGTTTCTAACAACCCCGCGTTTGAAATTCAATCAGCGACCTTGCTGGATGATGACGGCACTACCACGGACTATTCTGCTTTTAATGAAAACAGCCTGCCAAGCCTGTGGTACGGCGTGAATTACAGCACGACGATTGTTTCGTTTGCATCTCTGCTGATTATCATTGTTGCGGGCAGTATTATTGCAAACGAATTCTCACAGGGAACGATAAAATTCCTGCTGATCAACCCCGTCAGCCG
>DBRO01000011.1:7594-7929 GCA_002306005.1 Ruminococcus sp. UBA1366 | reverse complement strand
AATCAGTATATCTGGTACGACAACAACGGACTTGTGCTTTCCTCCCCGTTCTGGGTTACCATGAAAAGCTATTTCTTTGACTTTATCTATCTTGTTATGACAGCAACGATTGCATTTGCGGTTTCTGCCTTGTTGAAAAGCTCCGGCTTTGCGATTGCTATCAGTATGTTCGCCATGTTTGCGGGCGAGACGGGTGTGAAGATTCTCAAGCTGGTGTTTAATCAGGACTGGGTGCGCTACACGATGTTTGCCAACATGGATTTGCAGTCGGTTATTTCTCATCAAAATATGTTTATGGGACAAACCGTTGGCTTTGCCGTTACGGTGCTGGTCGT
>DBRO01000011.1:4506-7575 GCA_002306005.1 Ruminococcus sp. UBA1366 | reverse complement strand
TTGAATCAGCATTAATTTCATAAAAACGCGGCGCAATTTTGTGCAAAATTTAGGAATTCTACTGATTGACAAATCACGCAGATTGCTTATAATAAATACAAAATGGGATTAGTAACCCTTAAAAAAATTGCAAAACGCGCATGGATGGTTTTGACGATCGTTTTTTCAGTATTTCAATCACGGGTTCGTATCCGTTACCATCCATATGAAATAAAAGGAGAAAACCGTATCTTTTCGGGACGGTCAAAAACATGGGGAAATTAAAAACCTTTCTGCTGGGAAAGCCTTTAAAAAACAGTGAATTAAAGAAAGAAAAGCTGTCACGCATCTGGGGCTTGCCGATGATGTCCAGTGACGCGGTGTCGTCCGTTGCGTATTCTATTGAAGAAATGCTGTTAATTTTGGTGCCGGCGGCGGGCATGGCGGCATTTGGCTACCTGCCTTTGCTGGTGGTTGCCATTTTGGCACTGCTCTGCATTATTGTCATATCCTATCTGCAAATTATTGATAGTTATCCCGGCGGCGGGGGTGCGTATATTGTTACCAAGCAGAATCTGGGTGTAAAAGCTTCTCTTGTGACGGCGGCAGCGTTGATTATTGATTATATCATGACGGTTGCGGTTAGTATCAGTGCGGCGACGGCGGCGGTTGTTTCGGCAATTCCCGCAGCGGAGGACGAACGCATCCTCATCGCTCTGCTGTTTCTTGGTTTTATTACGCTGATGAACCTGCGCGGTGTGCAGGATGCCTCCCGGGTGTTTGGCATTCCGACCTATGCATTTATTCTGCTGATGGCGCTGATGATTGTGGTTGGCTTGATAAAAGCCTTTTCCGGGCAGCTGGTTCCCCTTTCCTATACGGGAAGCGAACAAATCAGTTTGGGGCAGAGTATTGGGCTTTTACTGGTGTTGAAAGCGTTTTCCACCGGTTGTTCTGCTATGACGGGAATCGAAGCGGTGAGCGATTCCGTTTCCAGCTTTCGCGAGCCGGCGGCGAAAAACGCGAAGAAAATCCTGATGACATTGGCGGGCATTATCGTTTTCCTCATCAGCGGCGCAACGTTTCTTGCCGAACGTTTGAAAGTGCTTCCGCTGGATGGACACACCGTGCTTTCTCAGATGGCGGCGGCGGTGTTTGGGCGGGGAGTGATTTATTACATCTTCCAGCTCTTTACGACCTTGATTTTAATCCTTGCCGCCAACACCGCGTTCAGCGGATTACCGCATTTGCTGTATATTCTGGCGCATGACGGACTGGTTCCGCGGCAGTTTTCTCAGCGCGGCACAAAGTTGAGTTTTTCGAACGGGATTCTGTTTATTGCCGTCACGGCGGGTTTGTTGATTCTGCTGTATCAGGCAAATGTCAATAGCCTGATTGCGCTGTACTCTGTGGGGGTGTTTGTTTCTTTTACCTTTGCGCAGGCAGGTATGTTGGTACGCTGGCACAAAACCCGCGCTGAGGGCTGGCGGTACAAACGCTGGCTCAACGGCATCGGTGCTGTGGTCACGGCGCTGGTTTCCTGTATTGTGTTTGTGACAAAATTTTTAGACGGTGCATGGCTGCTGGCAATTGTTATGCCTGCGTTGATGCTAGTAATGGGGCTGATTCAAAAACACTATGCTTTTGTGGGAAAACAACTGACACTCCGGAGTTTTCAGCCGCATTATAACAAGACGGAAAAGCGCCAAACACAGGTGATTCTGCTGGTGCATGACATCAACAAGCCGTTTTTAAAAGCCGTGAATTACGCAACTGCGATTTCGTCGGATATTCTGGCATTGCACATCTGCCGGCACGCCGAACACGCACAGGCATTGCGAAAAAAATGGGAAACTTTCAACATCCCGATTGAGCTGAAAATCATTCTTACACCTTACCGAGATATTATCGAACCGCTGGACAAGTATTTGTGGGAACGGGAACGTCTGCTCAAGCGCGGTCAAAATATTTCGGTGGTGTTGATTAAATTCATGTCCGAACACTGGGTGGATCATGTGCTGCACAACCAGACTACGTATTTTTTAGAACGGCATTTGAGTTTGCACAAAAATATTGCAACGGTTATTTTACCGTTTCATTACAAATTCGACCGCAGTAAGCTGAAGAAAAAACCGGATACGGATTTTACGGAAAACGAGTTTATGTGACACTACGGAGGTGCCAATGAAAATTCATTGTTTGATCCACGTTGCGTTTGAAATGCCCGGCAGTATGCTGGATTGGACGGAGCAAAAAGGGTATGCCGTTACCTATACGCATTTTTGGCGGGGTGATGCATTGCCGGAGCAGATGGATTTTGACTGGCTGATTGTGATGGGCGGCCCGATGAACATTTATGAGTACGAAAAATACCCGTGGCTTGCCGGAGAAACCGCGTTTATTCAGCAGGCAGTAACAGCAGGAAAAGTCGTGCTGGGCTTTTGCCTTGGTGCGCAGCTGATTTGTGCGGCATTGGGCGGAAAGGTTACCAAAAACGCCGAGCCGGAAATCGGCTGGTTCCCCGTGAAGATGACTGCTGCGGCAAAGCAAATCTCCGCGCTGGTGGATTTTCCGGCTGAACCGGTGGTGTTCCAATGGCATGGGGATACGTTCAGCACCCTGCCGGAGGGCGCGGTGCTGTTTGCGGAAAGTCCCGTTTGTGCGCATGAGGGCTTTTGTTACGAAAACCGCGTGTTTGCCTTTCAGTTCCACATGGAAAACACACCGGAGATTTTGCATAATCTAGTGGAAAACTGCGCGGATGAACTGGTAGATGCGCCGTATGTGCAAAGCGCCGTGGAGATACTCTCCCAGCCGGCGCAGGTGCAAGCATGCAATGCCTTGATGGGGAAGTTTCTCTCCAGACTGGAGCAAATCCATTAATAAAAGCAATAAAGCGCGGAAATCTTGATTTTCGCGCTTTATTTATGGCAAAGCCGCGGTTTTGTAAAATTGAGAAAGTTGCAAAATTGTAAGGTGGGTGTTTACAAACCGCTTTGTGTTTGGTATAATAATAATAGTTATGCGTGAAAATACAGGAAAGAAGGCTTTGCTTATGACACAGAACAAGAAATTTCTCACCGGCTGTGC
>DBRO01000011.1:3300-4350 GCA_002306005.1 Ruminococcus sp. UBA1366 | reverse complement strand
AACCCACAAAAGAGGCTGCACTAGAAAGCGAAAGCACACAAACAGAAAGGTAACGGAACAACGAATGGCGAAAAAAAATACCTACAGCAATGAAACCATCGTATCCCTCAAAGGCGCGGATCGGGTGCGCAAGCGGCCGGCAGTTATTTTTGGGTCGGACGGGCTGGAGGGCTGTAAGCACTCGTTTTTTGAGATTCTTTCCAATTCCATTGACGAGGCGCGAGAGGGCAATGGCAGCCGTATCGTGATTACCAAATACCGCGACCATGTATTGGAAGTCGAGGATTTTGGGCGCGGCTGTCCGGTGGATTTTAACAAGGCGGAAAACCGGTATAATTGGGAGCTGGTTTACTGTGAGCTGTATGCCGGTGGAAAGTATGACAACAACAGCGGGGAAAATTACGAATTCTCACTGGGACTCAACGGGCTGGGTGCTTGTGCGACACAGTATGCGTCCGAATTTATGGACGTGGAGGTTGTGCGGGACGGCTTTCAGTACAACCTGCATTTCGAAAAGGGCGAAAACGTGGGCGGCTTGCAAAAGCAGGAAACCAATCGCAAAAAAACCGGTACCCGCACGCGCTGGCGGCCGGATTTGGACGTATTTACTGAGATTGCGATAGAGGACGAGTACTTTCGGGATATACTGAAAAAACAGGCGGTTGTGAATCCGAACATTGAGTTTGTGTTCCGCACACAGCGGGAGAATGACTCGTTTGAAGAAGAAACTTTCCTGTACCATGAGGGGATTTCCGACTATGTGCAGGAAATTGTGGGAGAAAATGCGCTGACGAGTATCCAGACCTGCACTGCGGAGCGTAAGGGCCGTGACCGGGCCGATAAGGACGAATATAAAGTCCGGTTGGCGGTTTGCTTTACGTTTTCTAACAAGGTGAAGCTGACGGAGTACTATCACAACTCCAGCTTTTTGGAATACGGCGGTTCGCCGGAGCGGGCGGTGAAGCAGGCGTTTGTTTCGCAGATAGACAGCTACTTAAAAAGCGGCAATAAGTATTTGAAAAACGAAAGCAAAATCAACTTCACCGATGT
>DBRO01000011.1:0-3287 GCA_002306005.1 Ruminococcus sp. UBA1366 | reverse complement strand
TTTATCTACGAAGCCATGACGGAGTTTTTAAAGCATCAGCTGGAGGTTTATTTTCTGGAAAACCCCGATGAGGCGACAAAAATTGCGGAGCAGGTTTTGGTGAATAAGCGCAGTCGGGAAAATGCCGAAAAAACCCGCCTGAACCTGAAAAAGAAGCTTGCCGGCTCAATTGATTTAAACAATATGGTGCAAAAATTCGTGGACTGCCGTTCCAAGGATGTTACCAAGCGGGAAATTTACATTGTGGAGGGCGATTCGGCGCTGGGTTCGGTCAAAATGGCGCGCAACGCGGAGTTTCAAGCGGTCATTCCGGTACGGGGAAAAATCCTCAATTGCTTGAAAGCCGATTATGATAAGATTTTTAAAAACGAGATTATTACGGATATTATCAAAGTACTGGGTTGCGGTGTGGAAGTAAAAACCAAGGCGAACAAAGAGCTGTCGTTGTTCCATTTGGACGGCCTGCGCTGGAATAAAATCGTCATCTGCACCGATGCGGATGTGGACGGATTTCAAATTCGCACGCTGATTTTAACCATGCTGTACCGGCTGACCCCCACGCTGATTGAAAAAGGCTATGTGTATATCGCGGAATCCCCGCTGTTTGAAATTACAACAAAAGAGAAAACCTATTTTGCCTACGATGAGCGCGAAAAGGTGCGGATTCTTGCCATGCTGGGTGATACCAAGTACACCATTCAACGTTCCAAAGGATTGGGGGAAAATGAGGCGGAAATGATGGCGCTGACGACCATGAACCCCGAAACCCGTCGATTGATTCATGTGATGCCGGACGAGGCAGAGCATACCGCGTATATGTTTGATATGCTGGAAGGGGAAAATTTGCAGGCACGCAAAGAGTTTATTTCCAACAACGGCAAGGACTATTTGGAGATGGCGGATATTAGTTAGGAAACCGCGATTCCATAAAGGAAAGGCAGTAAGCATTTCATGGCAAAAAAAGAGAAGAACAAACCCATACAGCCCAAAGCGAAGTCCAACGCATATATTGAGGGTGCCGGACAGGTCGTAGAGGAAAGCATTGCCGTTACGCTGGAAACGAATTTTATGCCGTATGCAATGAGTGTCATTGTTTCGCGCGCGTTTCCGGAAATTGACGGCTTTAAGCCTTCCCATCGCAAGCTGCTTTACACCATGTATAAAATGGGACTGCTCACCGGTGCGCGGACAAAATCCGCGAACGTGGTGGGACAAACCATGAAACTCAATCCCCATGGGGATGCGGCGATTTACGAAACCATGGTGCGGATGACGCGTGGCAACGAGACGCTCCTGCACCCGTATGTGGATTCCAAGGGCAATTTCGGCAAAGCGTATTCGCGGGATATGGCATATGCGGCAAGCCGGTATACGGAAGTTAAGCTGGAACCCATTTGTGCGGAACTGTTCCGCGAAATTGACAAGAATACCGTGGATTTTGTACCGAATTACGACAACACTACGCAGGAGCCCGTGTTGTTGCCGGCAACATTCCCGTCTATTTTGGTGAATGCCAACACCGGTATCGGCGTTTCTATGGCAAGCTCGGTCTGCCCGTTTAATTTGGCGGAACTGTGTGAAACTACCGCCGCACTGATGAAAAATCCCGATTACAACGCGCTGGAAACCCTCAAAGGGCCGGATTTCCCCGGCGGCGCGTTTATTTTATACGATGAGGCAGAGCTGGAGAAAATCTATCGTACCGGCCGCGGCTCGGTGAAAGTCCGTGCCAAATACCGTTACGACAAGGCGGCGAATTGCCTGGAAGTCACGGAAATTCCACCAACCACCACAATAGAGGCGATTATTGAGAAAATCGTCGCGCTGATAAAAATCGGCAAAATCCGCGAAATCCAGTACATTCGCGATGAAACGGATTTAAGCGGCTTAAAAATTGCCATCGACTTAAAACGCGGCACAGATCCGGACAAGCTCATGCAGAAGCTGTTCCGCCTAACGCCTTTGCAGGATACGTTCTCATGCAATTTTAATATCCTTGTGAACGGTTATCCCAAAGTAATGGGCGTGTATGAGATTTTGAAAGAATGGGTGGAATTCCGCAAGGGCTGTATTGCCCGCCGCACGGAATTTGACCTCAAGAAAAAGCGCGAAAAGCTTCACCTTTTGCAGGGACTGGAAAAAATCCTGCTGGATATCGATAAGGCCATCCAAATTGTGCGCCAGACCGAGGAGGAAAGCGAAGTTGTTCCCAACCTAATGATTGGGTTTTCTATTGACGAAATTCAGGCGGAGTATGTGGCGGAAATCAAACTTCGGCACTTAAACCGGGAATATATCCTGAACCGCACCAAGGAAATTGCACAGCTTTTGGCGGAAATTACCGATTTAGAAGAAATTCTGGGCAGTTCACGCAGGATGAAAGAGATTATCATTTGCGAGTTGAAAGATGCGGCGAAAAAATACGGGCAACCCCGCCGTTCTATGTTTGTGTTTGAGGATATTTCCGAGGAAATTCCGGAGGACGACACGCCGGATTATCCCTGTCATTTGTTCTTTACCGCAAGCGGGTATTTCAAGAAAATCACGCCGCAGTCGCTGAGGATGTCCGGCGAGCAAAAGCTCAAGGACGGGGATTATGTCGTCACGCAGGTGGAATCCACCAACAAGGCGGAATTGCTGTTCTTTTCTGATTCGGCAAATGTGTATAAAACCCGCGCATCGCAGTTCGAGGATACCAAAGCAAGCGTGATGGGCGAGTACATTCCCGCCAAGCTGGGCTTTGACGAGGGCGAAAATACTTTCGCGATGATTGTAACTGCCGATTACAGCGGGTATTTAATTTTTGTGTACGAAAACGGCAAGGTCGCTAAGGTGCCGCTTTCGGCTTACGAAACAAAAACCAACCGCAAAAAGCTTGCCAATGCGTACAGCGCGAAGGCAAAGCTGGTCAATGTATTTTTTGTGGCGGAAAACGGTGAACTGATGCTGCGAAGTTCCAACGGCAGAGCGGTGGTTTTTGATACGGCACTGATGCTGCCAAAATCCACCCGCGACACGCAGGGCGTGCAGGCAATGACGCTGAAAGCGAAATCCGTAGTGGATCGGGCATTTTTGCTGACGGAAGAACAAGCGGGCGAATTGCAAAAATACCGGATTAAGAATTTGCCGGCGGCAGGATGTTTTGCAAAGGACGTGGAAGATCCTGACCAAACCAGTTTTCTTTAAAAAATTAAAAAATTTATGCACATAATCACAGTTTGAACACAATCATGCGCTATAATGGACTTTGTATTCCACAGGATTCCAGCCGGTTGTCGGCTGAAAAA